>JABDLA010000140.1 GCA_013001965.1 Flavobacteriaceae bacterium | reverse complement strand
AGGATGCAAAAGTAAGTATTTATAACGTATTTTAAAAACTATTATTCTCGACTAAAATAGAATGCTTTTTCCAGCGGTTGAAGGCTTTTAGTAAAATTTAACTTTTTAAAGCTGAAATGGCCGTATGAATGCGCTCTTTTAGTTCGTCTGTGGCTTCAACTAAAGGCAGTCTCACTTGGGAGCTGCATAAATTCAATCCCTGAAGAACCGCTTTGATTCCTGCGGGATTATTTTCGGAGAAAATAAGACTCGTTAAATCCATAAGTTGATAATGCAGTTTATAGGCTGCCTTGGCATCGCCTTCCAAACCTAAATTGATCATTGTTGAAAATTCATTCGGAAAGGCTTGTCCAATGACCGAAATTACGCCCGAGCCACCTGCGAGGACTGCACCTAAGGCAAGATCATCATCCCCTGAAATGATATGAAAATCCTCAGGCTTGTTCTTCAAAAGCTCTAAATATTGTTGTGTGTGATTGCCGGCTTCCTTTACGGCTACTATATTATCGAAATCCCTTGCCAGGCGTAGCGTCGTTTCCGGCAGCATATTTTTTGAGGTTCTGCCCGGAACATTGTACACTATAATCGGAATTGGAGATGCGGCGGAAACTGCTTTGAAGTGTTGATATAGTCCCTCCTGGGTTGGCTTGCTATAATAAGGGGCCACAGAAAGTATAGCGGCAAAATCAGAAAGGTCGGTGCTTTGTAATTCTTCAACCACCGCTCCCGTATTGTTTCCACCAATCCCTAAAACCAATGGTAACCGTCTGTTATTTACCGTTTTTACCTTTTCGACGATCTGTTGTTTTTCCTTTTTATTAATGGTCACGCTTTCTCCGGTGGTACCGCTAATAACGAGGTAATTCGTTCCATTCTCGATGTTGTATTCTACGATTCTCGCCAAAGCCTCATGATCAACACTGAGGTCTTCATTAAAAGGGGTGACTAATGCTACTCCTGTTCCTATTAAAGCATTCATGCTAAATTTTATTAAGTACTTTTAAATATTTAAGAATTTCATTTTGAAACACATGTA
Source organism: Flavobacteriaceae bacterium (assembly GCA_013001965.1). Lineage (GTDB taxonomy): Bacteria > Bacteroidota > Bacteroidia > Flavobacteriales > Flavobacteriaceae > JABDLA01. Next base: position 5,817 of record JABDLA010000140.1, on the reverse strand, counting down.
AATGCTTGGTTTCGATATCGATGATGAGATCATAAAGCCGAGGATCATGATTAGAAATACCTATTTTAAAATTGGCTCTGGACAATGCCGTCACAAAATTTAATTCAGGGATATCATGGTTGAAATAACTTATCAATGCATCAAATTCGGTATTGATAAATTCCTGGAGTTCCACATTATTGATTTTGCCTTTCCATCCGAAATCTTTCGGATTAAAAAAAGCGTCCCAGGAGTTCGGTTTTGATTTTTCATCTTCAATAAAGGAAATGAATTTGACCTTGTTATCCTTGATTCCAACGTTTTTAAGCATCAGCCGCATTTGATCCAGATTCTTGAATTCATCATTATTTAATATGACGCCAACAGATTCTACCTTATTCTTATGGACATTCCTAACTTCCGAATTTAAAATCTTTTCGATGTATTTTTGATTTGATTTTTCCCGAAATCGTTTTAAAAACATTTATCTTTATGCGTTTCTACAAATGTACTAAACAAGCTCATGATATTTGATGCCATCTTATGACTTATTTTATGAATTATAAACATTTTTATTTCTTAATTATCATCAATGTTTTATTCGGATGCAGATCAGAATCCCAATTAACACGAATTGAAGGCAGTCGCTTAGAAATCAACGATAGTTTAAATGATGTCCCGGCCATTGAAAACTTTGTGGCCCCGTATCGGGAGCATGTGAACAGTAACCTGGATAGTGTTATTTCTTACGCGCCTAAGACCTATTCTAAAACTGATGGTGAATTAAATACAGCCATAGGGAATTTACTGGTAGAGGCAGTTTATGAGCAGGGCAACCCCATTTTTAAATCCAGGACAGGAAATGATATTGATGTCGTTTTACTAAATCATGGCGGCATCCGTTCCATTATTTCTGAAGGTGATATTACCAAACGCTCTGTTTATAAAATATTACCATTCGAAAATATTCTTGTTGTCGTGAAACTTAAAGGTATTATTATGCATGAGCTTATTGATTATCTGATTAAGGCTGAACGTGCAAATCCCATTGGCGGATTAAAAATAAAGGTCGATCAGGAGTTTAATTTATTAGAAGCTACGATCAATGGTGAGGCGATAGAAGATGATAAGTCCTATTATGTGGTCACCTATGACTATTTGTACTATGGCGGCGGAAATATGGATGAATTTCTGCAAAAAGGAGATAGCCTTTATGTCCTTGATTATAAAGTTAGAAATGCATTGATGGATTATTTTATGAAGACCGACACCATCAACCCGGTTATTGATGACCGATTTATTAAAGTAAATTAAATTTAGGATGAAACGAAGAGCGTTTATAAATAAGTCAGCAGCAACAACGGCTTTGGTAACACTTGGCGGACTAAGTATGCAATCATTTTCTTCGAAAACTTCCACAAAGATCACCATTCTACATACCAATGATGTTCATAGTCATATTGATCCTTTCGGACCGAATGACGGTCGAAATGCGAATAAAGGGGGTGTGGCCAGACGTGCAAGTTTAATAGAATCTATTCGTACCGAAAATCCGAATACCCTCTTGCTGGATGCCGGCGATATTTTCCAGGGCACTCCATATTTTAACTATTACGGAGGTGAACTTGAATTCAAGCTCATGAGTATGCTTAAGTATGATGCTGCGACCCTCGGTAATCATGATTTCGACAATGGTATTGATGGCCTATATGCGCAACTGCCCCATGCTAAATTCGATTTTGTCTCTGCCAATTATGACTTTACAAATACAGTTTTAGACACACACATCAAACCCTACAAAATATTTAAAAAGGACGGCATAAAAATTGGCGTTTTTGGCCTTGGAATAGACCTTGATGGTTTGGTCATTCAAACACTTTATAAAGAAACCAAGTATTTAAATCCAATTGAAATCGCCCAAGACATGAGTCGCATATTAAAGGAAAATGAACAATGTGACCTCGTTATTTGCCTCTCTCATTTAGGGTATCACTACAGGCATGATGATGAAAAGGTTAGCGATTTGATGGTGTCCAGACAAACAGAAAACATCGATCTTATTATCGGTGGGCATACCCATACCTTCCTCCCGAAACCTACGATAGAGAAGAATCGATCAGGAAAAAATGTGTTGGTAAATCAGGTTGGCTGTTACGGGCTTTACCTGGGGCGAATAGACTTCTTTTTCGATTCAGATAAAAACAAGGCGGGAAAAGGGACTTCAATTATTGTATAAAATTACTGTAAGCCTTAAAAGGAAATTCGTCTAAATGAAAGATTCGATACGCCTTCCATTATGAAAAAACAACATCTTTATTTGATCCTGCGCATTGCAGTGGCAGTTATTCTCATTCAAACATTACGTTTTAAATTTACCGGACATGAAGATAGTATTTACATATTTGAAACTGTAGGCCTTGAACCGTACGGAAGAATTGGTATAGGTATATTAGAACTTATTGCAGGCATGCTGATTTTAATTCCCAAAACAGTTTGGGCAGGCGCACTATTAACTGTCGGACTCATGTCTGGAGCCATACTAATGCACTTAACTCAATTAGGGATTGAGGTTAAGGATGATGGCGGTGTATTATTCATCACGGCAGTGGTTACATTTCTACTGGGGTTGACCCTTCTTTATAGATTTAGAAAAGATATTCCTGTAATAGGAAAGAAAATTTAAGCTTTGGCTTCTTCAATTGGCGGACTCGAGAGAGTGACTTCATTGTTCCCATAGGACATTTTCACCTGAATGTAGAAGAAGGTAAAAGCCACAACAAGTAGGACGGAATATGCTATACTTAAAACATTGATCTCGGATACATAAAAATAAGCGACCTGAAATACTTCAGAAAAAACAATACATAATGCGCCTAATAACAGGTTCATTGCCTTCTTCGAATCACGGTATAAATAGTTGATCAAGGTTACGGTAAGCATGATCATTATCACGGAGTTGTAGGCAATTTCGATAATATGATCATAAATAGTTACCAGGTTTTCACTTTTTATCGCTACTTCGGAAACCAGGATCACACAGTATATATCAAGTAAGAACAAAATGACAATATGCACCAAGAATCGGCTTAATATCTTTGAAAGATTCATGGATTGATAGACCTCCATAATAAGGAATATATAGGCCAGGATATACAAGGTGTTACATCCAAAATACATCAGGGAATCTACCAATTCAGATTCTTCGGCCATCTGGTTGAAAAATCCAAACAAATCAGCGAAGGCATATACCGCGAGAAAAAGAAAGAAATAGCTCTTTCTATTATATCCCTCAATGATATAATATAAGGTCACCAGTGGCAGAATTATTGGTCGTATATAATCAGCAATGACTTCTTGTTGAAAAATTCGGAACCCAATAAAAGCGATCACTAGTGTGGCAATAATACCTAGTAATATTTTCGTTTTTTGCATTAATCAATCCTCTAATAATGAAGCAAATATATTACAAAAAAATCACTTTAATCGATAAAAAATGCGTTTTATCGATGAAATAGCTTAATTTAGAGTGCTTCTAAATAAGCATTTCCTTGAATTTATACTCGTCAATGATAGGGATTCCCAAGGCATTCGCCTTTTGAAGCTTACTTGGTCCCATTTTGTCACCGGCAACAACAAAACTCGTTTTTGAGGAGATCGATGAACCGACCTTTCCACCATTATCTTCTATGAGTTTTTTAAGCTCATCTCTTGAAACAGACTCAAAAACACCGGAAACTACAAAACTACGACCTTGCAGTTTATTTGTTTGATGTGCCAGTTTTTCTGCTGAGATCTCAAGCTGAACACCAAATTGTCTTAGACGCTCTATAATGCCTCTATTCACCTCAGAATCGAAAAACTCCCTGACACTTTCTGCTATTTTATCTCCAATTTCCTCAACATTAACCAATTCATCCATAGAAGCATTTATGATCGCATCAATAGTCTTATAGTGCTTCGCCAGTTTTTTGGCTACAGTTTCACCTACATACCTGATCCCAAGTGCAAACAAGACACGTTCAAAGGGAATTTCCTTCGATGCTTCTATACCCTTGATCAAATTATCAGCACTTTTTTCGGCCATTCGTTCTAAAGGAATAAGCTGTGATTGATTTAACTCATAGAGATCGGAATAATCGGAAATTAAGCCTTCCTGAACTAACAAGGACACTGTTTCTGCTCCAAGCCCTTCTATGTCCATGGCCTTGCGGGATATATAATGCTGAATTCGCCCAACAATTTGAGGGTTGCATCCGGTATAATTCGGACAATAATGCTGGGCTTCGCCTTCCTTTCTGATCAACTTAGTTGAGCATTCAGGACAATAGTCAATATATTGTGTTGGTGCCGAATCTTTTCCGCGCTTGCTGAGATCGACCGATATGATCTTAGGAATGATCTCACCTCCTTTTTCTACAAAAACATGATCTCCTACCCTAACGTCTATTTTTTCTATTTGATCGGCATTATGAAGCGAAGCACGCTTTACTATGGTTCCCGCCAACAAAACAGGTTCAAGATTCGCAACGGGCGTGATCGCTCCTGTGCGGCCTACCTGGTACGAAATGCTTTTCAGGACCGTAGATACCTGCTCGGCTTTGAACTTATAAGCCATCGCCCAGCGTGGTGCCTTTGCTGTAAATCCGAGTTCTTCCTGAAGAAATAAACTGTTAACCTTGATCACAACACCATCGATCTCATATGGTAGACTGTGTCGGTTTTTATCCCAGTAATTCACGTATTCCAGGATTTCGTCAACAGATTTGGCCAATTTAGCTTCAGAAGGGACCTTAAAGCCCCATGACCTCGCTTTTTCCAATCCTTCAATCTGGGTCTCGATATTTAAATTAGGACCCTTCAAGCTATATAAGAGACATTCTAATGGCCTTTTAGCAACTTCGGCACTATCCTGCAACTTTAAACTTCCAGAAGCCGTATTTCTGGGGTTTCTATAGGGCTCTTCACCATTTGAAATCCGTTCTTCATTCATTTTTTGAAAGCCTTTAATAGGAAGAACGATCTCTCCTCTTATATCAAAGCGTTCCGGATAATTGCCTTTGAGTTGTAAAGGAACAGATTTAATGGTCTTCACATTGGCGGTGACCTCATCGCCTTGAATACCATCGCCTCTGGTAACGGCGCGTAAGAGCTTTCCTTTTTCATAGGTCAGGCTCATAGAAGCACCATCATACTTTAGTTCACAGCTAAACTGAAGGTTGCCATCAACAATTTTCTTAATTCGCTTTTCCCAATCCAACAGATCTTCCTTACTATATGAATTATCCAGGGAGTACATCCTGTAATCATGTTGAATCGTCTTGAAATCCTTGGTGACTTCGCCGCCAACACGCTGGCTGGGTGAATTCGGATCAAAAAATTCGGGATGCTCAGATTCTAATTTCTGAAGCTCCTTTAACTTTTGGTCAAATTCAAAATCGCTTATGGTAGGATTGTCCAGAACATAATAATTATAATTATGCTGACGAAGTTCTTCACGAAGTTTTAAGATCGTTTGCTCAATACTCATATTATAACGCTTCTTTCTTTAACCATTTTGGTGTTGGAATTGGCTTGTAATTATGCATTTTTTCCAGCAGTCCATTAATCGTAGGATCAACAACGATGGCATCAAGGTTGGTCTGCTTTAAAAAACCACGCTTGACCATGACCTCCGCCTGTTGCAGTAAATGATCATAATAGCCGTTCATATTTAAAATGCCAATCGGTTTTTGGTGCAGCCCTAATTGTCCCCAGGTTGTGATCTCAAAGAACTCATCCATTGTTCCAAATCCGCCCGGGATGATCATAAATCCATCCGATCGTTCATACATGATGATC
>JABDLA010000139.1 GCA_013001965.1 Flavobacteriaceae bacterium | reverse complement strand
AAAAAGGCGAATACAGATGACTAAATAATATTTTGTAAACATGGGGAAGCTATTAGTTTCCCCTTTTTTTATGCAAAATCAATTCAGCTTAGACCTTTGAATTCTATTTTAATAGTATTATTTATTGTACATTTGATAGGCACATTAACCAGTAATTGAACCAGATTCTTCCTGATTGTCCATACTGGCCTACCTTTATCTTAGTGGGATTATTATGAACTTGGCTGTCATGTTTTATATAGATTATTAACCAATAAATTATATAATTATGAAAAAATCAATCATTTTAATTTTTGCAGCATTTCTAATTTCGAGTTGTGCCACAACAAAAATGGGTGTTCTTGTCGGTCCAAATTTTACTTGTGTAGTAGGGGACGAGGCCGACAGCTGGGAAGCTAAAATAGCACTTCATGCTGGCGTTGAAGCTGATTTGGCTATTGATGATAAATTTTCAATTCGACCAGGTATTGTTTATTCGGGACAGGGCGCAGATTATAGCGAAAGCCAATTTTCGGGAACCGTCAATTTAGACTATCTCAATGTGCCCGTATTAGCCGCTTATGAGGTGGCCAATGGATTGACATTACAGGCAGGTCCTCAAGTGGGATTTTTATTATCGGCCAAAGACAAAGAAGATGGGGAACCGGATGTGGATGTTAAAGAGTTCGTTAAGAGTACGGATATTGGTCTGAATTTCGGACTGGGCTATGAATTGGCAAATGGCCTAAATATTAATGCACGATATAATTTAGGATTAACCGACCTCAATGATGATCCCGACCTTGAAGCAGAAGGTGTAAATTGGAAAAACAGTGTGATCCAGGTTTCCATTGGCTACAGATTCGATCTGTCTCCAAATAATTCCGGAAATAATTAAAATCGACCCAATATGATGCAAGCACGGGTATAAATTAAAAAAATGGGGCAAAGGCCCCATTTTTTTATTTCTCTCTTCAAAATCATAAGAATTTAGTCATTTCAATTTTCTTTTTAACTTTATCCTATAAACCAATGCCATCTGTAATGAATCGCCTATTGAATATTATAGTACTTTCTTTAATCATTTCAAGTTTTTCCTTTGCTCAAAACGTAAAATTTGGGATCAAAGCAGGAGGGAACCTCGCAAAATTTACCAATAATGATGACCTTGAATTTAAGTTCGGCCCGCATTTTGGCGCCCTAGCCAATATTGCTATATCAGATCAATTTTCCCTTCAACCCGAACTCTTATATTCTGCTCAGGGTTACCGACAGAATTTTAACGGACAAAAGGTAAGAGCGAAAGTCGACTATTTTAATCTTCCTTTTTTAGCAAGCTATGAGGTGACTAACGGGTTGATATTGCAGGCAGGACCTCAAATTGGAATTAATATTCGTAATGATCTGGATGTGGATGGACAAGAACAAGGTTCCATTTTTGTGAATGATATTGATATTAGTGCCGCTTTTGGGTTTCAATATTTTATTGACGAAACGATCTTCACCCAATTACGAGGTACGATCGGAATTTCTGAAGTGGTCTCAAATTTAAATGATCAACGGCATTTTGTTTTAAGCCTGTCTCTCGGCCTTATGCTTGATAAGGTGGAACAAGACGAAGATTTGGATTAGCAATTAAAGTAATACATTTGCTTCATGAAGAAATTAATGATTATTAATGGTCCGAATTTAAACCTCCTCGGAACACGTGAGACCGAAATCTATGGAAGCTTGTCCTTTACCGAATTTCTTGAAGAGATCAAGAACAAGTATAAAGAGGTCTCTATCGATTATTTTCAGTCGAACATCGAAGGCGAATTAATTGATAAACTTCAGGAAGTAGGATTTACCTACGATGGGATCATTTTAAATGCGGCAGCTTACACGCATACTTCTGTTGGTCTTGGTGATGCCGTTAAAGCCATTGATACTCCGGTAATTGAGGTTCATATTTCCAATACCTTTTCACGTGAAGAATTCAGGCATCAGTCCTATATTTCGCCTAACGCAAAAGGGATAATTATTGGATTCGGATTGCAGAGTTATGAATTGGCTCTTGAAAGTTTCCTATAAATGAATCACTTCATCATAAGCAGCTGCCACGGCTTCCATAACAGCTTCGCTCATGGTTGGATGCGGATGAACCGCTTTTAAAACCTCATGTCCTGTTGTTTCCAACTTTCTGCCTAAGACCGCTTCAGCGATCATATCGGTAACGCCTGCACCTATCATATGGCACCCCAGCCATTCACCATACTTGGCATCGAAAATAACTTTTACAAAGCCTTCTTTATTTCCGGCTGCACTCGCTTTTCCTGAAGCCGAAAAGGGGAAGTTCCCAACTTTAATATCGTAACCTTCTTCCTTGGCTTGCGTTTCGGTCAATCCAACAGAAGCGATCTCAGGTGAGCAATAGGTGCAACCCGGAATATTACCATAATCCAAAGGCTCGACATGCTGACCGGCAATTTTTTCAACGCATAATATACCTTCAGCCGAAGCAACATGAGCCAAAGCCTGGCCCGGAGTCACATCACCAATGGCATAATAACCTGGGATATTCGTTTGATAATAATCATTGACAATGATCTTATCCTTATCAACGACAATACCAACATCTTCCAGTCCGATATCTTCAATATTGCTTTTGATGCCAACCGCCGATAAAACGATATCGGCTTCAATGACTTCTTCGCCTTTTTTAGATTTAACGGTCGCCATAACGCCTTCACCTGAGGTGTCAACGCTGGTCACTTCGGAAGAGGTCATTATTTTAATTCCACTTTTCTTAAATGACCGCTCTAATTGTTTTGATACGTCATCATCTTCTACAGGTACGACCTTCGGAAGAAACTCTACAATGGTCACTTCGGTTCCCATCGCATTATAGAAATAGGCAAACTCAACACCGATGGCTCCAGAGCCAACAACAATCATCTTTTTAGGCTGGGTTTTCAGAGACATGGCTTCACGATAACCAATTACCTTTTTCCCATCCTGGGGAAGGCTAGGCAGCTCACGAGAGCGTGCGCCGGTTGCTATAATAATATGATCGGCACTATAATCTTTTCCTTCGACTTCAACCTTTTTTCCTGCTTTGATCTTTCCATAGCCTTCAATAATATCGATCTTGTTCTTTTTCATTAAAAACTGAACGCCTTTACTCATCCCATCAGCAACACCGCGGCTTCGCTGTACAACGGCGTCAAAATCTTTATCGGCACCTTTTACAGATAATCCATAATCTTCAGCATGTTGTAAGTATTCAAAAACCTGAGCCGATTTTAATAATGCTTTGGTTGGTATGCATCCCCAATTCAAACAAACGCCACCAAGATTTTCCTTTTCAACAATGGCAGTTTTAAATCCCAGTTGTGAAGCACGAATGGCAGTTACATAACCTCCGGGACCACTTCCAAGAACAATAATATCGTATTTACTCATCTGTATTTTTTTAGTCGATTTAAGAAGCTACGAATTTACGAAACCTAAACGTAATATTAAAGGTCTTCAGTAAAATGTCTTCTTCCTTTTTCATTGCTGAATTTATCAGCATTATAGGTAGTCGATTCTCCTTTAGGAATTGAAAGGGACTTCCATTTATCCCCTGCTTTCATTTTGGCCAGCAATACGATCTGACCAATATGATAGGCATAATGCATTAACTGTCGGTTTATGGCCTCAATAACAGTATGGCCCTGGTTTCTGATATAAACAATTTGCTCTAGATCATCAGAAGTGAGCGGTTTAATGGCTTCGAACAAACAGTTCCAGCCTTCGTTCCAGGAGGCGATCATTTCGGTTTTATCAGCATAAGTATCTATGAATTCCTGGTCGCGCTTACGCCAGGACTTTTCGCCATCCTCCGTTAAGAAATTTGTAAATCTTGAGAACATATTTCCGACAATATGCTTGACGAGAACCGCTATACTGTTATTGTCATCATTATTATTTGTCCAATGGATATCTTCCTCAGAAATTTGTGAAAACGATTTTTCGCCAAGCAGCTTGTAATATTCAAACTGTTTGATAATACTATTTAAATACGAATCCACTTTAATTGAGTATTAGAGGTGAAAAACCGAGGCCATCAGGTTCTTTTCCGGCTGTTAAACGGCCAGAAATTTCCAGGGTTTCGAGATCGATTATTGTAATGATGTCGGCATTAGTATTGGCAACGAAAGCAAAGGTATTATTTGGATGTATCAAGATACCAACAGGAACCGGGCTATCATCAAAATCTTGAAATAAACGAGATGCTTCTTTTTCAAGGGCCGTCACATTCATTGATATGGTTTTTATCAACTTTTTAGATTTAGCATCGAAGACTTTTACATCGCCAGATTGGGCATTTGATATAAGTCCGTATTTGCCATCTGAGGTCGTCTTTACACGAATTGGGAACTTTTCCGAGGTAAATTCTTCAAGCGTTTCTAAGGTTTTCACATCCAGTACATTCACGGTATCCTCGGCTCTGTTGGTAATCCATACAGATGTTCCATCGGCAGTTAAGGCCACGCCTTCGGCCCCTTCACCGGTGTTAATGATCTTTTCTAATTGATCTGTGTTAAGATCGATAACAGAAACACTTCCTGATCGGATATTGGCCACAAAGGCCTTATTTGAAATAGGGGCGTAAACGACCATATGACTGGTTTCCTGATCGGTATCAATGGCTTTTTCAACCAGTCCCGTTTCAATGTTTACCTGGATCAGTTTTTTACTGGCTTCACAGGTTACGAGTAATTGGTCTTCAGTAATGAACTCAAGGCCATGTGGAGCTTTATAATCAAGCTGAACTGTTTTTATCGCTTTTTTATTTGCAATATCAATTATGGTTAAGCTCGATCCCGGCCAGCCTTCGCCACGGCCATAATTAGTGACTACTGCCAGAGTGCCATCGAATGAAACAGCAACCTCATGCGGCCCATTTCCGGTTGGGATTGTTGCAACCGATTGTTTTGTTTTAAGATCGATCAGGTCGGCGGTATCGTCAGATTTATTTAATACGATCAGTGTTCCATTTTGTGAAACCATTGAGGAGGTACAAAATAGTAAAATCAAGAAGTATATGGTTCTCATTTGAGCGGCTTAGTTTTTATCTGAAGGTACAAATTTTAATGCAGCACCATTAATACAATGCCGTTTTCCGGTGGTTTCACGCGGGCCATCATTGAACACATGCCCTAAGTGACCACCGCAAACCGCACAATGCTCTTCGGTTCGTGCATAACCAATATTATAGTCGGTTGAAAAAGCAACATTGCCTTTTATTTCACGGTCAAAACTTGGCCATCCCGTCCCCGAATCAAATTTATGCTTCCCTTCAAATAGCGGTGTTTCACAGGCCACACATACATAAGTGCCTTCTTCATATATTTTGTTCAACGGACTAGAGAACGGACGCTCAGTACCCTCTTCGCGCAATACATAGTATTCCAGATCACTTAACTGAGCCTTCCACTCGGCTTCAGTCTTCGTTACTGCAAATTCCTTTTCATCCTTGGTGTCCTGGGCATTGGACTTACAATTTACTACAAACAAACAAATACTAACAATGAGAATCTTTTTCATAAGATGTTAAAAATTATAATTAAGTTAATGGTCGTATTGTTCGAAATGACATTACAACTCCTGCAATTTTTATCTAAAATAATGCTTTGAAAATGACTTATCAATACTTTAATAATAAAATAACATTCTGAAGATTTAAATCCTTTATAAATTACTATTTTTAAGGCTTCAGAAGCCCGGCACACAAGACCCTTAATTATGAAAGTATTGTTTTATACTAGAGAATACCCGCCATATGTATATGGTGGAGCCGGTGTGCATGTTGAATATTTGGCTGAGGAACTATCAAAGCTTTTATCGGTCGATGTCAGAAGTTTTGGTGATCAAAACGAACAAGCCGATAATTTAAAGGTTAAGGGATATCCTTTCGAAAATGATATTTTTAACGAAACCGACGGCCAGCTCAAAGCAGTCTTACAAACCCTGAGCACCTGTATTCATATGAATGCAGATCAGATCGATGCCGATATTGTCCATTGTCACACCTGGTATGCCCAATTCGCGGGAATCTTGACCAAACTGTGTTATGGAACTCCTTTGGTGATCACAACACATTCACTTGAACCACTTCGGCCATGGAAACGCGAACAATTGGGTAGAGGCTATGATGCCTCTTCATGGGTAGAGAAAACCGCCATTGAAATGGCCGACGCTATCATCGCGGTGTCTGACGAAACCAGGAACGATGTACTCAAGTATTTTAATGTTGAGCCCGATAGGGTAAAGGTCATTTATAATGGTATTAATTTGAAGGAGTATATAAAGACTTCCTCTACAGCTACACTGGATCTCTATGGAATAGACAACTCAAAACCTTACGTGCTATTTGTAGGCAGAATTACGCGCCAAAAAGGAATTATTCACCTGGTTAATGCTATAAAATATATCGATCGGGAAACACAAATCGTTTTATGTGCAGGTGCGCCCGATACAAAGGAAATCGCTCAGGAAATGGAAGATAGCATTGCCACAGTCAAAGAGCAAAGAGACAATGTGATTTGGATTGCCGAAATGCTGGATAAAAAGGCTGTTATTCAATTATATTCCCATGCCGATGTATTTTGTTGCCCATCAATTTATGAGCCCTTTGGCATTATCAATATTGAGGCTATGGCCTGTTCAACTGCGGTTGTGGCCAGTGCTGTTGGAGGGATCAAGGAAGTGGTTGTTAATGGTGAAACCGGGATTTTAGTTCCTGTGACCCAGCAGGATAAAGCGCCATTTGAGCCTATTGATCCGGATCGGTTTTCAAGAGATCTCGCCCAGGGGATTAATACATTAATCAATGACCCCGAGCTTAGGAATAGTATGGCTGAAAACGGAAGAAAGCGGGTTGAAGAACTATTTGATTGGAGCGCAATCGCCAAGGAGGTAGCATCATTATATAAATCTTTAATACAATAGCATGGTAAATGAAAAGGTCTTATCAATAATTTTAGGCGGTGGACAGGGTTCAAGACTTTATCCGCTTACAGCTACACGTTCAAAACCGGCCGTGCCTATTGCGGGGAAATACCGATTGGTAGATATCCCAATTTCCAATTGTATCAATTCCGATATTAAGCGCATGTACGTTTTGACGCAATTCAATTCGGCCTCGCTGAACAAACATATCAAGAATACCTATCATTTTAGTTTTTTCAGTTCGGCTTTTGTCGATGTTCTGGCCGCTGAGCAAACTATGTCCAGTACAGATTGGTTCCAGGGAACAGCAGATGCGGTACGGCAAAGTATGCACCATTTTTTAAATCATGATTTCGAATATGCCTTGATTTTGTCGGGCGATCAATTATATCAATTGAATTTCAATGAAATGATTGAGCAGCATGAAGCAAGTAAGGCCGAAATTTCCATTGCAACCCAACCGGTAAATGCGAAAGATGCCACTTCTTTTGGACTATTAAAGACAAACGAAGAAAATGTGATTACCTCCTTTATAGAAAAACCGGATGAGAGCCTATTACCAGATTGGACCTCAGATGTTGGTGAAGAAATGAAGCAACAAGGCCGCCATTATTTGGCCTCTATGGGAATTTACATATTTAACAGGGACCTTTTGATCAAACTGATGAACAATCCGGATACCATAGATTTTGGCAAAGAAATCATACCTCAATCCATTGACACGCATAAAACTGTTAGCTATCAGTATGAAGGCTATTGGACGGACATTGGAAATATCGAGTCCTTCTTCGAAGCCAATATTGGGCTTACCGATGCTATTCCCCGATTTAATTTATATGATAGGATGCAACGCATTTTTACGCGGGCTCGGATATTGCCGACTTCAAAAATCTC
>JABDLA010000126.1 GCA_013001965.1 Flavobacteriaceae bacterium | reverse complement strand
TACATTTCGGTGTAGCTCGGACGGTTTCAGTATTTGGAGACCTTTCTTATGCGCTGGGCCTGTCAGGTAAGGATAAGTACGATCCTGCAGTTGATGGGTATTCATTTAATGGTGACCTCCTATACGCAGCAATTGGCGTGTCGGTGTCCTTAAGCGGTTGTTATAATTGTGATTAATGGTTAAAGAAAAGATTATTTTAGGGATTGACCCCGGAACAACAATAATGGGTTTTGGGCTTATCAAAGTGGTAGGAAAAGAAATGCACTTTATGCAACTCAATGAACTCCAATTAAAAAAATACGACGACCATTATTTAAAGTTAAAATTAATTTTTGAGCGAACACTTGAGCTCATTGACACCTACAACCCTGATGAAATTGCTATTGAAGCACCATTCTTCGGAAAGAATGTTCAAAGTATGCTCAAACTTGGGAGAGCGCAGGGCGTAGCCATGTCGGCTGGTTTGTCAAGGGAAATCCCGATCACCGAATATTCGCCCAAGAAGATCAAAATGGCCATTACAGGAAATGGTAATGCCAGTAAGGAACAGGTGGCTAAAATGTTGCAAAGTTTATTGGGATTAACAGAATTGCCTAAAAATCTTGATGCAACAGATGGCTTAGCTGCAGCTGTTTGTCACTTTTATAATGCCGATAAAGTCACCATAGGTAAAAGTTATTCGGGATGGAGTGCCTTCGTAAAGCAAAATCAAGATAAGATCAGATAATTTAATCAAAATACTATCGCAGGCATTTATCTTCATATTCCCTTCTGCAAACAGGCATGTCACTATTGTGATTTCCATTTTTCAACTTCATTAAAAAAGAAAGATGAACTACTGGAAGCATTGCATAAAGAGCTGAAGTTACGTCGGGAGGAATTACCCAATGAACCCGTTGAGACCATTTACTTTGGAGGTGGAACACCTAGTGTTTTGAGTGTTGGTGAGATCGATCATTTGATCCGAACGGTTCATGATAATTATTCGGTCATTGAAAATCCGGAGGTTACGCTAGAGGCCAATCCTGATGACTTATCAAAATCTTATATTAAGGAGCTTTCCGCATCTCAGGTGAACAGATTAAGTATAGGAATTCAATCTTTTTTTGATAGTGACCTCAAGCTCATGAATCGGGCACACAGCGCTAAAGAGGCCAGCAGTTGTTTGGATGATGCCAGACATTATTTTGATAATATCTCTATTGATCTCATCTATGGGATTCCTTATGCTACTGATGCTCAATGGCAGGCGAATATTGACAAGGCCTTGTCTTATGATTTACCGCATATATCAAGTTATGCCCTAACGGTCGAACCCAAAACAGCACTAGCCTCATTTATTAAAAATGGAAAAGTTCCGGATATTGATGAAACCAGGTCGGAGGCTCAATTTTACTTGCTAATTGATGCTCTTGAAAATGCCAATTATCACCATTATGAAGTATCGAATTTTGGGAAAGAAGGCTATTTCAGTAAAAATAATTCGGCCTATTGGCGAGGAAAGTCTTATTTGGGAATCGGTCCGTCGGCCCACTCCTTCAACGGAAAACAACGCAGTTGGAATATCAGTAATAATTCCAAATATATCAATGCATTGAAAACGAATAATCTTCCCAGCGATATCGAGCATTTATCACAGACTGATCGCTACAATGAATTTGTGATGACAGGATTGCGTACCATCTGGGGTGTTTCAATGGGCCAAATTCAATCGGAGTTTGGTACCGACTTTAAAAAATATCTTCTCGATCAGGCCGATTTATATATTAAAGAACAATTATTGTATATTGAAGATGACAAATTAAAAGTGACAAAAAAAGGGAAATTCTTAAGCGATGGTATTGCTTCCAAATTATTCAAATTGAATTCATAATGATTGCAAATTTAGTTTTAAACAGTAAAAATGTTAGTGTGGATCTGTCGAAACCAATTGATATTTCAATTCCTTTGAAATCAGCGAAAGACAACGTCAATGCCTGGTATGTAGACCAACCAAAAATCGAACCGGTAGTTTTTGACGGTTGGACAGCCAGCGTGGAGAAGGGGGCATCAATTAACTTTAACAATATTGAGTTCAATCCACACGCCCATGGTACACATACTGAAACCGCCGGACATATCACCAAAAAAGTCCACTCTATAAATAAGCATTTAAAACAATTTTTCTTTTTGGCTGAAGTGGTTACGGTAGCACCTGAAAAGATGGAAGGCGATTTTATAATATCTAAAAAACAACTACGCTTCTTATTGGGAAATAAAAAACGCGAGGCCATTGTTATACGAACACTTCCAAATACAAAAGACAAATTATCGCGTCAATATTCACATACAAATCCGCCTTACTTATTGGAAGAAGCGGCCATATACTTAAGACAAAAAGGGATTAAGCATTTACTGATCGATTTGCCTAGCGTCGATAAGGAAAAAGATGGCGGTGAGCTTTTGGCGCATCATGCGTTTTGGAATGTTCATGATAAGATCAGGCTTGACGCCACGATCACAGAGTTTATTTATGTTGCCAATAAGGTTAAGGATGGGCCCTATTTATTAAATATACAAATTGCACCCTTCGAAAATGATGCTTCTCCAAGCAAACCTGTTTTATACAAAATAGACGTTAAATGATAAGATAATGGAAGCATTTTTAGGAATAATTATTGGAATATTGGTGACCTTGGGTGTGATTACCTATTTAAAGACTCTTAAAAAAAAGCGGCTGATCAAATCACAATCGGTTTTATTGCTTGAAAATATAAAAAGTGTCTGTAAATTCATAACAGTTGAAGGCGATTTTGCCGAGATCTATCATTATGAAGATGTTAAGGAACGCTTTTTGAAATTGGTTTCCAGTAAGAAAAAGGCTTTAGTCGTCATCAATGCAAAAGCCCATGTTGGATTCGACCTTTCTAAAATTCAATTGGAATCTGATGAAGAGAATAAAAAAATAATTCTCAAGAAATTCCCACTTCCTGAGGTGTTGTCGATTGAAACCAATCTAAATTATTACGACAAAAAAGACGGGTATTTCAATAGATTTGATGCCGCAGATCTTACCGAACTTCAATTGGAAGCTAAGACACATATCCAGGATAAGATCCCGGAAAGTGGCCTTTATGATATTGCTAAAAGTGAAGCTCTGGAAGCTATTTCATTGATCGAAAATATAGTGGAAACCATAGGCTGGCAATTGGATTATACCGCATTTAAGATCGAGACGGAAAGCCAAAAACAAATCCAATGAATATTGATCAAATAAGGGAGCATTGTTTATCTAAAAAAGCGGTTACTGAGGAGTTTCCATTTAATGAGGATGTTTTGGTATTTAAAGTCCTTGGTAAAATGTTCCTAATGGCACCGCTTAACCAATGGGAAATAGGAGAAGCCTCAATTACTGTAAAATGCGACCCGGAATATACGGTTGAATTAAGAGGTGAGTATGAAAGTATTTTTCCTGGACCTTATGTTAGCAATAAGCATTGGAACACTATCGCTATTTATAAAAGAGAAGTATCACCCCAATTTATTTTTGAGCTTATTGATCACTCTTATGACATGGTCGTTAAAGGAATGTCCAAAAAGATGAAGGCAGAGCTAAATTCATACAATTGACATATTTTTCGTATCTTCATATGCTTGGAATTCTTTCCAAGACATAACACTCGACTCCATTTTCACACTCTCAGATCTTAAGGATTATTTTAGTCCCAAATATTGAATGCGTATTTAATTTTAACCATTATATAATTTAATCAGAGAGATTATGAAAACAACCAATCAACTATTTTCAGTAATAGTCATTATGCTGTTACTGTTAAACACATCAATTTATGCCCAGGATGAAACCCGTCCACAGTATATTACAGTGCAGACCATGCATTGGAATATGGACAATGATGACTTCGATATGGACGAGTGGATAGCCACTGAGAAAGAATT
Organism: Flavobacteriaceae bacterium; assembly: GCA_013001965.1. Taxonomy (GTDB): domain Bacteria; phylum Bacteroidota; class Bacteroidia; order Flavobacteriales; family Flavobacteriaceae; genus JABDLA01. The sequence continues at coordinate 3,688 of JABDLA010000126.1, read as the reverse complement.
TCTGGAAAAAGTTACGAAGAAGAATGAATTAATCATGGGATCCTCGTACTACATGCATTTGTATTCGGATGACAATACCGAACTGATACACGTTCAGGCATTTGCCAGTTGGGAAGATATCGACAAGGCCGGTGATAGAACTGGTGAACTTATACGAGAGGCCTGGCCAGATTCCTTAGCGAGACGCGCCTATTTTGAAAAACGAAACAATTACTATTCGGTGGATCATTCCGATGAAATTTATGCAACGATGTCTGGAGCAAAACCCTTAGATCCGTCTACAACTGAAGATATGGTCTGTTATGTAAGAAGAAGCCATTTCGCTTATCCTGATGACGGCAGTGGTAAGGAGTTCAGGGAGATGAGACAAAAGATACTTGACAATGTGATCCATAAAAACGAATATATCAAGGCCTATTATCCGAATTCTCATGCCTGGGGAGCTGATAGAACCGAGTTCGTTGAAGCATTTTATGTGGAGTCCATGGAGGACCTTGCAAAAATGAATGCTCGAAACAACGAATTATTTAATGAATTCATGCCAAACGAAGAAGATAGAAAGGCATTCGGTCAAAAGAACGGTAAGTACTATACCGGAACGCATAGTGATGCTATTTATACATATATCGCTGAACTCGCAAAAAATTAATGACCTTATCGGAAGTTAAAGGACGCCAATGGCGTCCTTTTTTTATGGACTGAGCTTTTTAAATTCCGTCGGACTCAATTTATGGATTGTTTTAAATTGCCGGTTAAAGTTGGATAGATTATTATAACCGCAATTTTCGGCAATTTGGGCAATGGACATGTCTCTGTCTTGTAACATCAATTTAGCTGCTGAAGATATGCGAAGCTCATTAAGGAATTGAAAATAGGTTTTATTCGTTCGCTTTTTAAAATACTTGCAAAACGCATTTTTGGTCATGGCCGCGATTTCAGAAACCTTCTCCAATGTGATCTGATTGTTATAGTTTTCAATGGTGAAGGCCATGACTGCACTCATTCGGGTTCCTTCAATGGCGGAATAATTTCTATTCAGATTATTTGATGAAAGTGATACATATTTAGAATTCGAAAGCAACTTTAGAATATGCATCAGAATTAGAAACCGATCAAATTTCGTAGCATTCTGTAATTGAGAAAATAGCAGATTTAGTTTTTTAAGATTCGAAGTCGCTTTAAAGCCTCCTTCCGTTCGATTGAAAAAAGGCCGTAACCCTTTTAATTCTTCAAGATCAAAAAATTGTTCGCCAAACGCCTTCTCAGTAAAAAATAAGGACAGCATGATTGAAGTTTTATCAAATTGTGGTTCGCTTCTGAATACATGGGGTATATGACTTCCTATGACAATGATATCGCCTTTTTTGTAGGTATTCACTGTTTCTCCAACAATTAATGTCCCTTCTCCCTCAGCAATACAACTCACTTGAATTTCTTCATGTTCATGGTATTTATTGTAAAATATCTTTTGGTGATCTTCCTGATAAATAATGGCGTCAGAATCGGGCTTCGGAATTCTAAAAGGATACACTTTCATGATACAAAAATATTCAAAAATAACATATGAGTTAAAAATATAGATAATATAGTATTATAAAAGGATAAATTTACATTACCATAACTGCGATATGACCAGTATTTTTATAGTCTAAATAATGAGTATTATGAAATTTGATTGGAAAGGTGTTATGCCTGCCGTAACAACGAAATTTACCGAAGACGATAATCTTGATCTAAAAATGTTTGAAATCAATATCCGGGCACAGCTTGATGCAGGGGTTCATGGTATTGTTTTAGGAGGGACTTTGGGCGAGGCAAGTACTTTATTAGAACATGAAAAACGAACATTGACCAAAGCAACAGTCGAAATAGTTAATGGAAAGGTTCCAGTCATGATGAATATTGCCGAGCAATCTACTAAAGGAGCCATCCAGGCTGCTCAAATGGCCGAGGAAGATGGTGCCAATGGATTAATGATGTTACCGCCAATGCGATATAAAGCTGGTGACCACGAAACCGTGGAATATTTTAAAGCCGTGGCTAATAATAGCTCCCTACCCATCATGATCTATAATAATCCGGTTGACTATAAAATAGAGGTCACCTTAGATATGTTCGACGAATTACTTAAATGTCCTACTATTGAGGCGGTAAAGGAATCAACGCGTGATGTTTCCAATGTAACACGAATTAAAAATCGTTTTGGTGACCGGCTTAAAATTATGTGCGGTGTTGATACTGTTGCCTTAGAGAGTTTGCTTATGGGTGCCGATGGATGGATCGCCGGTTTAGTTTGTGCCTTTCCTGAGGAAACCGTCGCTATTTATGAACTTCAAAAGGCAGGAAGGGTCAACGAAGCCCTTGAAATATATCGATGGTTCATGCCATTGCTCGAGTTGGATATAAACCCTAAATTGGTACAAAATATAAAACTCGCCGAAGTTTATACAGGAATCGGGACTGAAAACGTTCGAGCCCCTCGATTAAAGCTGTTTGGAGAAGAACGAGCCAAGGTCATATCAATTATTGAGGCGGGGTTACGATTGCGACCTCAGCTGCCCGATTACAAAAATTTAGGCGTAGAAATATAATCAAATGAAATGCTTGAGATGAGGCCGTCATGCGAGAACTGTAACAAAGCTTTGGCTTATGATTCCGAAGAAGCTATGATCTGTACCTTTGAATGTACATTTTGCAGGGACTGTGTTGACACTATATTGCTATCGGTTTGCCCTAATTGTGGTGGCGGTTTTGAAAAAAGGCCAATTAGGCCAGAGCATTTACTAGAGAAGTATCCCGTTTCTACGGAGATCATTCATAAACCAGTTGATGTGGAAGCGCATCTAAAACGTATAGAAATCAAATGATAAGTGGTAAAAATTACATAGGAAATCGTCTTTCGGCAAAAGGTAATAAAACGTATAAAACCTTTAATCCGAGATTAAATATTGAAAATGAATATGAATTCAGTGAAGCAACTGAAGTCGAAATAAATGAAGCCGTTGATCTTGCTTCAAAAGCTTTTAAAGAATTTCGTGAACTATCAGGACAACGAAAGGCCATGTTTCTCAATGCTATTGCAGATGAGATCGAAGCTTTGGGCGATGAACTCATTGAGGTATATTGTTCAGAATCCGGATTAGCTGAAGGACGGGCCAAAGGCGAACGCGGCCGTACCATATTTCAGTTGCGCTCCTTTGCTCAATTGGTGGAAGAAGGCTCATGGGTAGAAGCAACAATTGATACTGCCATTCCAGATCGTCAACCCATTCCTAAGCCCGATCTGCGAAAAATGTATGTACCATTAGGACCAGTAGTAGTTTTTGGAGCCAGTAATTTTCCTTTAGCTTATTCTACTGCAGGAGGTGATACAGCTGCAGCCTTGGCCGCCGGCTGTCCGGTGATTGTGAAATCGCACCCAATGCATGCAGGAACAGGAGAATTAGTATCATCGGCAATAATAAAAGCCGCTATTAAAACCAATATGCCTGACGGTGTCTTCTCCAATTTGAACAGCTCAGGAATTGAAGTAGGAATTCAATTGGTGAAGCATTCCAAGGTTAAAGCTGTGGGCTTTACCGGAAGTATCAATGGGGGAAGGGCCTTATTCGATCTCGCTGCTCAGCGCGAAGAACCCATTCCTGTTTTTGCTGAAATGGGCAGTATAAACCCAGTTGTGATCCTGCCC
>JABDLA010000113.1 GCA_013001965.1 Flavobacteriaceae bacterium | reverse complement strand
CGCGCTTATATTCTTTGGGATCATTATGCTTGGGAGCGATCTCATTTCAACACCCTTTTCATACTATAGCACCTTTGTCATTGAAGAAAAATTTGGCTTTAATAAAACCACAAAAAAAACATTCCTGCTCGATAAGCTCAAAGGCTGGATCATGCTGGCTATTCTGGGTGGTGGACTACTGGCATTAATCATCTGGTTCTATCAGGTCACAGGGAAAAATTTCTGGCTCTATGCATGGGGACTTGTCACTATATTTACCGTCTTTATGAATATGTTCTATTCCAGGCTCATCGTTCCTATATTCAATAAACAAACCCCCTTGGAAATTGGTGAACTGCGGGATAAGATCTCTAATTATGCGCAGACAGTCGGGTTTAAACTGAACAAGATCTTTGTCATTGACGGATCAAAACGCAGTACAAAAGCCAACGCCTATTTCTCAGGCTTTGGAAGTGAAAAAAGAGTAACCCTTTATGATACTTTGATCAACGATCTGGAGGACGAAGAGATCGTTGCTGTTCTGGCTCATGAAGTTGGTCATTATAAAAGAAAGCATATCATCTTTAATTTGATCTCATCCATAGTGTTAACCGGGTTAACCCTCTTTATCCTGTCCTTATTCATTTCCAAACCTGTACTGTCACAGGCCTTGGGTGTTGAGATCCCAAGTTTTCATATTGGCCTTGTAGCCTTCGGAATTTTATATAGTCCCTTCTCTGAAATTACCGGCTTAGTCATGAATTTATTTTCAAGAAAATTTGAATACCAGGCCGATAATTATGCCAAATCCACTTATAAGGCCGAGCCACTTATTTCATCTTTAAAGAAATTGTCGAAAAACAATTTGAGTAATTTGACACCTCATCCGGCCTATGTGTTTATGCATTATTCGCACCCCACCTTATTTCAACGTATTCAAAATTTAAGAGCTTAATTTATGAGTATACAAAATGACCTGGGTAACAAGAAAGCCTGGTACACACGAATTCCCCATGCCGTTACCATGTTATTCGGAATTATAATACTCGTAGCTATACTAACCTATATTTTACCTGCAGGGACCTACGAACGTGTCATGGTCGATGGCCGAATGACCGTTGTTCCCGGTTCCTATTCAACAATTCCGCAAACTCCAATTGGCATATTGGATATGTTTAAGGCCATTCCGCTCGGATTTAAAGCAGCCATAGAAATTATTTTTATCGTTCTCGCAGGCGGAATCATGTTCGGTATCATGGAGAAATCCAAGGCCGTTGAGAATTCCGTAGGTGCTTTGGTAAAGAAACTCGGACTCGAACGAAAATACCTCATCATTGTGATAATGACTTTTATCTATGGCATCTTAGGTGTGGCTGTTGGCTATGAAAACAATATCGCCATGGTCCCAATTGCCGCCGTTCTAAGTCTGGCATTGGGTGGTGATCTCATATTGGCTGCAGGGATTTCCGTAGGGGCAATGACCATTGGTTTCGGTTTGTCACCAATCAATCCGTATACTGTTGGAACCGGACATAAATTGGCTGAATTACAAATGTTCTCCGGAGCTTTGCTCCGATCTGTGCTATGCTTTATTGCCTTATCTGTGATGGCATTTTACAATGTTCGCTATTTTAAGAAAATTACAAAGGACCCGGGAAAAAGTTTAGGCAAAGGCCTGGATGAAAGCGGGATTTCTTTATCCAAACCCATAGAAGACTATTCGGTGACCACAAATAACTGGCTGGTCATTTCAATTTTTGTAGCAGGATTAATCCTCATTTTATACGGGGTTTTTGTACACCATTGGTATATCAATGAACTATCAGCCGTATTTCTTATGGTCGCGATTTTATGTGGAATCGTATCCAGAATGAATCCAACAGTGATGAGTGAAACCGTTTTAGATTCAGTCGCCAAGGCTGCTCCGGGCGCTTTTATGGTTGGATATGCGACGTCCATAAAGGTATTGATGGAAATGGGCAATATTGGTGACACTATATCCTTTAATCTATCACAAATGCTGCAGGATCTGCCGTTATACGCCTCGGCAATTAGTATGTCGCTTTCGCAAACGGTGATCAATTTTTTCATTCCTTCCGGAAGTGGCCAGGCATTGGCGACCTTACCGGTAATGTTACCTTTGGGGGAAGCTTTGGGATTGACCCGACAAATTACTATTCTTGCATTTCAAATAGGTGATGGCGTATCCAATTTAATCAATCCAACCCTGGGTGGTTTGATTGCCATGTTAAGCATGTGCAGAGTACCACTGGATCGATGGTTACGATTTATTTTTCCAATGGCAATCATGGTCCTCGGCCTGGCGTTTATTGCCTTGATAATTGCGGTGGCCACAGGTTATAATTAAAATATTAAACATGACTGTAGAACAAATATTAACTAAACTGGTATCGTTTCCTGTACTCGGTGGAGACGGTAATTTAAGTATCATTGAATGGATCAAGGACTATATTGAATCCTTTGATGTAACAGTAACCTTATGCCCCAATTCTGAAGGGAATAAAGCTTCCTTGCATTGCAGGATTGGACCTGCAGTTAATGGCGGCGTCATTCTATCCGGCCATACCGATGTTGTGCCCGTTGAAGGCCAGCCATGGGATACAAACCCATTCGAACTTACAGATAAAGGCGACGGGAAACTCTATGGCCGCGGATCCTGCGACATGAAAGGCTTTATCGCCTGTTGTTTAGCCAGCTTACCCGCTATGCTCAAAGCCGGTCTAAAAAAGCCCCTCTATTTTGCGTTTTCATATGATGAAGAGATTGGATGTCTAGCTGCACCTGAACTCGCTCAACATATTCATGACACCTATACAGAAACACCCAAATATGCCATTATTGGTGAACCTTCGCTAATGGAGCCCGTCGTAGGCCAAAAGGGAATCTATGTGCTAGAAACTCATGTCAATGGCACCGCAGGTCACAGTAGCCGAATTCGGCAAGAAGTAAGCGCCATTCATGAAGCATCTCGCTTGGTCCTGTGGCTTGAAAATAAGATGAATAGTTTGGTTGACGCCGGGCGCATTGATGATCGATTTAGTCCGCCGCATACCTCCTTACATGTCGGGCAGTTCAATGGTGGAATAGCACCGAATGTTATCGCCGATAAAGCCTCATTTAAATGGGATTTAAGAACGATTCCCATGGACGATGCGCATGTTATCGTAGACGAATTTAGAACCTATTGTCGAAGCAGAGAAAAGGAATTACTTGAGCTGTTCCCAGATTTTAAAATTGAGACTATTGAGGACCATTGGGCTGTGCCTCATCTGGACACCAAAGAAGAGGACGAAGTAGTTGATCTTATAAAGCGCATTTCCGGAAATTCAAATCTGAATACGGTTGCCTTTGCCGCAGAGGCCGGACAGTTCGCCCAGGCTGGATTTCAAAGTATCATCTGTGGGCCGGGATCAATTGAACAGGCACATCGGGCCAATGAGTTTATCGCCATTGACCAACTACATAAAGGCTGCCATATGTTAGAGAAATTAATAGATGAAATGCACTCAGAATCGTTCTCGTAACCCTGAATTAAAACTGTATATCACCCTAAGAAATATGGGTAATTAAGATCAATTTCAAAAATCGAAAAAACTGTTGGCTGTTAGCTGCTTTTACACTATTTTTAATCTATGACTGATGTAGAAATAGAAAAAGAAAATGCTGCGATTGCCAAGGCCTACAAGGAGCTTCTGAAAATAAGTTATCGTATTCTCACCGCTGATGACAAAAAGATGATCAGAAAAGCGTTTGAGATTGCTGTTGATGCACATAAAGATCAAAGACGAAATTCGGGAGAGGCCTATATATTTCATCCAATTGCCGTTGCCAAGATCGTGGCTTCAGAGATCGGACTTGATGCTACCTCCATCACAGCTGCTTTGCTTCATGATGTGGTGGAAGACACCTCTTATACGCTTGATGATATTGAACAAATGTTTGGAGAAACCGTTGCAAGGATTGTTGACGGATTGACTAAAATTTCCTCCTTAAAAAAAGATATGGACATCTCTCTCCAAGCGGAAAATTTCAGAAAGATGTTGCTCACCCTAAATGATGATGTTCGTGTTATCATTATCAAAATTGCCGATCGATTGCATAATATGCAAACGTTGGAGAATATGTCTGCCGAAAAACAGGTAAAAATCGCATCGGAAACACTTTACATTTATGCACCGCTAGCCCATCGCATCGGGCTTTATAATATCAAAACTGAACTCGAGGATCTCGGTTTAAAATATACCCAGCCTGAAGTGTATAATGATATTCTTACTAAAATGAAGGATAGTAAGGAGGAGCAGGACAGCTATATCAAAACTTTTAGTGATGAGTTAAAATCATCACTCGATAAAGAGGTGTTGAATTATGATATAAAGGGCCGTCCGAAATCAATTTTTTCCATCCGCAGGAAAATGGCTAAACAAGGAGTTTCCTTTGACGAGGTTTATGACAAGTTCGCGGTACGGATCATATACAAATCCGATCTGGAGAATGAGAAATTTCTGGCATGGAAGATCTATTCGATAGTCACTGATCATTTCAGACCAAATCCAACGCGTTTACGTGATTGGATCTCTTCACCCAAATCAACAGGTTATGAAGCTCTACATATTACGGTTATGGGGCCAAAAGGTCGATGGGTTGAAGTACAGATTCGTTCGGAAAGGATGAATGAGATCGCCGAGAAAGGCTATGCGGCTCATTTTAAATATAAAGAAGGGAAGGACCGTGAAGATAGTCTGGATATATGGATCAACAGACTTCAGGAAGCACTTGAAAATCCAGACATGAACGCCGTTGATTTTGTTGAAGAATTCAAACTGAATTTATATTCTAAAGAAATTTTTGTCTTTACACCAAAGGGGGATTTAAAGTCCTTACCAAAAGGAGCAACTCCATTGGATTTTGCCTTCAGTATTCATACTGAAGTTGGCATGAAAACACGTGGTGCCAAAGTCAATGGTAAATTGGTTCCACTAAGCCATGAACTTCAAAGTGGTGACCAGGTCGATATCATGACCTCTGAAAGTGCCAAACCTAACAGCAACTGGTTGGATTACGCCACTACTGCCAGGGCCAGAAGTAAGATCAAGTCGTCTTTAAAGGCAGAAAAAAAGGTCATTGCACAAGATGGTAAAGAGATTCTCAGGAGAAAACTAAAGCAGTTGAAAATCACTGTTAATGAAAAGGTCATTAACGAATTGGTTAATTACTTTAAATTAAGTACAAGTCTCGACCTTTTCTATAGAATATCAATTGGAACAATCGACAATAAAATGCTCAAAGAGTTTGCTTCATCCAGAAGCAATGTCCTTGTTAGCTTTATTAAAAATAAGATTCGGAAACCAACCAAGTCGCCCGATATAGACAAGGATGAAATTGTTGCTAAATATGATATGCTCGTTTTTGGCAAGGAAGAGGAAAGGTTGGATTATAAAATTGCCAATTGTTGCAACCCTATTCCAGGTGATAGTGTGTTCGGGTTTGTGACTATAAATGAGGGTATTAAAGTACATAAGAAGAATTGTCCGAATGCCTTAAGTCTTCAATCCAATTATGCGTACAGGATTATGCAGGCGAAATGGATCGATTCGACAGAACAAGAGTTCACGGCCATCATTAATCTCACCGGAATTGACAACTTAGGACTGGTAAATGATATTACAAGGATCATTTCAGATAATATGCATGTGAATATGAAAAACCTCAGTTTTGATACCGAAGGCGGTACCTTTTCAGGCCGAATTACAGTCGTCGTCAGAAATAATACCGAAGTGAAAAAACTCATGGATAAACTCAAAAAAATAAATGGTATCGACAAGGTTACCAGAGTTTAAATTTTGATTAAATTTGCGTCTGATTATGAGCGAAGCAACTGAACAAAAGAATCAAGAGATAGTAAAAGATGTTTTTACCAAATTCCTCGAGGAAAATGGACATAGAAAAACACCGGAACGCTATGCTATTCTTCAGGAAATTTATGATAGTAGTGAACATTTTGATATAGAATCCCTTTATATCAATATGAAAAATAAAAACTATCGTGTTTCAAGAGCTACTTTATATAATACGATTGACCTACTTTTGGATTGTGCACTTGTGAGAAAACACCAGTTTGGTCAAAATCAATCACATTACGAGAAATCTTACTTCGATAAACAACATGACCACGTCATTTTAACCGATACGGGCGAGGTCATTGAATTCTGTGACCCACGAATACAGACCATCAAGCAAACCATTGAAGATATTTTCGATATTGAGATCAACAAACATTCGCTTTATTTTTACGGAACCAGAAAAAAAACTAAAAACTAACCGATTACATAATGGCAGTAGATTTACTACTAGGATTACAATGGGGTGATGAAGGCAAAGGAAAAATTGTTGACGTATTAACCTCCAAATACAATATCATTGCTCGATTTCAAGGCGGTCCGAATGCAGGACATACGCTTGTATTCAATGGGATGACGCATGTTTTACACACCATCCCCTCTGGGATTTTTCATGATGATGCCATTAATCTGGTTGGTAATGGAGTCGTAATTGATCCGGTAATTTTCAAAAGAGAATTGGACAAGCTTGATGAACAAAAGGTCGATTATACATCTAAACTCATCATTTCACGTAAAGCGCATCTCATCTTACCCACGCACCGACTTCTGGATGCTGCCAGTGAAACTGCTAAAGGAAAGGCTAAAATTGGTTCAACCTTAAAAGGCATTGGCCCTACCTATATGGATAAAACGGGGCGTAACGGGATACGTGTTGGTGATGTTGAATTGAAAGGATGGAAGAACAGGTACAGGAATCTTGCGAATAAACACGAGGCAATGATCGATTTTCATAATGTTGATATACAATATGACCTCGATGAGCTTGAAATTGAATTCTTTGAAGCTGTTGAACTCCTGAAATCACTTCAATTCGTCGATTCGGAGGAATATATCTTTCAAGCTATGAAAAATAATAAGTCCATCCTTGCAGAAGGTGCACAAGGCTCACTTCTCGACATTGACTTTGGGACTTATCCATTTGTGACCTCCTCAAATACAACGGCGGCAGGTGCGTGTACAGGATTAGGCATAGCACCGAACAAAATTGGAGATGTCTTCGGTATATTCAAGGCTTATACCACCCGCGTTGGATCAGGACCTTTTCCAACCGAATTATTTGATAAAGATGGTGAAACCATGGGTCGTGTTGGGCATGAATTTGGAGCAACAACAGGTCGGGCAAGACGTTGCGGATGGTTGGACCTTGTAGCATTGAGGTATGCTTGCCAAATCAACGGAGTGACACAATTAATGATGATGAAAGCCGATGTTTTATCCGGTTTTAAAACGATAAAGGTTTGTACTGCATATAATTACAAAGGTGAATCCATTTCGCATTTACCATTTAATATCGAAAAACAAAATGTAAGTCCAATTTATACCGAAATGAAAGGATGGGCCGAAGACCTTACTTCAATGGATCAGGCATCTCAACTACCTCAGGAACTCAATGCTTATATCGACTTCCTTGAAAAAGAGCTTGATATTCCCATTACAATTGTATCCGTTGGGCCCGATCGCAAACAGACCATATTTAGAAGTTAATTCCTATTGAAGCGGATTGAGGCTGAAATTCCATTTCTTAAATTATTCTAAACTGGCAATAATGGACCGATATAATAGTTATTTTTACCACAAATATATGTTTTGAACAAATTACCCTTTTCATATCTAATCTTGTTGATCGCACTTTTTGCGATGAGCATTAGTTCTGCCCAGGAACGACGGCGGATCGAAATTGATACGGCGGGATTTTTAGATCGAGATGAAGTTAAATTTCCCGGAGCGACAATTTTGACCAGGGATGACATGAATCAGGTAAAAATTTCACATGAAGGTGTGATCCTATGGTGCGATCAGGCCATTCATTATACGAATGATGATTTTATCGAAGCCTATGGAAACGTCAGGGTAAAACAGGGTGATACTGTTGAAATGACTTCAAAATATGTGGAATATAGCGGCAAAACGAAGTTGGCCTTCGCCAGTGGAGACGTCATTTTAACCGAGCCTTCGTCTACGCTTACTACAGATACACTTTATTTTGATCGGGTGAAACAGCAAGCCTATTATACGAGCAAAGGCAAGGTTGTCAGAGATACGTCCGGAACAATTACCAGTCAGATTGGACGCTATTATATGTCCAACCAAAAGTACCAGTTTGTACAGGATGTTAAGCTAGTGAATGAAGAATATACCATTGATTCAAACCAACTTGACTTTTATACCGAAACCGGCCATGCCTACCTATTTGGCCCAACCACAATCACAAGCGAATCGAGTGTCATATACTGCGAACGCGGATTTTATAATACGAATGATGATACGGGTTATTTTGTGAAGAAATCCAGGATTGATTACGATAACCGCATTTTTGAAGGGGACAGTATGTATTTTGATAGAAATCAAAATTTTGCATCGGCTACCAATAATATAAAAGTTACAGATACCACGAACAAGTTGATCGTTAAAGGGCATTATGCCGAAGTTTTTCGAGAGAAGGATTCGGTCTTTATTACAAAAAGAGCCCTGGCTATTACAGTAAAAGATCAAGATTCCATGTATGTTCATGGGGATACATTAATGGTCACAGGAGATTCTGAAAATCGTATCACTCGTGCTTATTATAAGGTGAAAATATTCAAATCGGATCTCAGTGGAAAAGCCGATTCCATACATACCAATCATAAAAAAGGATTGACACAACTCATTAATCTCGATCGGTTCTCTTCTACCGATGCCTTTACGGTGAAACGTAAACCCATATTATGGAACGTTGGAAATCAAATGACCGGTGATTCGATCCATTTGATCACCAATACTGAAACAGAAAAACTGGATTCCTTAAAAGTGTTTAATGATGCATTTGTGATCAGTCGGGATACGCTTGGCGATGGATTTAATCAGATAAAAGGGCAAAAATTATACGGACAATTCAAAGACAATGAGCTTTACCTTATTGATATTATCAATAATGCTGAGTCTATTTATTATTTACGAAATGATGAAAATGAATTGGTTGGCATCGATAAATCAAAGTCCGGTAATATGAAGATTTGGGTTACCGAAAATACGATTGATGAAGTTCGGAAAATTAGACAGATTGACGGAAGCACCTATCCTGAATCTCAATTTCCAGATCGGGAACGTATTTTAAACGGCTTCGACTGGCGAGATGACGAGCGACCTAAAAGTGTAGAAGATCTTTTTGTCGACGATCCTCCGCTGTCGCTTCCAATCATAAAAGGCCTGGAGGACTATGTGCCACAAGAAGAATTTTTTGATGACAAAATGATTGACCGGGTCAACAAATCGGATCAAAGCAAGAAAGGAACTAAGAATAAGGCGGCGCGCAATATTCCGAAGCCCTTGTTAGATCAGAAAAAGCCAACAGGAAAATTAAAAGCTAAAAAAGATCAAAACTGATTTTTTTAAATACCAGGCGCAAACATCTCCAATGCCTTTGGCCATGGAGATCTCACATGCCGAAGGCAGTTATATTTATGATACTGATGGCAAGGCCTACCTCGATTTTGTGGCAGGTGTATCGGCCTGTAGTTTAGGTCATCGACATCCTAAAGTTGTAGCAGCAGTCAAAAAGCAGTTAGATGCCTATATGCACGTCATGGTTTATGGGGAATATATTCTTGAACCGGCCTTAAATCTAACAAAATTGCTCGCCAATCATCTTCCTGATCCGCTCGAGACAACCTATTTGACCAATTCGGGTACGGAAGCTATTGAAGGTGCGTTGAAATTAGCAAAACGATACACAGGACGGTCAGAAATCATTGCAGCAAATAAGGCTTACCACGGAAATACGATGGGGTCTATGAGTGTGATGGGCCTTGAAAAAAATAAACAGGCCTACAGGCCACTGATCCCTGATGTACGATTTATTGATTTCAATGCTGAAGATCAACTTGTTCACATCACTTCAAAAACAGCTGCGGTAATTTTGGAAACGATTCAAGGTGGTGCTGGATTTATTGAGCCTGGAAATTCTTATTTAAAAAAAGTGCGTCAAAGATGTGAAGACGTTGGTGCCTTGCTCATATTGGACGAAATTCAACCCGGCATAGGACGTACCGGAAAGCTTTTTGGTTTTGAGCATTATAAATGCATTCCCGATATTCTCGTTACCGGAAAGGGATTAGGTGGCGGTATGCCTATAGGGGCTTTCACTTCCTCGAATGAAATCATGCAGGCGCTATCAGAAAATCCGAGCTTGGGTCATATAACGACCTTTGGTGGTCACCCGGTGATTGCGGCCGCCGCTTTTGCAACACTAACCGAAATAATTTCTTCAAACCTCATGGCAAAAATTGAGGAGAAAGAAAACATTATTAAAAAGCATTTAAATCATCCATTGATCAAAAAAATTAACGGGAAAGGACTTATGCTTGCAGCAATTTTACCGTCACCTGAGATTGTTAATAACGTCATTTTAAAATGTCAGGAAGAAGGCCTCATACTTTTTTGGCTGCTTTTTGAACCCTCTGCTATTCGCATTACACCGCCATTAACTATTGATAATGAAGAACTTATAAAAGGATGCGAAATTATAATTAAGGTTTTGAATACGCTTGACCTTTCAAAAAATACTTGATTTTTTCGTGTTAATTAATTTGTTGAAAACATTGATGCAATTGTAGCATGCTTGTGAAATAGAACACTAAATTTATTTCAGAGAAAATTAACAATTGCCTATGGAGTATAGTCATTACGACGACAGCAATAATTTATCCCTATCCAAATTTGAGTCCATGCTAAAGACAAATAGCGTCTTATTCTTCGACTCATCTGAATTTGAAATCATAATTCACCACTATCTAGAAAATGGAAAAATAGCACTGGCTAAGAAAGCTATTAAACTTGGATTGGAGCAACACCCTGATTCAACCAATTTGAAACTTTTTAGGATAGAGGTTTATGTCTTTGAAAATAAATTGACAAAAGCCGAAGAACTGTTGGATGAATTATATTTGCTAGAACCTCTCAACGAAGAAATTTTTATTCAGAAGGCTAATATTTGTTCCAAGCAGGACAACCATGTCCAGGCAATAAAGATTTTTTTAAAGGCGCTTGAGCTCACCGACGATGCTTCAGATATTTACTCATTGATCGGTATGGAATATCTGTTTCTCGATGAATTTGAGAATGCAAAATCGTATTTTATCAAGTGTCTCGACCTGGACCATGAAGATTACTCAGCACTTTATAATGTGATCTATTGCTTCGATTTCTTAGATCAGAACAATGAAGCGATCGAATACTTAAACAACTACCTCGATGGCAATCCATACTGTGAAGTAGCCTGGCATCAATTAGGCAAACAATATTTTTCGATAAAAGACTATCCCAAAGCATTAACAGCCTTCGATTTTGCTATTATTTCTGATGAAACCTTTATAGGCGCTTATTTGGAAAAGGGAAAGGTCCTCGAAAAGCTGGAATATTTCGATGAGGCCATTGAGAATTACAAAATAACCCTGGTGTTAGATGATCCAACTTCATTTGCACTACTCAGAATTGGCCATTGTTATGAAAAATTAGACAAGGATGATCTTGCCGTTCAGCATTTCTATAAAACCGTTGAAGAAGATCCGCTTTTAGATAAGGGCTGGATAGCTATTACAAATTTTTATTGCAAGAAGCACGATTATCAGAAGGGCCTTTATTATATCAAAAAGGCCATTAATATCGATTCTGAAAATGTCAATTACTGGAAATTGTCCGCCATGATAAATGAACGGTTAAATTTCCTCGAGGAAGCTGAACGAGGCTATAAGCGTACGCTGGAGTTAGGGAACTATGAGCTGGAAACATGGTTATCCCGTGGTGACATCCTGACGCGTTTAGGCGAATTTCAAGCCGCAATATATAATCTGAACCAAGCCGCAGAATTTTACCCTGATAAGGCCGAAATAGAATACCGCTTAACAGGCTTGTATTTTTCATTAAATCAAGCAGACGATGGCTACACACATCTTAAAAATGCGCTACAGCTTGATCGCGATTATGACTTCATTATTAAGGAACTGTTTCCCAGAATTTACGACCGGAAATCGATCAAGAAAATTATAAAGAATTTTAAAAATTCTTAAGATTTAAATTCCATACCTTTACCCCTCTTAATTTATAATTAATGCAACGTCGACCTTTAGATTATTTGGTGCTTTCATTAAAGGGAATCGCAATGGGAGCGGCTGATGTTGTCCCAGGGGTTTCCGGAGGGACAATTGCCTTTATTTCAGGTATTTACGAAGAGCTTCTTGAAAGTATCGATGGTGTTAATTTGGGTGTTTTCAAAACCTGGAGATCACAAGGATTTCAGGCGGCATGGAAGGCCGTTAACGGTAACTTTTTGATCTGCTTATTTACGGGTATTGCCATCAGTATTTTCTCTCTTGCTAAAGTCATAAAATGGCTATTGACCAATGAACCCATATTACTCTGGTCCTTCTTTTTCGGATTGGTCCTTGCCAGTATTTTTTATATCGGTAAACAGATTAAATCCTGGAATATCGCGGCGGTCATTGCCTTACTAGTTGCTACAGTGCTGTCATACTTGATTACAGTGGCCGAACCATTCGCATCTCCTGAGAGTCATTTGTACTTATTGTTTTGTGGCTTTATAGCAATCATTGCCATGATACTCCCTGGCGTTTCTGGAGCCTTTATTTTGCTCATTCTTGGTGCTTATCAAATTGCCATAGATACCGTTAATGATTTGTTTGAAGGGCTGTCATCCATGAATTCCGATTTGCTAAAAAAGGCGCTTATGAATTTTCTAATGCTTGGAATTGGCGCAATAATTGGTATAAAGTCTTTTTCAAAAATTTTAAATTGGATGTTCAAAAACTATAAGAATCTTACTCTTGCTCTTCTTACAGGCTTTATGATAGGATCCCTTAATAAAATTTGGCCCTGGAAGAGAGTATTGAGTTGGAGAACAAATTCACATCAGGAACAAGTACCATTGCTTGAAGAAAGTATTTCACCCTTTTCTTTCAATGGAGAAAATCAACTGTTCCTGGCCATTGGACTTATGATCGTAGGTTTTTTAACCATTTTTATCCTTGAAAAATTAGGAAGCAGAAAACCCGACTATTAGAATATGCAAAGTACTCGAAGTCTTCTCGATAGATTATTTCTCGTTATTAAGGGGCTTGGTATGGGAGCTGCCAACAAAGTTCCCGGTGTTTCCGGCGGTGTGGTTGCCCTGGTTGCCGGATTTTATGAGGAATTTATCTATTCACTTCAAAAGATTAACGGAAAGGCCTTCAAATTGCTTATCAACGGCAGATTCAAAAGCTTTTATCGTTACATAAACGGTCGATTTCTTACGCTTCTGTTCTTTGGCATGGTGGTGAGCTACTTCAGCGTATCACAAGTGCTCGATTATTTGCTCAAGGAATATGAATTGTATGTCTGGAGTGTTTTTTTCGGAATGATCGTAGGCTCAATCTATTATATAAGCAAAGATTTTAAAAATTGGAATACCCGCACTTATATTGGTATTAGCATTGGAATTATTATCGGACTTGGCATTAGTTTTCTCGATCCGGCAAAGGAGAATGATAATTTGTGGTTTGTGTTTTTTTGCGGAATGATAAGCGTATCCGGAATGACACTTCCGGGTTTTTCGGGTTCCTTCATTCTTATATTACTAGGAAATTATGTCTTGCTGCTCGTAGATTCGGTTAATGCCTTATATTCGACCATCTTTGATGTTTTTTCTGGAGATTTCGATTTTGTATCAAACCCTGAACGCCTGCGCATGCTTAAAGTTTTGGCGGTTTTTACCTTAGGTTCATTGGCCGGACTGGTGACCTTATCACATATTCTGAATTATGTGCTAAAGTATTATAAGAATTTAACCTTATCAGTACTAATGGGATTCATCATAGGGTCATTAGGTGTTGTTTGGCCCTGGAAAAAAACTATTTATAAAACGATGAACGACGGCTCATTAATGTTGGATTCGACAGGAGAAAAAGTCATAGCAAATTATGAACGCTTTATGCCGGACGCCACTCAGGAAACTTTTTTAGCCATAGGCTATGTCGTTCTGGGAATATTAATCGTATTGGCCTTAGAGATATATGGACAACGAACTAGAAAAGTCAAGGTATAAATACGGCCTTGTAGGTAAAGACATTGATTATTCATTTTCAAAATCGTACTTCAAATCGAAATTTGAAAATGAAAATCTGCATTGCTCTTATAAAAATTTTGACTTGCAAAATATTGAAGAGTTTCCAAGTATTCTTAGCACTGAAATTAAAGGGTTGAACGTCACCATTCCATATAAAGAACAAATCATCCCTTACCTCGATAAACTCAGCAAAAAAGCAGAGGCTATAGGCGCTGTAAATACCATAAAAATTTCTAAAAAAGGAAAATTAAAAGGATACAATACGGATGCCTATGGGTTTAAAAAAAGTTTGAAACCTCTACTAAAGAAGCATCATCAAAAGGCATTAATTTTAGGAACTGGTGGGGCATCGAAAGCAATAATTTTTGTCTTGAATAAGCTAGGAATAAGTTATTCGTTCGTGTCGAGGGTTTTAAATGAGGACGTAAATTATTCTTATGATACCTTAACCGACTATGATATTGAACAACATCAGATCATTATAAACTGCACGCCCTTAGGCACATTTCCGAAGGTTGAAGAATTTCCAAAAATTCCATATGACGGCATTTCCGGATCGCATCTGCTATATGACCTTGTCTATAACCCGCCAATATCTAAATTCCTTGAAAAAGGCCTTGAACGCGGAGCAACGGTTTGCAATGGAGAAAACATGTTAGCCTTACAAGCTGAGAAATCCTGGAAAATCTGGAATAGTTAGGGCCAATCACAAGATTAATCACGAAATTTACATTTGCATTTGTTTTAGTATCTTTAAGAGATAAATGCAATTACTGAACCTTAACATTGAAAGATATGTCTGAGCAAGATAGCCTGCAAAAAGCAGATGGAACAAAAGAGATTGAAGCTACTGAAAATGAAAATGAAAAAATTGAAGTAGATGTAGCAGATAAAAAGACTTCTCCAAAAGAGCAACCTCCTTCATCCGAAGAAGAACAACCTCCTTTATCCGAAGAAGAACAACCTCCTTCATCCGAAGTAGAACAACCTCCTTCATCCGAAGAAGAGCAGAGTCCTGATACTAATTCAGAAGCATCAAAATCTGATCAGGCCATTGAAGAAATTGAAGCTTCAAATGCTAAAAAAGCCGAAGATGATCACGAACATAAATCTGATGTTATAGAGGAAAAGTCATACTCTGAAATGAGCATGGAAAGTCTTGTTGAGGAATTTACCAATATACTGAAGACCGAAAAGATCCAGGCTATTAAAAATCATGTTGAGGGTATAAAAAGTGAATTCAACAAGAAATTCAGTAAACTTCTTGAAGAAAAGAAACAAGAGTTTTTGGGAGCTGGAGGTAATTCAATTGATTTTAAATTCGATTTTCCTTTAAAATCTCAATTCAATGCATTGTTTAAGGAATATCGTGAAAAACGTCAGGATTATTATAATAATCTTAAAAATACATTAAAGACGAATCTCGACAATCGTTTAGAGATCATTGATGAGATCAAGAATTTATTGAATGTAGAGGAAAACATCAACACAACCTATAAGCATTTCAAAGCTTTACAGGAACGATGGAGAAATGCAGGACCAATACCACGTGATAAATACAATAATGTATGGAATAATTACCATCATCATGTCGAAAATTTTTATGACTTTCTACATTTAAATCGTGATTTACGCGATCTCGATTTTAAGCACAATCTAGAAAAGAAAAAGAAAATCATAGAACGCGCCGAAGAATTGGCACAGGACGAAGATAGTAACAGGGCATTTCGGGAATTGCAGGCGCTACATAAAATGTGGAAAGAAGAATTGGGTCCTGTCGCTAAAGAACATCGCGAAGAAATCTGGGAACGATTTCGGGCAGCGACTAAATTAATTCATGAAAAACGTCAGGCCTTCTTTGAGGAGTTAGACAAAGCTTATGTTAAGAATCTGGAGAAAAAACATGAAATCATTGCTCAAATAGAGGAATTATCGCAAGGAGAAATGTCCAATCATTCGGCCTTGCAGAAAAAAATTAAACATGTGGAGGAATTGCGACAGCAATTCTTTAATGCCGGAAAGGTGCCTATTAAGGTCAATGAGGCCACATGGGCAAAATTCAAGGAAGCCGTCAGAGCATTTAATCGCAAAAAGAATTCGTTTTATAAAAGCTTGAAGAAGAGCCAATATGAAAATCTTCAAAAGAAAATGGAACTGATCAAAATTGCAGAGGACAATAAAGACAGTGAGGATTTTGAAACGACCACTCCTCTTATGAAGAAAATCCAAAGTGATTGGAAGAATATCGGCCATGTCCCCAGAAAGGACAGTGATCGTATCTGGAATCAATTTAAGGCGGCATGCAATCATTATTTCGATAAGCTACACGAACAGAAAAATTCTGAAAATAAAGAGGAAATTGAAGCCTATGAACAAAAGAACGCCTTGTTAGAAGAGATGAAAAAAATTGAGTTTGACAAGGATCTTGACAAGAATCTTGAGCTCATTAAATCAAAAACCGAAAATTGGAGAGCGATAGGAAGAGTGCCTCATAATAGACGTTATATTGAAGGAAAATTTAACAAGGCCATCAATGCCTTATATAATAAATTAGATGTTAGTAAAGCTGAGGTTGATCTTTTGAAGTTTGATAATAAGATTGAATCTTTTGCGAATTCGGATGACAAAAGATTACTTGACAATGAACACAATTATATTCGAAAGAAAATTGACGAGATAAAAAGTGAGATCAATCAACTTGAAAATAATCTTCAGTTCTTTTCAAATGTAGAGGATACCAATCCTGTTGTTAAAGAGGTTCATGATAAAATTGACCTGCAAAAGACCAATCTTCAAACCTGGGAAGAAAAATTAAAACGGGTAAAATCATTCTACTAAAAAAATCAAATCCTACCTGCAAAAGCAAGTAGGATATTGATCCCTAACTAAACTAAATAAAACTACCTTCTTAATCGTTAACCGCTTATATTGACTAAGATCGTTTAATTTAAATGATATACGTTAAAAATGAAGTGTTTGGATGTTTTGGACTTGATTTTTTATAGATTTTTGGCCTCTTCCCAGAAAACATCCATTTCTGCAAGTGTCATTTCGCCTAATGACTTTTTCAATTCTTTGGCCTTTTGTTCTAAATATTGAAACCGATCCGTAAATTTCTTGTTTGTTTTTTCGAGTGCATTTTCGGGATTAATATCCAAAAATCGAGCATAATTTACCATTGAGAACAAAACATCCCCAAATTCATTTTCAATCCCCTGACGATCACCTTTAGCCACCTCCGTTTGAAACTCCTTTAATTCTTCTTCAAGCTTGTCCCATACCTGGTGAGATGCTTCCCAGTCAAATCCAACACCAGCAACTTTTTCCTGGATTCTATTGGCCTTTACCAGGGCTGGGAGGCTTTTTGGAACCCCCTCCAAAACACTGTTCTTCCCTTCCTTTAATTTTAGTTTTTCCCAGTTTTGTTTCACCTGTTCTTCATTTTCTACCTTTACATCACCATAGATATGAGGATGTCTGGAAATGAGTTTTTCGCTTATTGAATTTAAGACATCTGCTATGTCGAAATCACTGGTTTCGCTCCCGATTTTTGCGTAAAAGATAATATGCAGTATCAGATCCCCCAATTCATTCTTGATTTCCTGAAGATCATTGTCCAAAATAGCATCACCCAACTCATAGGTCTCTTCAATGGTGAGATGGCGCAATGACTGCATGGTTTGTTTTTTATCCCACGGACATTGCTCGCGCAATTCGTCCATGATCGTTAATAGTCGGTCGAAAGCATTAAGTTGATCTTGTCTGTTCCCCATTAGTAATTATAGTTTTCTTATGGCCTGTTTTGCTTCTTCAAACTCCCTTAAGATGTTATCGACAATCTGAGAAACCGGTTGAATGTCATGAATTAATCCGGCAACCTGGCCAATTTCAAGTTCGCCATCTTCAAGATCACCTTCAAACATGCCTCGTTTAGCACGAGCTCGTCCCAACAGGTTTTTGAGTTCTTCTACAGTTGGCCCTTTTTTGTATAATTCCACGATCTCATCATAAAAATTGTTTTTTATAAGCCGGACAGGTGCTAATTCCTTTAAAGTTAAAATAGTATCGCCTTCCTTGGCATCAACAACCTTTTGTTTAAATGCGATATGTGAAGAGGACTCTTCACTGGCAACAAAACGGCTGCCAATTTGAACACCATCTGCGCCAAGGACCATCGCTGCCAACATACCTTTCCCATTTGCTATGCCTCCGGCTGCAATAAGCGGGATATCAATATGCTCTTTTACCATTGGAATAAGGGTGAATGTCGTTGTTTCATCTCTTCCATTATGACCGCCGGCTTCGAATCCTTCTGCGACGATAGCATCAACACCTGCCTCCTGCGCTTTTAATGCAAACTTTACACTGCTTACCACATGAACAACGGTTATTCCTTTATCCTTTAACCAAGTGGTCCAGGTTTTCGGATTTCCGGCCGAAGTAAATACTATTCTTACATCTTCCTCGACGATTATCGACATGATGTCCTCAATATTTGGATAGAGCATGGGAACATTAACCCCAAATGGCTCTGAGGTGGCTTTTTTACACTTCCGTATATGTTCCCGAAGTACTTCAGGATACATCGAACCGGCTCCCAACAAGCCTAGGATTCCAGCATTACTGGAAGCAGACGCCAGGCGCCAACCACTATTCCAGATCATTCCAGCCTGAACTATTGGATATTTGATTTTAAAAAGGTCTTCAATTCTTTGACTCATTTATTTCTTAATGAGTTTAAAGGTTTTGGAAGATGAATTTGCTGCTTCCAATCGAACAAGATAAAGGCCGCCTGACAAATTTTCAACATTTATTTCTCCCTGATCATCAACTATGGTTGTATCAAGGATCAGCTGTCCCAGAATATCGAATACCAGCATTCTTGCCCGATCGATCTGCCCGGGAAATAAGATTTGAAAAACATCAGTTACCGGGTTTGGAAATATTTTGAATTCTGTTTGCTGAGACGCCTGGACTTCAAGTCCGATCTCCAAAGCAATTTGAAAATCCGGTAGGCCATAACCTAAGAAAAAATCAGGCATAGTATATTGTGAAGCTGATTCTCTTATGAAATCTTTGATTTGTGTATTGGTCATTTGAGGAAATGCCTGCCATAATGAAGCTGCTGCACCGGCCAATATTGGTGAGCTGAAGGATGTTCCATTATTTTGAACGATAGTACCATTCCCATTGATAACGAAACTTTGGGCACCTCTTGCGACGACATCCGGTTTCAAAGTGGGTTGAAAGGCGTTACCCTGAGAACTAAACCCGACATAATCACCATTTTCGTCAACTGCCCCGATGCTAAAGACTAAGGGACTATCTGCCGGGGCATTTACGCCATTTGCTCCTGAATTACCTGCTGAATTGACTAATAATATGCCTTTTTCAGACGCGATATTTGCCCCTCGCGTTATAAAGGCTGTCAACCCGTTCATATCCTCATTTGTATATGAATAATTTGGGTTATCGTAATTTTTATAGCCCAATGAGGTATTAATTATATCCACACCTAGGCTATCTGCCCGTTCTGCTGCCTCTACCCAGTAACTTTCTTCAACAGGAGTCTCACTAAACACATCTTCAGTTCTAAAAACAAAGTACTGTGCGTCAGGAGCTGTTCCAACAAACTGATCCTGAACAAAGCCTGCCATTGTACTTAAAACTTTGGTGCCATGATCATTGCCGGTGAACGCATAAACATCCTCCACCCTGTCCACAAAGTCATATCCACCCAATAAATTAGCATTATCCCTTAGTCTCTGAAAGGCATCTCCAGTATCTACATTTGGAAATCCGGCATCCAGAACTGCAACGGTAATACCATTTCCGGTATAATCAGCCTGATGCAATAATTGTACATTCAGCATTTCAACCTGATTTTGGGTATTACCATAATTGAAATCTGCTCGCGAGGTTTCAATTGAAAACTTATTCTGATAGGCTAAGCCTGATCTGTTCCCATTCAAGCTTCGATCAGCAAATTCAATTTGACCGACAAAGGAAAGATTCAACAACATATTGATATCGGTTTCGGTTCCTCTTACATGTACTGCATTAAACCATTTCGATTTAGCCCAAACAGTGATTCCCGGCTCATTTTTTAGTTGGGTAATATAGGCTTCATTTACAGGAACATCACGGGTGTCAATAGCTATACCATGCATTGATTTTCGATCAATTGCTTTCTGAGTTAGGATGGTGAGTGGATTTGAAATGGCTTCATTTACGTTTTCTTTATCGGTAAAATA
>JABDLA010000112.1 GCA_013001965.1 Flavobacteriaceae bacterium | reverse complement strand
TCTATCAGTTATTCCATGAGGTTCACCTATGGCGAATAATACTGCCTGTACGATTACTGGACCTAATATGAGCAGGGCCAATCGCGTGTTATTCTTATGCCAGGGCAATTGCTCTTCCTTCATCTTTCTATCTTTTAAAATAACTATAATGATAAGGATTAAGGCCAATGTTGAAACGGGATAAACAATCTTCGACAACGAAATATGAATATTCAAAGTATCACCATGGAACATTGTGTCTCCAAACCTTAAAATATCATAGAGGAGATTCCCAAAACTGTGAAGCCACCACCAAATGAGAAGTATATAAAAGAACATACGCTGTCTGAACCAATATATAGAAGCAAATAAAAGAAGATAGATGATCAGGAAAATGACCAAGGCTAGATAATCGACTGATAAGCCTTCACTCGCCAAATTAATTCCAAAGTATTGTGTACCCCATCGATATGATTTACCATCGAAAACGCATCTTAACAACGGGAGCCAAACAATGATAAAGCTGAAACTGATAAATAACGAGAGTACTAAATAAAGCCAATGTCTTGACCGGACTGCTGCAAAATTTTTCATCACATACAGATTAATCTTCGTTATTGACCATCGTTCTTAACATCTCTCGGGCATTTTTTCCTGTGGGTCCATTCGGATCCATTTTGATCGCTTTACTATAATATTCGGTAGCCTTTTCTTTATCGCCGGCTTTCAAGTAACCTTCAGCCAGACTGTCCCATGCATTCGCCGAATCAGGGAAATACTGAGTGACCATTTGAAATACGAATATGGCCTCTTGTGTCTGTCCGCTACCCAATAATTGGTAGCCTGCCTTATTAAATTCAGCTTCAAAATTAAAGAACTTATATTTTGGATCCTTGATCATTCGTGCAGCATCTGTTTTGAGCTGATCAATCTTTCCCGTTAGAAATAAATTTGTAAAATATGCCATGGGATTGATTACAAAATCATCGCCTTTAAAATTCAAAACAGTATTAAGAACAGGATCCTTATTCGTTTTGTATTCATCAAAACTCATGTCTACGGCTATATGCGGTGCGGTCCAGTCGGCATTCTCCCATTGTGGCTTATCCTGCCACCATGCAAAAGATAAAAATGCAGGGATCTTACTATTTGGTAAATCTACCCTATTATTGTCGCCGTAGAAATTTATATTTTCACTACTCGGCTCTCCAACAAAAATGGCATTGGTATAATTGCTCATTTCATTGATCAAGTTCTGACAGGCAGAGAAGGTTCTCCTGCCGATGATCACGAACAGTTTTCCCACCTGATTGATCTTTTCGGTCTTCACGATTCCTGTTATAACCGGCTTGTTTTTATAATTATTACCACCGCCATTAAGACGTACATCGATGACTAATTTTTCAACATCATTGTTTTCGATAAAATCAAAGACCTTATTGTAAAATGTTGGAATATCTTCGCTCGGATCATCCTGGATCTGACTCTGCCGTACATATACAGTCTTCTGTTCAGGAAGATATTCATAATAATATATCTTATCTAAATGCTTTAAATAATTAGGCGTAACATCTTGATTACGTGCATCTAACCAATTTTCATCTTGTAGAACAAGACTGTATGATGTTGGTATGCGCTCTCCCGTTGGCAATGCCTTAAAAATTTGTTTGAAGGTCTTGCCGTTCTTTTCGAGGGTCAACTCAACACTTTGAGATAATTCCTTGATTATACCCTGGGCATGTAAAACTTCCGGGCAGCTTAAATACAGCGGTGCATAGGCTTTAAAAAATTGATCATTTTCTGCCGGAACAACAGGAGCGATTGCCGATAATGCATTTTTTAGGGGTACACCCGCTACGGCAATAACCTTAGCACCCAGAGTATTGGCATAATCTTTATGGACACCTTGTATATACATACCATCATTAAATTCATACATATTCAAGGGTAATTGATGGAATCCAACATGTTGCTGATATCTGAATCCCAGAACGGTATGTCCATACTTGAATGACGACACTAATCGTGCCAATCCTACAACAATTTCATGTTCTTCTAAGTTCGGAATGTCTTTGTGCAAACGGGCAGCAGCCTTATCAAATTCTTGAGCTGTCGTTTTTTTAAATAAAAATGAATAGTCATCATGAATGGTCGATTGTAAAAATTTAAGATCTTCTTGCCATTGTTCGGCGGTCAGTGTTGATTGTGCAGCAGATTGCAACACAAAACAACTTAGTAAAAGTAAAAAGAGTTGTTTCATTTTGGATTGGTTATTTGATTGATATAATTAAAAGATAACGAAAAAGTTAGAATGTTACAATTTATGTAGGATAATGTATTAAAAAAAGACCGCTCTGGTAATAGAACGGTCTTAAGTAATTATTTATAACAAGAAATTATGGTCTGTAAATCAAACGCTTATACTGAACTATTCCATAATCGGTTTGCAACTTGATCAGATAAATACCTGCAGCCATTGATTCCTTCGGACTGAAAGTAAACTGATTTAAGTTTCCACCTTTTATCTGACCACTAAATAGGGTCTGAAGCAATTGCCCGGTTAAGCTATACACTTCAACACGTGCCGTATCATCCTTTGGAACAACAAATTCTACCGTTGCCGAACGTTTAAACGGATTTGGATATATTTTCATACTCATATCTAAAAACGTTTTATTTGATTCAGTAACTGGAACACCTGGCTCTAAATTAGGGTTCATCTCACCAGCCACTTCTTCAATTTGACAGAAATAACCATCATCAAATAAAATGGACTGAACAAAATTTGCTCCAAATTGATCACCGGCACCAAGCGGTTGTGAACAAGATGCATGGAAATTAGCTTCTTGAAGTAAGGTGCCTCCTTGGGAATCATAAATATAAATTATTGAATTATTATCCAATTGCGTTTGACCAGCATTTGAAGCACTAATAGTATAGGCTTCATTGATTCCAACAGTTCCTTCAAAGTAAATTTCGGAACCGCCATCACTGGCAATGATATATACACTTGGATCCATTGCTGGATTTCCTAGACATTCTGCTTTGCTCGGATCTTGAGTATTCTGAGAGGCGGAACAATCTTCACCTGTATATATAAAGGTCATTTCACTTGGTTTATTCCCAATGTCACAACAATCGGCCGGAGCAGGTGGTGCATCTACCTCACCACATACATAACCGTTTTCGAATAATATACCATTGACATAATTTGCTCCAAATTGGTCTCCACTTCCTAAAGGTTGTGAACAAGAGGTATGGAAATCAATTTCTTGCAACAACGGACCTCCATCG
>JABDLA010000097.1 GCA_013001965.1 Flavobacteriaceae bacterium | reverse complement strand
ACTAACTTCAGGAGCCATGACAGCTCTTATCGGGCGCTTGCAAGATCGAGGCTTGGTGCTTCGAGAAAAAGATAGTAATGATGCACGGAAACATTATGTTGTTCTAACCGAAAAAGGCGTTCAATCGGCCCAAATTGTAATGGAACGACTGAATAATAAAATAGGTAAAGTTTCAGAATCACTTGATGATCTGGAACAACTCCAATTGCGAAAAACCCTGAAAAAAATTGAAGAGAGATTAAAGCCATTTAAGACTTAATTACTAGCTGTATATTATTCAACCCCAAAGATTTAAATAGTTTAAAATTTTAGTGTAATCCGACGCTTTAGCGTATTCTGAAGTTGTAATGTAGTCCGTAGCTTTAGCGAATCCTGAAAGTTATAGTGTAGTCCGTAGCTTTAGCGAAGGACTACCATCCTCCGGAAGCACCGCCGCCACCAAAACCACCGCCACCGAAACCACCACCGAAACCTCCGCCACTGCTAAAGCCGCCTCCTGAACCGCCAAAACCACCAAAACCACCTGAACTGCGACGGTAGCCGCCTCGGCCTGCTTTACTCAGAATAATGGCTTCAATGATGTCCCTGGTTGTTCCATCGTCCCTGAACTTTCGTCCGCCTTTGCCGCCACCCATATGGTTTTTGGTTATTGCAATAATGAAAATGATGAACACAAAAAACAAAAACAGAATCAATCCAAAAGGGACTCCATCCGAACTTTTGGTATTACGTGAGCCCTGATATTCTCCTTGTAATACTTCAAAAATAGCATCTGCACCCCGGTTTAGTCCGCCGTAGTAATCGTTCTGCTTAAAGTAGGGGATAATATCGCGTTCAATGATACGTCTTGACATGGCATCTGTAAGCAAGTGTTCTACCCCGTAGCCTGTGTTAATCGCTATTTTTCGATCATCTCTGGCTAATAATATAAAGACACCATTATCTTCTTTTTCTTGTCCGATACCCCACTTATGTGCCCATTGTGCTCCCAAATACATGATGTTTTCGCCTTTGGTGGTGGCTATGGTGGCAATAACGATCTGCGTGGAGGTCGTATCAGAATATTTGATGAGTTTATCTTCAAGAGTACTTTTCTGTGACGCCGACAATAAATTGATATAGTCGTAGACACTTGTTTGTAGCTCGGGTTTGTCGGGTATATCAAATTGCGCAAAAGCCGAGTATATGCCTGCCAGAAGCAAACAGCAAATGAACACTATGTTTTTTAGGACGCCCATCTAGGATTTGGAAATTGAATCTGGAAGTTCGTTTTGATCTCTTGGATCCCATGGAAAATGTGCTTTAAGTTGTTCTCCAACTTTTATTATGCCTGCTACCAGGCCCTGTGAAAATTCCTTCTTCCTAAAATGCTGTTCTATGATGTCTTTTGTACTATCCCAAAAATCATTAGGGACCACAAGGTTGATACCCTCATCACCACAAATAGTAAAGCTATGATCATGAACGGCGACATAAATTAGCACAGCGTTCTGCAGTTTGGTATTGTCCATTTTCAAAATTGAAAAAACCTCAAGAGCACGTTCGTATGAATTCCCTTGACATGAGCCTTCCAAATGAACTCGTATTTCACCGGAAGTATTTAATTCGGCGGTTCGTATGGCCTCAATGACCTGTTTTTCTTCAGTGGCTGATAAAAATTCTTCAATGGAATTAAGCATGATGATTAGTTAAAATCAAAATCCACATCAGGCGCAGTTTCACTACCGGCTTCAGCTTTATAGTAATCCATAGCATCAAAATTTAAGATGCCTGCCAGCAGAACATTGGGAAATGTTTTTACATGTTTATTATAGGGTTCAACCGCTTCATTGAAACGATCCCTGGCGACATTAATGCGGTTTTCGGTACCTTCCAACTGCGACTGTAATTCTAAGAAATTCTGGTTGGCTTTTATATCCGGATAGCGTTCCACAGTGACCAATAAACGTGAGAGTGCACTGCTCAAGCCACTTTGAGCCTGGTTGAAGGCTGCCAGGTCCTCGGGTGTGATATTGGATGGGTCTATCGTTGTTTTGGTAGCTTCACTACGCGCCTTGATTACAGCTTCTAAAGTACTCTTCTCGAAATCGGCGGCGCCCTGTACGGTCTTAACCAAGTTTCCAATAAGGTCATTTCGTCTTTGATAACTGCTTTCAACATCTCCCCAGCTCTTTGAAGCTGTTTCTTTTAAAGTAACCGCTTCGTTATTAAAACTTTTTCCCCATGAGTATAATCCGAATACAACAACGGCAATGACTATTACCGGGATTAACCATTTTTTCATATGTGTTTATTTTTAAAGTTGATTTTTCATTTTAACCAATTGATGCTTGATGTCTTCAAGCTTTTCAATGATCTCAAAATTGCTTAGGGATTGTTTCTTTTCTTCTTTCAGATGCGTTTTTGCACCCTCTAAGGTGAATCCACGTTCTTTTACTAAATGATAAATGAACTTGAGATTTTTAATGTCTTCAGGTGTGAACTTACGATTGCCTTTGGCATTTTTCTTTGGTTTTATAGCATCAAATTCTTTCTCCCAAAACCGAATTAAAGATGTATTTACACCGAAGGCTTTTGCAACCTCTCCAATTCCGTAGTAGCGTTTTTCTGGAAGATCGATATGCATTAGTCGAGAGATTGATTTTCTAAAGATGCCATATTGAGAAGTTCACTGAATTCTTTTGCTGAAAGATTGCCATAATAGAAATTGATCGGGTTTATTCGTTCGCCGTCCTTAAAGATCTCATAATGTAAATGAGGAGCTTCCGAACGTCCGGTGCTTCCAACAAAGCCGATGAGATCACCGCGTTTAACTTTTTGATTCTTTCTGACATTATATTTGTATAAGTGGGCATATAAGCTCACATAACCAAATCCATGATCAATTCTTATATGTTTTCCATAGCCTGATGCACTCCCGTCTGCGCGCTTTACGACACCGTCACCCGAGGCATAAATAGGAGTCCCCCTTGGTGCCGTAAAATCCATTCCGAAGTGGAACTTCCTAGCCTTTGTAAATGGATCGATACGTTGTCCGTATCCGGAAGCCATACGAGTGAGATCTTCACCTTTAACGGGCTGAATGGCGGGTATAGAGGACAGGAATTTCTCCTTATCTTCAGCTAAAATCGCAATTTCATCCAGAGATTTGGACTGCACTACGATTTGCTTTTGAATGATATCCAAGCGGCGATTTGCTTCAATGATCAATTTTGAATTCTCATAGCCTTCAAATTTCTCATAGCGATTAATACCACCAAAACCGGCTCTTCGTTGCTCTTCAGGAATAGGGTTGGCTTCAAAATAAAGTCTGTATATGGCATTATCACGTTCTTCAATATTGGCCAGAACCGCTTCGGCTTCGTCCATTTTTTTATCCAGCAATTCGTATTGTAATTCCAGGTTTTGAAGTTCGCGTGCCAAAGCTTTTTCCTTGGGTGATTCCAGGTAATAACTTCCTATGAGGACAAATAAGAATCCGAATAAAGCCGACCCCAGTAAAAACACACTAAAATATTTAAGCGTGGTGCGCTTTCTACGCTCTATTTTTCTATAGGAGAGCGTTTCCGGATCGTAATAATATTTTACTTTAGACATAACTTAAAAAGTTCTATTTTTGCCATTGCATTCTGTTATCAATCTACAGAATATTAGAACAACGAACAAATATATAAATTGTTTCACATTTAAAGTAATTTAACAGGAACAAGATTTTTAACAACTCAGTATGAGATCCCAAGAGGTTCGAGATAAATTTTTAGAGTTCTTCAAAACAAAGAAACATCTTATTGTGCCTTCAGCACCAATGGTCTTAAAAAATGACCCTACCCTTATGTTCGTAAATTCTGGGATGGCACCTTTTAAGGAGTATTTTCTTGGCAATGCAAAACCTAAGAAGAACAGGATCGCCGATACCCAAAAATGTCTTCGTGTTTCGGGCAAGCATAATGATCTGGAAGAAGTAGGCTATGATACGTACCACCATACCTTATTTGAAATGCTGGGGAATTGGAGCTTTGGTGATTATTTTAAGAAAGAGGCCATTGCCTGGGCCTGGGAATTATTAACCGAAGTCTATGGCATAGACAAAAACATCCTTTATGTAACAGTTTTTGAAGGCAGTGATGATGCCGATAATCTTTCCATTGACCAGGAAGCTTATGATTTCTGGAAGGAAATTGTTCCTGAGGACCGCATCTTGATGGGCGATAAGAAAGACAATTTCTGGGAAATGGGCGATCAGGGACCATGTGGCCCTTGTAGCGAGATTCATGTCGATATCCGATCACCGGAAGAAAAGGCAAAACAAGCAGGGCATGAACTTGTGAATCAGGATCATCCTTTGGTCGTTGAAATTTGGAACCTGGTATTTATTCAATATAATCGAAAGGCGAACGGTCAGTTGGAAAACCTGCCTGAAAAGCATATCGATACAGGAATGGGATTTGAACGCTTATGTATGGTTCTTCAGGATGTGAAATCAAATTATGACACCGATGTGTTCACGCCAATAATTCGAGAAATCGAGACTTTGACCAACAAGGAATATGGCAAGAATGATGAAGTTGATGTTGCCATTCGAGTCGTTGCTGATCATGTCAGGGCGGTTGCATTTTCAGTTGCCGACGGCCAATTACCAAGCAATAACGGCGCAGGTTATGTGATTCGACGAATTTTGAGACGGGCTATTCGTTATGGCTTCACCTTTCTGGATAAAAAAGAACCATTCATTTACCGAATTGTAGAAGTCCTCAGCAAAAAGATGGGATCAGCTTTTCCAGAAATTAAGAATCAAAAGCAACTTATAGAGAACGTTATAAAGGAAGAGGAAGCATCATTTTTAAGAACGCTTGATCAGGGATTATTGTTATTGGATCGTATCATTGCTGATGCAAAGGGAGAGGAAATTTCAGGCGATAAAGCCTTCGAGTTGTATGACACCTATGGTTTTCCAATAGATCTGACAGCATTGATTTTGAATGAAAAGGGGCTTTCACTGGATGAAGATGGATTTAATAAGGAATTAAAAAAACAAAAAGACCGATCTCGTGCTGCAAGTGAGGTCAGTACTGACGATTGGACGGTCTTATATGAAGATGCCGACCAGGAATTTGTGGGCTATGAGGCTTTAGAAGCTCAGGTGAAAATAACACGTTATCGTAAAATCGTCTCTAAGAAAGATGGTGAAATGTTCCAGCTCGTATTTAATTTAACCCCATTTTATCCCGAAGGTGGTGGCCAGGTTGGAGACAAAGGCTATTTGGAAGATGAGCATGGCGATGTGGTTTATATTTTGGATACGAAAAAAGAAAATAATGTCATTATTCATTTCGCTAAAAACTTACCGAAGCATTTAAATGAATCTTTTAAAGCCGTTGTTGATGAAAAACAACGCTTCAGAACAGCCTGTAATCACACCGCAACCCATTTATTGCATCAGGCGCTACGAGAAGTTTTAGGGGATCATGTCGAGCAAAAGGGCTCTGCCGTGCATTCGAAGTATTTACGATTTGATTTTTCTCATTTCGCAAAACTAACAACAGAAGAACTTCGGGATGTTGAGAATTTTGTCAATGCTCGTATTGATGGCAAGTTAGCTTTGGAAGAAAAAAGGGATATTCCAATGGAGCAAGCAATGCAAGAAGGGGCTATGGCTTTATTTGGTGAGAAATACGGTGATGCTGTCCGAACAATTCGATTTGGTCAATCGATAGAATTATGTGGTGGCACCCATGTTTCCAATACAAGTGATATTTGGCATTTCAAAATTCGCTCCGAAAGTGCCATTGCTGCGGGAATTCGTCGCATAGAGGCCATCACTTACGATGCGGTTAAAGATTTCTACTTTGAAAATAACCGTTCTCTGTTTGAGATCAGGGATCTCTTGAACAACGCAAAAAATCCCGTTAAAGCTGTTGCTGATTTGCAAGAAGAAAATGCGCTTTTAAAAAAGCAGATCGAAAGCCTGCAAAAGGATAAAGCCAGAAATCTTAAAGGAGATCTCCTGAAAGAACTTCAAGAAGTAAATGGGGTTCAGTTTCTGGCAAAAGAAGTAGACCTTGATGCGGCAAGTCTGAAGGATCTTGCCTTCGATCTCTCTAAGGAGGTGGATAATCTTTTCGTTCTATTTGGAGCCAATCAAAACGGTAAAGCGCTTCTGTCCTGCTTTATTTCCAAGGAATTGGTTAGTGAACGAAATTTGAATGCGGGTCAAATCGTCAGGGAACTGGGAAAACACATTCATGGCGGTGGCGGTGGCCAACCCTTCTACGCAACAGCCGGTGGAAAAAACCCCGATGGTTTAAAAACGGCTCTAAAAGAAGCCATCAACTACCTGAACTAAGGTCATCTGATCAAAACTTTCATCGAATTCTAAGGTGCTATTATTTCATTGTATTTCAAAAAATACGTAAATCATCGTATTGAACAGAAATTGTTTATTTCTCAATTTTGTAATCATATTAATCATAAAATTTTTTACAATGAGAAAGCTCAATCCAGTCATATTACTTATTATGGCCCTGTCCATAGTAAGTCTTACGGCCTGTTCGACCAACGACGATACTGATAACAACAATAATGCTGCTGCCGGAACTATCGAGGCCAAAGTTGACGGCAATAGTTTCACTTCATTAGATATGACATCCATTGCTACTCTGGCAAATGGCAATCTCATAATCCAGGGGAATGATGCCGATGGAAAATCAATTGTCATGACAATTTTTGGATACACTGGTGAAGGAACGTATGAGTTCACTGGAACCGATCCATTGATTTTACACATCGCAAATTATATCGAAGCCGATATTAACAATCCAATGAATACTCAGTCCTGGACGGCGCCCTTTGATGGAACCGCAGCGGGAACTGTGACCATAACTTCTGAAATGTCTAATAGCATTGAAGGAACCTTTGAATTTTCAGGGCAAAATGCCAATGACATGTCAATGAAGGTGCTTACAGAAGGTGCTTTTAATTTAACGAAACAATCTTTATAAAAATAAAACATGAAAACTTTAAGTCACTTAAAGCATGCAGTAATGGTCGTTTTATTAATAGGAACGACCTTTGCTGTAGCTCAGGAGCCCACAAATCAATATCATTTTGATGGAAATGTAAAATGGATGATGCTATCTGATTCGGGAGTATTGGTAGCTTCAACCGGAGAAGCCCTGGTTGGAATAAAACCTAATCAGAGCGAATTGCATTTCAAATTTGATCGGGTTAAAAATGTCAAAGAAGAGCATCTTGAACCTGTACCCAACACCCCTTATCTCATCATTAAACCCCGAGGCTTATTTAATCATACGGTTGTGGTTGATATCGTAAAAGGAAAGATCATATTTGACTCTAAGGCCGAAGATTGGCAAAACGGAGTAACAAGCCGCTATTTCATTTATCCTGAAATGATGTTCGTAGTGAATGGAATGCATAAAGATGGTGGTGGTAAATACACTCAGGGCGTTGGTCTTTATGATATGAAAACCGCAAAACTGGTTAATATATTTAAGCGTAAAGCATCAAACATCATGGTGGGGGTTCCGGATGTCAAAGGCAATACGATCATCATTCCGGGTATGAAGAACGTGACGGCCTACGACCTTGGTTCCGGTAGTGAGAAATGGACAGCCGAAGTTAAGAATGCAACACGTATATCCAGTAATGACGAAAACAATGAAATCTATGCATTTCGAACCAAAGGGGGAAATACCGTTGTTTATAAGATCGATGGTACATCTGGAAATCTTCTATGGGCGGAAGGCAATAAATTGAAAGGAAATTTGGCGCGCTATGAATTTACGCCAGCCGGACTTGCCGTTGTGTGCAATGTTGATAATAGTGGCAAAAAAGGTTTGGGAAAACTGGCTTCAGCCAAGAGCCAGTCAAAGATCTATTTATTAGACACTAACACCGGAGCAGATCTATGGGACAAATCACCAAAAACAAAAGGCTATGTCAGTCACTTTTATGTTGAAAATGACGGTATTCTATTTGGAATAGGATCAGGTGGAATCAACAAAATTAGTTTTGATGGGGTTCCTCAATGGAAAAAACCCTTAAAGACCGGAGCCAATATTCAACTCATGGCACGTGTACCAAAAGGGGTCATTTATATTTCAGAAAGTGATGCCGATATTATTGATATGAATTCAGGCGAATCTGTATTTGGAAAGCCGATCAAGTATAAGCGGTCTGAGGCTGTAGCTTCGGCATTTGATGAAAAAAGAGGGCAGTTCCTTATGAGCTGTAAGGATGGGTTATATACTGTCAATGGAAATGATGGCAGTTATGAGCTCATCAATAATGAATTAAATTTTGAAGGAAAAGAGGCGGCTCAAAGCATTGAAATAAGAGAAAATGCCATTTTGTTGTCTTCAGATCAGAATATGATCTGGCTAGATTTTGACGGTAAAGAATCTAATCATGTTTATCACAGAGCACCCGGAAAAAGTGCGTTTGGAGCTATTTTGGCAGGCGCATTAACAGCCGCTTCGGCAGGTGTGGCGATCACGAGTTCGGCACAGGCTGGAATGCTTAAAGGTGCCGGAGTACCGCCATATAACAGTACGGTTCAATATCATGAAGCCAATGCCGAAAATTTTGCAGCTGTAGCTGATGCCGGATTTCAGGAATTAGCGAAGCGATTCAAGGCCACGAAGGCAACAGCCAATGCTTCATTCATATTGACCAAAATTGATGGCGGAGTTGGACTGATAAAAGTTGATAAGGATTCTGGCGAGACCCTGAAGGAAATATTGGTCAAGGATAAAAAACCCATGTATGAAGTTGATGAATTTGAAGGCGTATTATACTTTAAAGCCGATGGGAATACCATCAATGCGTATGATCTTAAGAATTAATTATGTAAATTTAAGGAAGGAATTAAATCCTAATTATCTTAAGTTAAACTGTTAATACATAATGCAATGAAAACTTTATTATCACTTTTATTCATACTTGCGAGCTCTTATACCATAGCCCAACAGACACCGCAATCAACGCAAACAAATACAACGACTAAAACAACTGGTTGTGTTAGTGGCGATTGCGATAATGGATGGGGGAAATGGGTCTACAACAATGGTTACTATTCGGGATTCTGGTTTAATAAGAAGCGATCTGGCTATGGCATGTATGATTGGACTGAAGCAGGTAAATACATCGGATGGTGGAAAAATGATAAAAGAGATGGCTATGGTGTATACTTCTATAATGAAAAAGATGAAATGAGCGGCGAATTCAAAAATGGTGAATTGGACGGATTGGGTAAGAATTTTAAAGACGGCAAATGGAAGCAGGGAGTTTATAGTAATGGCAACCTGGTCACTGAGCATACCTTTTATGACAATAAAATAAAAACCGGATGTATTGCCGGCGATTGTCAGAATAAATATGGTCGTTTCAAGTGGTCAAACGGTGATGTTTTTACTGGCTTCTTCAAATATGGGAATATGTATATGGGAACTTATGCATTTGTTAATGGAGATAAATACAGTGGCATGTTCAATAGTCAGAATAAGTTTCATGGGAATGGACGATTTTTCTTTGCCAACGGCGAATATTATGGTGGCGAATGGATGGACGGCAAATATAATGGTCTTGGCTATTATGTCGATAAAGATCTAATTTCACAAAAAGGCTATTGGACCAATGGTGTTTTGACTAAAAGTTACGATTAACCTTTAAAACGTGTTATAAATTTCTTGTCAATTTCTCCATTCTTAACACGTAAATCTTAACGAGATGAATTAAGGATTAGGCGTGATAAATATTCAATATTGCGCTTAATCTTTTTTAATTGCTTCTTATCGAAAAAAAAAGTATTGTCAAATCAAATAATCCTATATTCGAAGTGCTATTAATCAATTTTTTTAAAAAAGCGTCAGGTTTATTATACTGTTTCGGCAGAAAAATACTGATGCTTTTTTTGCATTCGGCCCCCACGGTTTTCAGCCTGCTTTTTTTTCTTTTTTTTCACCCCGGGAAACTTCATTCTCAAAATTTAGACAGCTTAAAAACTATAGTTTCAAATAGTTCAGGAAATAAAAAAGCTGAAGCACTTTACAAATTGTCCATTCAGCATATTTCAAAAAACGATTCGCTTGCTTTAAACTATATCAATGATGCCCTTCTTGCCGTAGATCAGGATGATAAATTATTAGGGCAGTTGACCTTTCACAGGGCGATGGTCTTCCGTTCCAAAGAAAACGATGTTTATGCCATACGCGACCTCAAGAAAGCTTCAGAGATTTTAAAACCGATCGATACCATCGGAACTGCTGAAGCTATGTATTGGCTTGGTCGAATCCATCGAAGAAAAGGGCGATTTCCCGAAGCATTACATTATGCTTTTAATGAATTAGAGCTCCGGAAACTTTTCAAGGATTCGTCCTTAGTTGCGGCCTCAATGTTTGATCTCGGTTACATTTACGATCGAATGGGAGAATATAATAAGGCTATCGAATGGCATAAAAGAGGATTAAACTATTATAGTTTTTCCGACAATAAAGGGATCAAAGCCTGGGGGACAGGATTGTTGGGAATTGCTTATGACGAATTGGGGAAATATGACAGCGCTCTTTTTTACAATAAAAAAGCGATTGATGGATTTATCGCAAATGATCAGAAGGATGATTTGAAAACTTGGTATTCCAACGTCGGCAATACTTATATCAAGATGAACGACTTGAAAAACGCCGAACTCTACACCAAAAAATCTCTGGCTATTGACATGCCCATTCAAAGCAAATCGGTGACTTTAATCAACTTAGGAAAGATCTACCTCGAATCGGGGCGATACAGAGAATCAAAAGTCATATTAGACAGCGCCATGGCCCTGGTCAAAAAGTACGACCAGAAACGATTCTTATCGGAAGCTTTTTATCGATTTCATGAGCTTAATAAAAAGCAAAATAGATTTTCTGAGGCGCTGGAATATTATGTGAAGTATAAGAAAAATGAAGACGAACTCCTTGATGAAACCAAGGCAGAGCAAATTGCAGAGTTGAGCATTCAATATGAGACCACCGAAAAGGAAAAACGAATTTTAACGCAACGCGCCGAACTGGCCGAAAAGGAATTAACTATCCAACAGCGGACCTACCAAATGTTCGGATTGGGAGGATTGGCATTGATTCTTGGGCTTATTGGCTATTTATTCTATAATCAGCAAAAATTGAAGAACGAGCAACTTCAAAAGGAAAACGAACTCAAAGATGCGCTGATAAAAATTGAAACTCAAAATAGATTGCAGGAACAACGATTGCGAATTTCACGCGATCTACACGATAATATTGGTTCGCAACTCACCTTTATTATTTCTTCGATCGATAATTTGAAGTATGGCTTTAAAATAGATGATGATAAACTCACCAATACATTGGATGGTATAAGTACATTCACCAAAGAAACCATTTATGAATTGAGAGATACAATTTGGGCCATGAACAAGAATGAGATTGCGTTTGACGACCTTCAATCACGAATATCAAACTTTATTGAGAAGGCCGATCTGGCATCGACCAAAACAACTTTTAGTACAGAGATAGATCATAACATTACAGATGAAATGTCTTTCAGCTCAGTGGATGGGATGAATATTTACAGGATCATTCAGGAGGCGGTAAATAATGCCATTAAATATGCTGAAGCTACTGTGATCCAACTCAAGATGGAGCTTCGAACTGACACCTTGGCAATTTCGGTTTCTGATGATGGAAAAGGCTTTGTAGAAAATGATGTAGAACAGGGTAACGGAATCAAAAATATGAAAAAACGGTCTCTGGAATTAAAAGCCGGCTTTATGATCGATTCAAAACTGTCTAAAGGAACAACGGTACAATTACTGGTCCCGCTAAATACGTAAAATGACGTATTTATATATCAATTATATAGCCTAAATTTAAGCTTGTAATTATGAGTATAAAAGTTGCCATAGCCGATGACAATTCGTTTTTAATAAAAACGGTCAGAGAAAAATTATCCTATTTTGAGGATTTAGCATATAAATACTCAGCGATCAATGGTTCTGAACTTTTGAGCAAATTGGAGGATAATCATAATATCGATCTGATATTAATGGATATTGAAATGCCAGTCTTAAACGGTATTGAGACAACACAAATGGTGAAGCAGAAATATCCGCACATCAAGATCATCATGTTAACGGTTTTTGATAATGATGAGAATATTTTTAATGCCATTAAAGCCGGGGCTGACGGTTACCTGCTGAAAGAGATCAATGCAAAAGACCTCCATGATGGCATTGTTGACACCTTGAATGGAGGTGCTGCGATGAATCCTTCTATCGCTTTAAAAACCTTAAAACTTCTGAGGAACCCTATTGATATTGAAAACCCTGTAGAGCAAGAAGATATTAAATTAACCAACCGAGAAGTTGAGGTTCTTGAACAATTAAGCAAAGGCCTAAGTTATCACCGCATTGCTGATAATTTGATCTTATCAACCGGGACTGTAAGGAAACATATCGAGAACATCTACCGCAAACTTCAGGTTCATAATAAGCTGGAAGCTGTCCAGAAGGCTAAACGCAATAAGCTTATATAACAAGTTTAATAGAGCGAAATAAGCGATTTGGAGAAAAGCTGCATTTCTTCAACTGTTCCCGTGCTTATTCTGCACCAATCATAAAATGGCGGAAAGGCCCTTCCAATTCGAACTCCTTTTTCAAGCATTCTGTCACCTAATTCATTGATGTTTTTGCCCGAATGAAAGAATACAAAATTGGTATTTGAATGTATATATTCGAGCTCAAGATGATCAAGGGTACTATAGATAATTTGTTTAGCTTCATTGTTTTTTTGAATTGAGAAACTGAAAAATTCATCATCTCTCAGGGCTTCCTTGGCTGCTGCAATGGCATACACGTTGGTCATCGCTACCACATTCTTTCTTAAAACCCCGGCAATTTCCGGTTTGGCAATTAAATATCCAATACGCAATCCCGCCAGGCCATAAACTTTTGAAAAGGTCTTGGATACCACAACGTTCTCCCCTTTTTTAACCAATTCGACCATTGAGGGATATTGAGGATCTTCGATAAATTCATAATAGGCCTCATCACTGAATACGATGGTCTTTTTGCTTACCGTCGAGCAGAAATCCATAAGTTGATCCTTTGGTAAAAGAGTGGACGTCGGGTTATTTGGATTGCATAAGAACACCATTTTTGTATCTGCACTTATGCGTTTTTCAATTTCTTGAAGGTCGTAACCCTTGTTCTTATCGACCGGAACCCAATTGATATTGGCGCCCCACATTTCAGCATATTGCATCATGGCTAAAAATGTAGGCTTTGCGGCAATAATTTCACCGCCATCAGCAGTAAAGGTGATACCGGCAATTTTTAATCCTTCGGTAGAACCACCCGTTAAAATGATACTTTCCCGTTCTACACCATGTTTATCGGCCAGGATCTGAGCCAATTCATTCGCATAGGAATAGGGGTATCTGCAGCCATTACTAAAGACGGTAGTAATGGCAGCTCTCACTCTGGCCGAGGGGCCATACGGATTTTCATTCGAACTTAATTTTATGGGTTTGTTAAATAGTCGAGGATTAAATTTTTTCTGCTCTTCGATGGTCAAAGCTTTCAGTCCTAAACTATTAAAGAGGGTAAATCCACCAACCATTGTGGCAGATTTCAGCCATTGTCTTCTATTGATTTCCATGATAATATTCTGAATAGTTCCCCTCTAATTTAACAAAATTTAAATTAGCATTTTCCTTTTATTTTATTCCGAAAAAATATTTTAACCCCATTACTTCTTTATTTTTTTAACTAATTTAGGGCATGCGAAAAATTCTATTCGGAGTCATTATTACGCTCATCGTGCTGTTCACCTTTAAATACTGTGGCGATCGTAAAGAAGCGCAAATTGTGCTTAAGGCAAATTCGCAACTCATTCAGGAACAACTTGTAAATGTGGGTAAACTCATTGTGACCGAAGGGCATTTCTCTGAAGTTTTTAATTATGAGAATTCCAAAGAGATCCTGGGTGATTTGTACACCGCTGATAAAAAAGCGCTGGTCGTTGTCAATGCCGATGTAACCATAGCTTATGACCTGAGCCTTTTGGATTATGAACTCGATGAGAAAAACAAGATTCTTCGAATAATTTCCATTCCCGAGGAGGAAATCACAGTTAATCCTGATCTTGAATACTATGATATTCAGTCCGATTTCCTGAACCCATTTCAAGCCGAAGATTATAACGCCATAAAAGAAACCGTGAAGCGTTCAATGCTTGATAAAATTGAAGGCTCTAAATTGAAATCCAATGCAAAAAACCGATTGCTCAGTGAACTTTCAAAATTTTATATGCTCACAAACTCCATGGATTGGACACTGGAGTTTAATGAAAATTCGAATGTTAAGCTTGAAGATCTAAAAATTCTTAAATATTAAATGAAGCCCGAAACCCGTAAAGACCAGATCATTCAAACAGCTGCGAAACTCTTCAAAGAAAAGGGATATAGTGCAGTGACCATGAGAGATTTGGCAAAGTCCATGGGCATTAGAGCGGCCAGCCTGTATAATCATATCAATTCTAAACAGGACATTTTAAAGGACATCATTATTTCATTGGCCGAAGAGTTTACTGAAGGCATGCGGGCTATTCAATCTGCCGATCTAAGCGCTATTGAAAAATTGAAACTCATAGTGGCCCTTCATGTCGATATCACAAGTAGAAATACCTTTGGAATGGCCTCCTTAAATAACGATTGGATGCATTTGGAGGAGCAGCTCAATTATTATCTTGAACTCAGACATACTTATGAAGATAATTTCAGGGATATCATCAAGAAAGGCATAGCCGATAATGAGATTACAAATGCCAATACCGATGTGATGCTTTTTTCGATGCTTTCAACCTTAAGATCCTTATATATCTGGATACCGAAAAAGGAGGATTTAAACCCCAAAAAATTAGCGGATGAACTCAGCGATGTACTAATCAATGGAATTAACAATTAATTAATAAATTATTTTGTAAATTTGTCAATGAAACTAACAAGCGTTAGTTAAAAATTATAGTCAGCGAATGGCAGATTTTCATAAGGTTAAAATCTCAGATATTTATAAGGAAACCAAGGATACTGTAGTGGTAACCTTTGATATTCCCGAACAACTTCATGACACCTTTAAATTTACCCAGGGACAGCACTTAACCCTTCGAAAAATTATTGAGGGTGAAGATATTAGGCGTACCTATTCGTTATGCACAAGCCCATTTGAAAATGTATGGAAAGTGGCTATCAAGCAAATTCCGGGCGGACTGTTTTCGACCTTTGCCAATACAGAATTAAAAATAGGAGATGAGATTGAGATCATGGAGCCTACTGGTCATTTTTATGTTGAGGTCGATTCATCCAATCCAAAAAACTATATCGCTTTTGCAGCCGGGAGCGGAATCACCCCATTGCTTTCAATAATTAAAACACATTTAACCCAGGAACCGCAAAGCACCTTTAAGCTATTCTACTTGAATCGCACCACAAAATCAATTATCTTTAAGGAGGAAATCGAACAATTGAAAAATAGGTTTTTCGAACGTTTTCATGTGTTTTATTTTTTAACAAAAGAACAGCGGGATATCGCGTTTTTAAATGGTCGTTTTGATGAAGAAAAACTTCAAATTTTAACCAGAACTTTTATCGATATCGAGGACACCGCACACGCATTTATTTGCGGACCTCAGGATATGATTTTTTTAATACGGGATGAACTAATGACGGCTGGAATGCCTGAAACTAAAATTCATTATGAGTTGTTTTTTTCAGGAGATAATGAGGCATCAAAACTTCATATAGCTGAAGTATTAGAACATAAAATGGATGGTACTGAGGTTACCATTCTTGACGGTGGAAAGGAATTCCATTTTGTTATGGATGATGATTTTGACACCATTCTGGATGGCGCCCTTGCCGCAGGTGCAGATTTACCCTTTGCTTGTAAAGGTGGTGTTTGCAGTACCTGTAAATGCAAGCTCATCGAAGGAGATGTGGAAATGAAAATAAATTATGCATTGGAGGAATATGAGGTCAGTCAAAACTTTATTCTAAGTTGTCAGGCTGTCCCAACTTCTAATAACGTAGTCGTCGATTTTGACGTATAAAAATTCAAGAGTATGAGTGAGGAAAACATAAAGGATCTGGAAAAAACATTTGAAGCTCGAATAGCCAGAGATGAGAAGATCGAGCCCAAAGACTGGATGCCTGAGAAATACCGTCAAACCCATATCAGGCAAATTTCACAACATGCGCATTCAGAGATTGTTGGTATGCTACCCGAAGGCAATTGGATTACTCGTGCACCTAGTCTGCGTCGGAAAGTCGCTTTGCTTGCCAAAGTACAGGATGAAGCAGGCCATGGTTTATATCTATACAGTGCCTGTGAGACCTTAGGGATTACAAGAAATGAATTATATGATCAGCTCCATAGTGGAAAGGCCAAATACTCAAGTATTTTTAATTACCCGACGATAAGCTGGGCCGATATTGGTGCCATAGGATGGCTGGTTGATGGAGCGGCTATTATTAATCAGGTGCCTTTATGCAATACATCTTTTGGGCCTTATGCCAGGGCAATGGTACGTGTTTGTAAAGAAGAGAGCTTTCATCAGCGTCAGGGTTATGAGATCATGCTTAAACTCTGCCAGGGCACTGCTGAACAAAAAGAAATG
Organism: Flavobacteriaceae bacterium; assembly: GCA_013001965.1. GTDB lineage: Bacteria > Bacteroidota > Bacteroidia > Flavobacteriales > Flavobacteriaceae > JABDLA01. Next base: position 25,979 of record JABDLA010000097.1, on the reverse strand, counting down.
GCTCAGGATGCTCTAAATCGTTGGTGGTGGCCATCTTTGATGATGTTTGGACCAACGGATGCCGAATCAACGCATACCGAACAATCCATGAAATGGAAATTAAAGCGAAAAACAAATGATGAGTTACGTCAGCAGTTTATTGATCAAACCGTCCCTCAGGCTGAGATTCTCGGCATAAGTGTACCCGATCCTGAACTGAAGTGGAATAAAGAGCGTGGCCATTATGATTTCGGACCGATTGACTGGGACGAATTTTGGCAAGTTGTCAAGGGTCATGGCCCTTGTAATAAAGAACGTATGAAAGCACGGGTTGACGCCTGGGAAAATGGTGAATGGGTAAGAGATGCAGCCATGGCATATGCTGAAAAACAAAAATTAAAAAAATTAAATAAAGCGGTTTAAAATGAAAAAAGATTGGCCTCTTTGGGAGATCTTCGTAAGAAGCAAGAACGGATTGGAACATCGGCATTTTGGCAGCCTTCATGCTGCAGATGCCGAAATGGCTCTGGAAAATGCCAGAGATGTTTATACCAGGCGTAACGAAGGTGTGAGTATCTGGGTTGTAGAATCCAGGCATATAACGGCTTCTAATCCTGAGAAAAGCGGTGAGCTATTTGAACCCGCTCAGGACAAGGTTTACAGACATCCTACATTTTATGATCTTCCTGATGACGTAAAACATATGTAATGAACAAAGAACTATATAATTACATATTGAGCATAGCAGATAATTGCCTGATCCTTGGTCAGCGGCTTGGTGAATTGTGTGGTCATGGACCAACTTTAGAAACCGATATTGCCCTGACAAATATTTCACTTGATCTTTTCGGGCAGGTACGCAGCTATTATCAATATGCAGCCAAATTGGTTGATGACAAAACCACCGAAGATGATATTGCATTTTTAAGGAATGAACGTGAGTATGTTAATGCATTGTTGGTAGAACAACCCAACACAGATTTTGCCTTTATCATGGGTAGACAGTTTTTATTTGATGCTTTTCACCTGATGCTATTATCAGAATTGCAAAAAAGTCATGATGTTACTCTTGCAGCCATTGCGAGCAAATCGATTAAGGAAGTAAGTTATCATTATCGTTTTTCTTCAGATTGGGTGAGGCGACTTGGTGACGGAACCCCCGAAAGCAAGGAAAGAATGCAAGCGGCCATAAACGATTTATGGGCCTACACTGAAGAATTATTTTATCAAACGGCTTCCGAAAAATTATTGATCGAAAAAGGCATTGCCGTTGACCTAAGTCAATTGAAAGCGTCCTATTATCAGAACATCACTGATGTTCTGGAAGAGTCTACTTTGACAATTCCGGACTCAAAATGGTTTAAAAAAGGTGGGAAAGAGGGTATACATTCTGAGCATATGGGATACATTTTAAGCGACATGCAATTTATGCAACGCGCCTATCCAAATATGAAATGGTAGTTGAAAAAGAACATATCGACATTAGGCTAAGGCCCATTTTACAGAAGGTCAGTGACCCTGAAATACCTGTATTATCAGTTTTAGATATGGGCGTAGTGAGATATGCAGCAATTGAAAATGATATTGCAATAATAAAGATCACACCAACCTACAGTGGCTGTCCGGCAATGGATGTTATTACAGAAGATATTGAAAAGGCCTTATCCGACAATGGCTATAAAGCAAGCATAGAATTGGTGCTTTCACCAGCATGGACAACCGATTGGATCACAGAGAATGGCAGGCAGGAATTGGAGAAATATGGGATCGCACCACCCTTGGATCCTGATGCAGATAAGGAAGCTTTACTTGGGAATAAAAAAATAGTAAAATGTACCCTTTGTGGGTCGACAAATACATTAGTAGTTAGTCAATTTGGTTCTACTGCATGCAAGGCATTATTTAAATGCGAAGACTGTGAAGAACCATTTGATTATTTTAAATGCCTTAAATAGGCATGATATTATAGAAAGTATGAGCAACAATTCTATTCTTATAACGATTGAAAAGCAGGTAGCATTTGTTACTCTGAACAGGCCTGAAGTTTTTAACAGTTTTAATCGCGAAATGGCATTAAGATTACAGAAAACTTTAGACGATTGCGCTTCTGATAAATCGGTCAGAGCCATAGTGATAACCGGAAACGGCAAAGCGTTTTGTGCCGGACAGGACCTGAAGGAAGTTACCTCACCGGAATTGAATCCGGGATTTAAAAAAATTCTGGAAGAGCACTACAATCCGATCATCAGACGGATTCGATCCATTGAAAAACCTATTGTAGCTGCGGTTAACGGAGTAGCCGCAGGTGCAGGTGCAAATATTGCTCTTGCCTGCGATATTGTCATCGCCAATGAAAATGCAAGTTTTATTCAGGCCTTTAGTAAAATTGGCCTGATCCCTGATAGTGCAGGTACATTCTTTTTACCACGTCTTATAGGATTTCAAAAAGCTTCGGCTCTGGCGATGCTGGGTGATAAAATATCGGCTATGGAAGCTGAGCGCCTGGGCATGATCTATACATATGCAGCTGCTGAAAAATTTGATGATATGGTTCGAAAAACCGCATTGAAACTGGCGAATATGCCAACCAAAGCCCTGGGCATGATCAAGCAACTTTTAAACCAATCCATGATTAACGATCTTGAGGCTCAATTAAATATGGAGTCAGAATATCAAATTGAAGCTGCCTCCAGCCAGGATTATGCTGAAGGTGTAGCAGCTTTTATAGAAAAACGACAACCAAATTTTAAAGGTAATTAATGAAGGTAGGAATCATAGGTTCAGGAACAATGGGAAGCGGAATTGCTCAGGTGGCCGCTACCTCAGGCTGTCAGGTTATTTTAGTTGACAACAATCAGGAGGCCTTGAACAAGTCGAAATCGTCCTTGGAACGAATTTTATCACGCCTCATAGAAAAAGGGCGTTTGGATAATGATGAAAAAGAACGCATTCAATCGAATATTACCTATGACAACAATGTTGCAGTTTTGAAAGGTTCAGATCTCGTTATTGAAGCAATAGTTGAAAACCTTGAGATCAAGCAGCATTTGTTTAAAACCATCGAATCCCATGTTTCTGAAGATTGTATCATTGCAACCAATACGTCTTCATTGTCCATAGCTTCAATTGCGTCAGCCTTAGATAAACCCGATCGCTGTTTGGGCATCCATTTTTTTAATCCTGCTCCTTTGATGAAGCTTGTTGAAATAGTTCCTGCGTTACAAACTTCCGAAGCAGTATTATCAAAAGCCGCTTCAATAATTGAAGATTGGGGAAAAACCGTGGCTATAGCTAAAGACACTCCGGGATTTATCGTCAACAGGCTAGCACGTCCATATTACGGTGAATCCCTCAGAATATATGAAGAAGGCATTGCCGATTTTGAGTTTATCGATCAAAGTTTAAAATCTATTGGCGGTTTCAGAATGGGGCCATTCGAATTGATGGATTTCATAGGCAATGACATCAATTATATCGTGACTGAAACCGTTTTCGAAGCTTTTTATTACGATCCGAGATATAAGCCTTCATTTACTCAAAAACGATTATCGGAAGCAGGCTACTTAGGACGAAAAACGGGGAAAGGCTATTATAATTATGATGCCTCCAATAAACCCATTTATGAAAACAATGCAGAGTTAAATGACACACAATTAGCGCAAGATATTTTTGAGCGCGTTTTAGTAATGCTGATCAATGAAGCTGCTGATGCCTTGTTTTTAAATATTGCTTCCACTGAGGATATTGATAATGCGATGACCAAAGGGGTTAACTATCCAAAAGGGCTCCTCAAGTGGGCCGACGAAATGGGCATTGAATGGTGTGTTCATAAAATGGATGAATTATATAATACCTATCATGAAGATCGGTATCGTTGTAGTGTTTTATTGAGAACAATGAACAAAAACAAATCAACATTCTATTCATGAAAGGCGAAGATATTCCATACAAAATGTTGAGTCTCGACGCCTTTAGTCAGGGACTCGGTATAGAAATCCTTGAATGCGAAATAGGACGTTGTAAAATTGGGATGACGGTGCGCAAGGATATGTTGAACAGTATGGGAAAGGCCCATGGCGGCATCAGTTATTCGTTGGCTGATACAGCCTTTGGTTTTGCAGCCAACACCCATGGCAAATATGCCGTGTCTATTGAAACTTCGATCAATCATATCGAAGCACTGGAAGAAGGGGACTATTTAGTTTCAGAATCGGTAATTGAAAAGGTAAATAATAAAACTGGCTTCAATATTATTGAAGTTCGACGTGGAGAAGAGCTTGTAGCACTTTTTAAAGGCGTGGTTTACAGGACGAATAAAGACTGGGAAGACTAGCATGAAAGAAGCATATATAATAGACGGCATTCGGACGCCAATTGGAAAATATAAAGGAACCTTGTCAGCGGTTCGCGCTGACGATCTGGCGGCATTGGTGATCAAAGAAATTGTTGCTCGAAACTCCAATATTCCTTTGGAAGATTTTGACGATGTCATTTTAGGCTGTGCGAATCAAGCCGGAGAAGACAATCGTAATGTAGCAAGAATGGCGTCTTTGTTAGCCGGAATTCCGTTTTCAGTACCTGCCGAAACCGTTAATCGTTTGTGCAGTTCGGGTTTATCAGCTATCATCCATGCGTCCCGGGCTATAAAATCGGGCGATGGAGATTTGTTTATCGCCGGTGGTGTAGAACATATGACTCGCGGGCCATACGTGCTGGCTAAACCATCTTCTGCCTTCGGAAACGATTCCAAATTATATGATTCAAGTTTTGGCTGGCGATTTATCAACCCCAAAACGCAAGAATTATATGGAACCGATGCCATGGGAAATACTGCGGAAAACCTGGTTGAAAAATATAATATTTCCCGGAAAGACCAGGATGCATTCGCCTATTGGAGTCAGATGAAGGCCGCTAAAGCACAAGACAATGGTAGATTGGCAGAAGAAATTGTTGCCGTTGAAATCCCACAGCGGAAAAAAGACCCGATTCTGTTTTCAAAGGACGAATTTGTCAAACCAGAAACAAGTTTGGAAGTTTTGGCCAAATTAAGGCCGGCTTTTAAGCCAAATGGTGGCAGTGTCACCGCCGGAAATTCATCAGGCTTGAATGACGGTGCTGCAGCTACAATAATCGCCTCAGAAGACGCGGTTAAGAACTATGGATTACATCCAATCGCACGAATTGTGAGCTCGGCGGTAGTTGGTGTTGAACCTAGAATTATGGGTATCGGACCGGTGGAAGCCTCAAAAAAAGCCTTGGATAAAGCCGGATTAACTCTTGATGATATGGATGTTATTGAACTCAATGAAGCTTTTGCTGCCCAGGTACTTGCATGTACAAGAGCAATGGGTTTGAAGGATGATGATCCCAGGCTAAACCCGAATGGCGGTTCAATCGCAATTGGGCATCCATTAGGAGTGACCGGAACACGAATTTGTTATTCGGCTGCGCTCGAATTACAAAAAACAAACAAACGCTATGCTTTAGTGACCATGTGTATTGGAGTGGGACAAGGCTATGCAGCAATAATTGAAAAGGTATAAAATGAAGATTCTGATCATAGGAGGAAACGGAACCATAGGGCGAAAAGTGAGCGAAAGGCTTTCTGAAAAACATTCAATCCTTATCGCAGGACGGAATTCAGGCGATGTTAATGTTGATTTTTCCAGTTCCGACTCGATCAAATCTATGTTCGAATCCATTGGAAAAGTCGATGCGATTGTTTCCATTGCAGGCGATGCAAAATGGGATAAGTTTGAACATCTTTCTGAAGAGGATTTTTACATCGGAATTAAAAGTAAACTTATGGGCCAGGTAAATGTTGTACGCCTTGGAAAAGATTACCTCAATGAAGGTGGATCGATAACCTTGTCGACCGGGATTTTAGCCGATGAACCGGTTGATATGACCACAAGCGCTGCAATGGTCAATGGAGGCATTCACAGTTTTGTGAAAGCCGTGGCATTGGAGCTTAAAAACGGGATCCGGATTAACGCGGTTTGCTCTGATCTTGTTGAAGATTCGTATGAAAAATATAAAGATTATTTCCCTGGAAATACACCTGTTCCCATGCATAAAATAGTGAATGGTTATTTAAAGAGTGTGGAGGGGAAGATCAACGGACAGATTATTAGAATATTGGCATAAACAGACATTATGAAAAAAATACAACATTATGCACAAGGTCAATGGATCGAAGGATCTGACAATGGTTTTCCCGTTTTTGACGCGATAACCGGTGAACTTATTGCCTACACGGCAGTTGAGGGCCTTAATGTTCCGGAGATTCTAAATTACGGAAGAACCAAGGGTGGTGAAGTATTGCGAAGTATGACCTTTCAGGAACGTGGTAATATGTTGAAGAAACTCGCTTTGTATCTTACTAGGCATAAAGATGGATTTTATGATTTGAGCTATCGAACGGGTGCTACAAAAGTTGACAGCTGGATCGATATCGAAGGTGGTTTTGGAAATCTCTTTGCCAATGCATCGCTTCGGAAATTATTTCCAAATCAGTCCTATCATGTTGAAGGTGACCCTATCGATCTGTCTCGAGGCGGACGATTTATGGCTCACCATATCATGACCCCGAAAAAGGGCGTGGCTGTTCATATCAACGCTTTTAATTTTCCGGTCTGGGGCATGCTTGAAAAATGTGCAGTCAACTGGATGGCCGGTGTTCCAGCAGTAGTCCTTCCGGCGCCTTCATCTTCTTATTTGGCCGAGGCCGTTGCACGGGAGATCATTAATTCAAAAATTCTGCCTGAAGGCGCATTACAAATATTAAATGGAACAGTACGCACAATATTGGATGCTGTTGAATCTCAGGATGTTGTAACCTTTACAGGTTCGGCTGAAACAGGTCGCCTTCTAAAAGCGCATCCAAGAATCATTCAGGAAGCGGTGCCGTTTACCATGGAAGCCGATTCATTGAATGCCTCTATTCTTGGTGAAGATGCGGTTCCCGGAACACCGGAATTCGACTTATTCATTAAAGAAGTTAGAAAAGAAATGACTGTGAAGTGCGGCCAAAAATGTACTGCGATCCGCCGTATCATTGTTCCGGAAAACCTTATTGAAGATGTTCAAATTTCACTTGGAAAAGCTCTGGATAAGGTTGTTATTGGTGACCCAAGACTCAAAGAAGTGAGAATGGGGTCATTGATCAGCAAGGAGCAAGTTGACGAGGTTAAGAATAGTGTTAAGGAGATAGCTAAAAAGGCTCAGATCGTTTATGGTCATTTAGATAAGATCGAAACATTAGGTGCCGACTTTGAAAAAGGCGCATTTTTCAGCCCAATTGTATTAAGAGAAGATCATCCGTTCAATAATTCTGCGGTGCACGAGCAAGAAGCCTTCGGTCCTGTGAGTACGATCATGCCATATAAAAATCTTGATGAGGCCATAGAATTATCAAAAATGGGAAAAGGTTCATTGGTGTCTTCAATTATAACTTTTGATGATGTTATTGCAAAAGAATATGTGGTCAATGCTGCAAGCCATCATGGACGTATTTTAGTTCTGAATCGCGAAAATGCGAAAGAAAGTACAGGTCATGGATCACCGTTGCCCACGCTGGTTCATGGAGGACCAGGTCGAGCAGGTGGTGGTGAAGAGATGGGCGGAATGCGTGGCGTGAAACATTATTTGCAACGTACTGCCATTCAAGGTACGCCAACAACCCTAACAGAAATAACTGGCATTTACCAGCCCGGAGGTGCCTATAAAGATTCTGAAAAACATCCGTTTAAATACCATTGGGAAGATATTGAACCCGGTATGTCTTTAAAAACACATAGCAGGACAATAACCGATAGTGATATCATTAATTTCTCTAATCTGACCTGGGATCATTTTTACGCTCATACTGATATTACCGCCTTGGAAGGCAGCATTTTCAAACAACGAACGGCTCATGGCTATTTCATTTTAGCAGCAGCGGCTGGCCTCTTCGTTCATCCGGATAAAGGACCGGTAGCTGCCAATTACGGATTGGAAGATTGTCGTTTTTTACGACCCATATATCACAATGACAGCATATCTGTCCGCTTAACATGTAAGCAGAAAATAGATCGGGATGTTCGCGGACCTGAATTACCTTCAGGTATTGTAAAATGGTATGCTGAAGTTTTTGATGCTGAGGAAGAATTAGTGGCTATTGCTACGGTTTTGACCATGGTTCAGAAGAAAAACCCCTTTGCTGAAATAAACAGGGAAACGATAGAAGCTTATTTGAATAAACTGACAGAAGAAACCAAAGCAAAATGGGGTACGATGACCCCGCAACACATGGTGGAGCATCTGGAATATTCCCTTAGAATAGCTTCAGGTGAAATTCAGGATTTTGAATATTCAACACCTGAAGAACATTTGGAAAAAGTTCATGATTCACTATATAATCATCGACCCATGCCTAGAAATCATAATGCTCCGGAATTGTTAGAAAAAGATCTTCAAAAATTAACACATGAGAATTTGGAAGCTGCAAAGAAAAGCATGCTGGAGGCTTATGATCAGTACGAAGATCACTTTAAGGACAATGCGGAAATAACGACAAAAAATATAGTTTTTGGTGAATTGAACAGATTTGAATGGCGTTTATTTCACACAAAACATTTCAATCATCATTTTGGACAATTTGGATTACTATAATATGGCTGAAGCGTACGTAAAACAACATATAGAAAATGGAGTAGGATATATTGAATTTTTCCATCCGGCTCATAATTCACTTCCGGGATCGGTTTTAGCAGATTTAACGGAAACAATAACGAAAGCCGGTCAAAATGAGGCTATAACAGTGATTGTATTGAAAAGTGGTGGAGACAGGACCTTTTGTGCCGGAGCCAGTTTTAATGAACTGATCAATATCAATGATGAGGCTCAGGGAAAGATATTTTTTTCAGGCTTCGCCAATGTGATCAATGCCATGCGAAAATGCCCGAAGTTTATCGTTGGTAGAATTCAGGGTAAGACCGTAGGGGGTGGTGTCGGAATTGCCTCAGCAACCGATTTCTGTATGGCAACGAAGTTTGCCGCGATCAAATTAAGTGAACTCAATGTTGGTATTGGACCCTTTGTTGTCGGACCTGCAGTACTTCGGAAGATCGGTACAAGTGGATTATCACAAATTGCCATTGATGCTGACACATTTTATGACGCAGAATGGGCCAGGGAAAAAGGACTGTATGCCAATATTTATGATTCAACCGAAGACCTTGATGCAGCGGTTAAGACCTTTGCAGAAAAGTTATGCGCCTATAATGTTGAAGCTATGAAAGCATTGAAAGATATGTTATGGAAAGGAACTGAGGACTGGGATGAGTTACTCGCAGAACGAGCGGCTATAAGCGGGCGATTGGTTTTAAGTGATTTTACTAAGGAAACTTTAAAACGATTTAAATGATCTACGAGTTTAAAGGCTATGTGCCCGTTGTTCATGAAAGTAGCTTTATACATCCTTTGGCTGCAGTAACCGGCAATGTGATCATTGGAAAGAATTGTTATGTTGGACCAGGAGCTGCCATTCGTGGTGATTGGGGTCAGATTATACTTGAAGATGGGGTGAATGTTCAGGAAAATTGTACTGTGCATATGTTTCCCGGGAAATCAATAACATTAAAAGAAAGCGCACATATTGGTCACGGGGCCATTATTCACGGTGCTCATATTGGCAGGAATGTTCTTGTTGGAATGAATACGGTGATCATGGATGATGCCAGTATTGGAGATGAGTGTATTATTGGTGCAATGTCGTTCGTAAAAGGGGAGACTGTTATTCCGAAACGTAGCCTTGTTGTTGGAAATCCGGCTAAGGTTATCAAAGAAGTTTCTGATGACATGATCGCATGGAAATCTAAGGGTACAGCACTTTATCAGCAATTGCCGGCAGATTGCCACAGCAGCTTAAAGGAAGTAGAACCCTTACGGGAGACACCGGAAGATTTAAAGCTTCAGGAATCTTATTATGATACCTTAAAAGAATTTATGAAACCCTGAATAAAAAACTAACAAACATTAGTTAATACGATGTCAAGAGTTGAGTTCAAAATGCCAAAATTAGGCGAAAGTATTACCGAAGCAGCCATAATAACCTGGTTCAAAAATCCCGGAGATACGATCGAGGAGGATGAGATGCTGCTTGAAGTGGCTACCGATAAGGTGGACTCTGAGGTTCCGTCAACGGTTTCGGGTATTGTTGAAGAGATTCTTTTTGAGGCCAATACCGTGATCAAAATTGGAGAAGTCATCGCCATTATCAATTCTGATGGGAAATCGAATGGTAAATCAAAAACAACTAAGAAGAAGGATAAAACGCAAAAGCAGCAAGCTAAAACAGAAAAAGCATTAAAAAGGACCAAACAACCGGCTTCAGATCTTCAAAATAAAAATACTTTCTTCTCGCCTTTAATTGTGAATATTGCAAAAGAACAACACATAAGTTATGAAGAATTGGCACGAATTCCGGCTACTGGAAAAGATGGTCGATTACGAAAAAGTGATCTGTTTCAATACATAAAAGAAGGAAGGCCTTTTAAATTAGTTCAACCGGGATATCATGATGCTACTGCATTCAGACTTCCACAACTTAATTTAGATAAAGGCAAAGGAAAAATTGTGGAAATGGACCGGATGCGAAAAATGATCGCTGATCATATGGTCTATTCAAAGCATACATCGCCGCATGTGACATCGTATGCAGAAGCCGATCTCACCGAATTAGTCAAATGGAGGAATGCCCATAAAGCCGCCTTCTCAGAAGCCTATAATGAAAAATTGACCTATACGCCATTATTTGTTGCCGCTGTTTCAAAGGCTATTGAAAATTTTCCAATGATCAATGTTTCTGTAGATGATGATAAGATCATCGTAAAAGAAGATATCAATATAGGCATTGCGACAGCATTACCTAATGGCAATCTAATCGTTCCTGTTATACGGAATGCAAATAAAAAACCCTTGAAGGAAATGGCAGCTGAAGTTAATTCTTTAGTCGAAAAAGCACGAACGAATACCCTGAAGGCTGATGATATTCAAGGCGGAACATTTACAATCTCAAATGTTGGCACTTTTGGAAGTCTTATGGGAACCCCGATTATCAATCAACCTGAGGTTGCGATTTTAGCGCTTGGATCCATCAAAAAACGAGCGGAGGTCCTTGAATCAGATAGTGGTGATGAGATCGCGATACGACATATGATGTATTTGTCCTTATCCTTTGATCACCGCGTCGTTGATGGTCATTTAGGAGGGTCTTTTCTCGCTCAGGTAGCAAAAAATTTAGAAAACTTTGACTCAAAACAATCAATATAATGAACTATACTATCGATATTAAAACCGTAAAAGAATCTAAAGTTCATGCTTTGGATTTTAATAATATTCCTCTTGGAAGGTCATTTTCCGATCATATGTTTATTTGTGACTATCAGAACGGACAATGGGTAAATCCAAGAATAGAACCACTAGATACAATCCCAACCCATCCTGCTGCAATGGCCTTGCATTATGGTCAGGCCATATTTGAAGGTTTGAAAGCTACCAAGGATACTGATGATACTCCTATGCTTTTCCGGCCGGCAAAAAATGCGGAGCGATTAAATTTTAGTGCTCGCCGTATGGGCATGCCTGAATTTCCTGAAGACCTATTTGTTGAAGGATTAAAACAACTTGTAACCATCGATCAAAATTGGATTCCTCCTCAGGACGGAAGTGCGTTGTATTTGAGACCTTTTATGTATGCCGATGAACCTTTTATTGGTATGCGCGCAGCTACAAGTTTCAAGTTCGTCATTATTGCTTCTCCATCAGTTCCAATTTTCTCAAAACCCATAAAATTATATGCTGAGAACAAGTACATAAGGGCAGCACATGGTGGTACAGGTGAAGCTAAAGCCGCCGGAAACTATGCCGCCGCGATTCGTCCTACAGAGATCGCCAAATCAAAGGGATATGATCAGGTTTTATGGCTGGATGCCCATGAATTTAGTTATATACAGGAAGTCGGTACAATGAATATCTTCTTCCAAATCAACGATGAATTTATAACACCGCGATTAGACGGCTCTATCTTAAATGGTATCACAAGATTAAGTGTTATGGACCTTCTTAGAGATATGGGTTATCAGGTGACTGAAAGGTCTATCCGGATCGAAGAAATTCTTGAGGCTTCAAAGAATAACACGCTGAAAGAAGCTTTCGGTACAGGGACGGCTGTGGCCATTGCTATGATCCAGGCTATTGGATATAAGGATACGGTAATTCATGTTTCGGATGAGTATCCAATCGGACAAAAAATTCTGGATACACTCAATGGTATCCGAAGTGGAAAAATAGAGGATAAGTTCAACTGGATGCTAAGAGTCAAAAAGGAACTTGTTTAATGAATAAAGCGGTCTTAAAACAAGGGTTTTCACTGTTATGTACTGCTAAAGCCATGACAGAGTTATATGAAGATAACTTCAAATTGGTTTCCAAATATGTGCATGCAACGTCGAGAGGACATGAGGCGGTTCAAATCGCTTTAGGACTGCAATTACTGCCTCAGGATTATGCTTTTCCTTATTACCGGGATGATGCCATGATGCTGGCAATAGGTATGCGACCTTTTGATCTTATGCTACAACTTTTGGCTAAAAAAAATGACCCCTTTTCAGGAGGACGCTCCTATTACTGTCACCCGAGTTTAAAAGATGATGACAAGCCCAAAATTCCACATCAGTCCTCAGCAACCGGGATGCAGGCTATTCCGGCAACCGGTGTCGCCATGGGTATGCAATACAAAGAACTGCAAGGCCTGGCCGATGCCTCATTAACCGATAAACCAATTACGGTATGTTCATTTGGTGATGCTTCTATTACAGAAGGAGAAGTAGCTGAAGCCTTTCAAATGGCTGTTCTTAAGAAAATGCCTATTCTTTATTTTGTTCAGGATAATGGATGGGACATTTCAGCTAATGCTGAAGAAACACGGGCTCAGGATGCCTACGAATATGCTCAGGGATTTAAGGGTTTAGAAGCTATTTCAATTGATGGCACCAATTTTACCGAAAGTTATCATAGTATTAAAAAAGTGATCGAGACCATACGTTCTGAACGTAGGCCGTTCTTAATTCATGCTAGAGTTCCTTTACTTAATCACCATACGTCGGGCGTACGGATGGAATGGTATAGAGATGATTTGGAAGAAGCACGTTCTCAAGACCCTTATCCAAAATTTAAGCAACAACTATTAGACGCAGGCATTTCTAAAAATGAAATTGAAACCATTGAGAAAAAATCAGTTGCCCGGGTACAAAAGGATTTTAAAGCGGCATTGGAAGACGAAGATCCCGGTCCGGAAGACCTGTTCACTCATGATTTTGCGCCAACGCCAATAACTGAAGAGGTAGGTGAACGTTCACCTGAAGGCAGTGAAAAAGTAGTTATGGTCGATTGTGCCTTGTATGCTGTTGAGGAACTTATGAAAAAGCACAAAGAATGCTTATTATATGGCCAGGATGTAGGAGGGCGTCTTGGTGGTGTTTTTAGAGAAGCTGCAACCTTAGCTCAAAAATTTGGTGATGATCGTGTATTCAATACACCAATTCAGGAAGCTTTTATTGTAGGATCAACTGTTGGCATGAGTGCGGTAGGGCTGAAACCCATTGTAGAGGTTCAATTCGCCGATTATATTTGGCCGGGGCTCAATCAATTGTTTACCGAGGTGAGCAGAAGCTGTTATCTGTCTAATGGCAAATGGCCTGTTAGTATGATTTTAAGGGTCCCTATAGGCGCTTACGGTAGTGGCGGACCATATCATTCCTCTTCTGTAGAAAGTGTTGTCACCAACATCAAAGGCTTGAAAATTGCGTATCCAAGTAATGGCGCCGATCTAAAAGGATTAATGAAAGCGGCCTATTATGACCCAAATCCTGTGGTTATTTTTGAGCATAAAGGTTTATACTGGAGCAAGGTTCCGGGAACTCATGGAGCTACGTCTATTGAACCTGACGAAGATTACATTCTGCCATTTGGTAAAGCCTGGATTTTACAGGAAATATGGCCACAGGAAGATGTGGAAACCCTATCAATAATAACTTATGGTATGGGGGTACATTGGGCTATGAATGCTTCAGAATCCTTGGAAATGACCGATAGTATTGAAGTCATAGACCTTCGAACATTATATCCTTTAGATGAAAAAACAGTTATGAGTTCTGTTAAAAAAACCGGAAAATGTCTTGTCGTTACTGAAGAACCCAGTAACAATAGTTTTGCAAGGGCCTTGGCAGGCCGAATACAAGAAGAATGTTTTCAGTATCTGGATGCTCCGGTCTTAACACTGGGAAGCGAAAACATGCCGGCCGTTCCATTGAATTCAACTCTTGAAGAAACGATGATACCATCAACAGAAAAATTAATTGGTAAAATTCAGGAACTTCTGAATTACTAAGATTTATTGACCTACCATTTTTTGTATATTTCCATTCATTTAAATTGAATTTATGTATACAAGACGCATTTTTCCTATTCGAGGCGTACTGATGTGGACACGGCGACATATTTTTCTATTTCTTTTACTTGCTTTAATTCCTGTTATTTTATTTGATATTGTAGGTTTAAAGTGGTTGCACGTGCCTTGGTTGCCACTCGGGGTTTTAGGTACAGCGGTTGCTTTTGTTGTTAGCTTTAAGAATAATGCATCTTATGACAGATTATGGGAAGCGCGGAAAATTTGGGGAGGTATAGTCAATGCATCCCGTTCATGGACCATTATGGTGAAAGATTTCATCACAAATGATCATGCAAAAAAAGAAAGAAATCCTGAGGAATTACAGTCCATAAAACGTGAATTGGTGCATCGTCATGTAGCATGGTTGACCGCGCTTCGATATATGCTTCGGCAAGATAAGCCTTGGGAAATGCACCTAAAATCCGGGAGATCAAATATTGAGTTTAGAGCGAATAATTATTTAGTGTGTGAAGATGTCACCCCAATTGAAGAAGCTATAAATGGTTATATTTCAGATCAGGAAAAGAAAGAGATTTTTGCTAAGGGGAATAAAGCATCACAATTATTGGGAATTCAGTCACGACGGCTGAAAGAGTTGAAGAGTGATGGTTTAATAGAAGATTTTCGGCATATGGAAATGGCGAATCTACTGGTTGAATTCTATACGCTGCAAGGTAAGAGTGAACGCATTAAGAATTTTCCATATCCCCGGCAATTTGCAACTTTGAACTATTTGTTTGTTTGGATATTTATTCTATTGCTTCCATTTGGAATTATGGAAGGTTTTGAAGCAATCGGTCAACATATATTAGACGATCTTGCCAAACATGAGGAACACCATAGCACTTCGCACCGGATTCAAGAGTTTCTCGCCATGCATTTTGTCTGGTTTTCAATCCCATTCAGTGCATTGATATCGTGGGTATTTCATACGATGGAGGCCATTGGTGAGAACACAGAGAATCCATTCGAAGGCGGGCCAAATGACGTTCCCATAACAGATATGAGTCGCGGCATTGAGATTGACATCAGACAACTTATCGATGATACTGATATTCCCGAACCCTATGTATGGGAGAATGATATCGTAATGTAAATTAAATGCGAGCAGCAGTTTTTGAATCTTTTCAGGGGAAAATTTCTATTCAGGATGTTCAAGATCCCGCACCGTCCAATGAGGGTGTTGTTTTAAAGGTCACTGCAACCGGATTATGCCGAAGTGATTGGCACGGTTGGATGGGTCATGATCCCGATATTAAATTACCGCATGTACCCGGACACGAGTTGGCAGGCATAGTTGTAGCTACAGGGAAACATGTGAAAATATTTAATAATGGTGATCGGGTTACTGTGCCATTTGTTGGTGGTTGTGGAAACTGTATCTATTGCAGATCAGGAAATCATCAGGTTTGTGATCACCAATCGCAACCCGGGTTTACCCACTGGGGCTCTTTTGCCGAATTTGTCGCTCTGGATTATGCCGACATCAATCTCGTAAGATTACCTGAAGCCATCGATGATCTCACTGCTTCCTCATTGGGTTGTCGGTTTATCACTGCTTTTCGTGCAGTGGTCCATCAGGCCAAAGTGTCAGAAGGAAATTTTGTTGCTATTCATGGTTGTGGGGGCGTAGGACTTTCGGCCATAATGATAGCTAAAGCCTTAGGAGCTCAGGTTATAGCGATCGATATCCGGGCTTCCGTATTAAAATTAGCCAAGTCTTTGGGAGCCGATCATTGCATTAAAGCAAAGAACAATTCTGATGTGGTTTTAGGTATTCATGACATTACAAAAGGCGGAGTTCATGTGTCAATCGATGCCTTAGGCAGTGAAGAAACTGCGGTAAATTCAATTAACAGTTTAAGGAAACAAGGCAGGCATATACAGCTTGGCTTAATGACTGGAGATCATAAAGATCTAAAAATTCCAATGGATAAAATACTGGCCAATGAATTGGAAATTATTGGAAGTCACGGTATGCAGGCGCATAAATATCCAGAAATGCTTGACATGATCCTCGATGGACGCCTTACGCCTCAAAAGCTTATAAGTAGGACGATAAGTTTAAAAGAGGCAACAGTTCTTCTTCCTCAAATGAACAGCTTCGATCATCAGGGTATAACTGTAATTAACTCATTTTAAGCTTTTTATATATGTTTTGCCAATGATGTTTCCTAATGAATTGACCTTGAGATTCGTCCACTAAAAAATTAGACTTTTTTTGCTTTGCCTTAAAAAACCCACGCATTGAATTCATAAAATAGCCAAAGCTATGCTTTTTAATCGCACTTTTTAAGGATGCAATTGAAGTAAGTACGAATCCCATGCGCATTTTATACAAGGCTTCACCGCGTAAATATTTAGATCCCAAGTGATAGTTCGAACCGGTTGGTTTCAAATGCTTAACATGAAGATCCTTGTCAGTAACAACTTTCCAGCCGTAATATTTGGCCAGCAATACATCAACAGAGTCCCATCCTGCTGATCTTCTCAGCCCACCAATTGCATTGAAACATGCTTTTCTATACGCCTTGATCGGGCCTCGTACATGATCTTTTGAGGCGATATTTTCAAATACCCATCGGTCACCTTTTTGAATATAGGGAAGCCCACCCGAGATTCCAATCTTCGAATTTTCTTTGAACAGCGCAGAAATCGTTTCAAGATAATGCGATGGAAAAATTATATCGGCGTCAAATTTGCAAATGATATCATAGTTGTGATCAAGGGTATCAAAGCCTTTATAAAAGGCATCAATAACCTTAGCGCCCGGTAAATGCTCTTCGGAAGATCTTATATGCAGACTTTCAATCCAGTCAAATTTTTCAGCATAAGAATTGATTAATTCGGCTGTGGCATCGGTTGAATTATCATTGACAATCACTATTTTTTTGGGCAAAAGTGTTTGCTGTACAAGAGACTCTAATGTTTGACCAATGGTCTCCTGTTCATTGTGAGCCGGAATGACGATATAAAATTTCACAATTGAAAAATAGTATTAAAAAGCGCCTTATTTTGAAGTTTTCTAATAAATTTCCCCTGATCTTCATCCACAATAAAATCCTGACCTTCCCTTTTGGCTTTAAAATAGCCTCTGAGCGTTTGAATAAAAAATCCGAAACTTCTTTTTCTGAAAGCGATCTTTATCGATCGTAAAAAAGTGATAGGAAGCCCGATTCGCATTTTATAAAAAGCTTCGCCCTGAGCCAAGCGCGATGATTTATGATATCTCGAACTTGTAGGTATAAGATGTTTTACCTTTAATTCGGGGTCGATGTAAAATGTCCAGTTGTAATACATGGCAAGAAGCTCATCCACAGTATCCCAGCCAATGGAGCGCCGCAATTTTCCAATTTGATCAAAGCATTTTTTACGGTAGGATTTCAAAGCACCACGAATATGATCTTTACCTGTGGATCGTTCCAACTCCCAGTTACCGTTTTTCAACGTATAACAATGTCCGGCAACCATACCAAGTTGGTCATTATTAGAATAATGCTGAATGAGTACCTCCAGATAATTTTCCGGAAAAATAAGGTCGGCATCAAACTTGCAAATGATATCATAATTGTCATCCAGGGTCTCCAATCCTTTATAAAAGGCATTGATAACTTTTTCTCCCGGCAGGCGTTCATCAGAAGATTTAACAGAGACTGTGCTTATCCAATCGTAATCGCTGACATATTTTGAAATAATATTTGGGGTGCCATCCGAAGAATTGTCATTAACAACTACGAGCTTTTTAGGCAGGTAGGTTTGTTGAATTAATGAATCCAAGGTTTTACCAATAGACCCTTCTTCATTATGTGCTGGTATGACAATATAGATATTCATGACATCCGTTCGGCGTAAACGATATAATACCGAGGAGTAAACCACCGCAGAATTGGCCTTAATCCAATTTTTTTTGTGGGATTGGTCCATTTTTTCCTGGCCATGATTTTCCATCCTGATTTCTCTAATAGCCAGTCGAATTGCCAATCTTCGAATTCATGATAATGACGATCCCACATATCGGTTTTGCTTCGGTATGCTGTTGCAAACCACAACCGCAGCGGGACACTGGCTACAAGTTTATCGGCCTTAATCGATTTAAGGACGGTTAGCGGTGATAGTAAATGTTCAAATATTTCAAAGGCAGTTACGACTTCAGCAGAAGAATTAGAAATTGCTGAGGTTTCCAGATCAAGATCTTCACCTTTGGTATTTTCAACCTGGAACCCATTATCCTTCATAATTGTAGTGAATGGGTTTTCAATCCCGAGATCAAGAATGGTTGAAGACGGTGAAATGTTTTCTTTTAAAAAGTCAATCGTAAGTCTATAGCGTTTATGCGGAAACTTTCCTTCGTACATCTGTTGTAATTCCGCATACGCGGCAATGATTAATATTTGTATACAATAGCATTGATGTGCATTCCAGCACCAACACTTGCAAATATAATAACATCACCTTTGTTTAGCTCATGATCATCAAGATTATTGTTCTTGACCAGATCAAAGAGGGTAGGAACGGTTGCAACTGAACTATTTCCAAGTTTATGAATACACATTGGCATTATGCCTTCTGGTGTAGGTGTATCATAAAGTTTAAAAAAGCGATCGACTATAGCTTCATCCATCTTTTCATTGGCCTGATGAATGAATATTTTTTTAACGTCATTGATGTGAACCCCACTTTTATCAAGACAAGCCTTCATTGCTGTAGGAACATTATTCAATGCAAATTCATAGATCTTTCTACCATGCATTTTAATATAACGTGTATCCCGGCATAAATCCTGATTATTGGAATTTCCGAAATATAAATAATAAGCTTCATCATAGGTATAGGAGGCCGATTCGTGCGCTAAAATTCCACAATCTGCGTCAGTGGCTTCAATAATTGCTGCACCTGCGCCATCAGAATATATCATGGAATCCCTGTCATGTCGATCAACGACACGGGAAAGTGTTTCTGAGCCAACGACAAGGCATTTTTTTGCCAATCCGGCTTTGATAAAAGCTTGTGCCTGAATGACACCTTCAACCCATCCGGGGCATCCAAAAAGTATGTCATATGCGACACATTTAGGATTTTTAATCCGTAAACTATGCTTTACACGAGAAGCTAAACATGGTAAGACATCACTCTGAATCGTGTTCGATTTAACATCGCCAAAATTATGAGCTACAATAATATAGTCTAATTCTTCTCGATTGATATTGGCATCCTCGATCGCCTTTTCAGCTGCGAAGAAGGCTAAATCTGAAGAATTATGATGATCCTTCGCATAACGACGTTCAGCAATACCGGTTATGGCTTTAAATTTATTAACTATAACTTCATTTGGATGATTTATTGATGAGCCATCCGCGTTCAAAAAATTATGCTCGTGAAAGTCTTCATTTTTCTCAATAATATCAGGAATGAAGCTGCCTGTGCCACTAATATGTATGTTCATTGGGTCTCTGATTTGCTATACTTTTAATACTAATTTAGCAAATATATATCCAAAATGGCTTTGGACTAATAAAATTCAGGATAAATTACGACGTTCAAAGTCTGTTTTATGCTTCAATAAAGTCCTCAATTGGAGCACAGGTGCAAATTAAATTCCGATCACCATAGGCATCGTCAACCCTTCTTACACTTGGCCAGAACTTATTGTCTCTCACAAATTCCAAGGGAAAGGCAGCCTCCTGACGTGAATATGGAAAATTCCAGTCATTAGCCGTGATCAATTCAAGGGTGTGCGGTGCATTTTTTAAAAGATTGTTTGGATCATCTTTTGAAGCATGGTCGATTTCCTTCCGAATAGCAATCATAGCATCGCAAAAACGATCTAATTCAGCCTTGCTTTCACTTTCGGTTGGCTCTATCATCAAGGTTCCCGCAACAGGGAAAGAGACTGTAGGGGCATGAAAACCATAGTCCATAAGACGTTTAGCGATATCTGAAACCTCAATACCATGCTCCTTAAAAGGTCTGCAATCAACGATCATTTCATGAGCAGCCCTGCCTTTTTCTCCTGAATACAAGGTGTCAAAATGACCCTGTAAACGCTCTTTTAAATAGTTAGCATTCAAGATCGCGATTTTGGTCGATTCTGTTATGCCATCAGCGCCCAACATCTTATTATAACCATAAGATATCAAACAGGCCAGGGAAGAACCATAAGGAGCCGCTGAGATGGCAGTTATCGCCTGGTCTCCACCAGTTTCTATCACGGGATTGCCAGGTAAGAACGGTACCAATTGCTCTGCCACACATATTGGCCCTACACCTGGTCCGCCACCACCATGAGGGATCGCGAAGGTTTTATGCAAATTCAAATGACAGACATCGGCACCAATATTCCCGGGATTGGTTAATCCAACCTGAGCATTCATGTTGGCTCCATCCATGTATACTTGTCCGCCGTTGTCATGAATGATCTGTGTAATCTCTTTTATTGCGGACTCATAAACACCATGCGTAGATGGATAGGTGACCATAAGGGCCGAAAGATTATCTTTATGTAGTTCTGCTTTTTCACGAAGATCATCAACATCAATATTGCCTTCATCGGTTGACTTTGTGACAACAACTTTCATACCTGCCATTACAGCGCTAGCCGGATTGGTGCCGTGAGCTGAAGATGGGATTAAACAAATATTTCGATGGGCATCACCACGCGATTCATGGTAAGCCTTAATAACCATCAAGCCCGCAAATTCACCCTGAGCTCCAGAGTTGGGTTGCAAGGAAGTGGCAGCAAAACCGGTGATCTCGGTGAGTTGATCCTCAAGGGCAGAAAGGACAGTCAAATAGCCTTCGGCCTGGTCAAGAGGCGCAAAAGGATGCATATTGCCCCAGTTTGGCCAGCTTAGAGGAAGCATTTCAGCCGCCGCATTGAGTTTCATCGTACAAGATCCAAGCGAGATCATAGAATGGTTGAGTGAAAGGTCCTTGCGTTCCAATTTTTTAATATAACGCATCAATTCGGTTTCCGAATGATAGGTATTGAAAACCTCATTGTCTAAAAATTCAGATTTGCGTTTTAAAGCTTCAGGGATAGTCGTCACCTCAGAGATTTCTGTAATTTCAGACTGAGACTTTCCTGCTGCTTCTGCGAATATTGAACAAATGATATTAAGATCGGCAATTGAGCTTGTTTCATTCAGGGAAATGCAAACAACTTCATCCGTTGGATAATAAAAATTGATCTCATGCCTTTCTGCTATTGATCTAATTTTGGTCGCATCTGCACTTAATTGAATGGTGTCAAAATAAGATGAATTCAATTGTTCATATCCCAATGTTTCTAGAGCCTTAGCCAGGGTCGTTGCAGAGTGATGGACATTTTCGGCTATATATCTCATACCGTGTGGACCATGATAAACGGCATACATTCCTGCCATAACTGCTAATAATACCTGGGCTGTGCAAATGTTTGATGTTGCTTTATCACGTTTAATATGCTGCTCCCTGGTTTGCAGCGCCATACGCAGAGCACGATTGCCGTCGGCGTCCTTGGTCACGCCAATAATTCGTCCCGGAATGTTGCGTTTATAATCTTCCTTCGTGGCAAAATAAGCAGCATGAGGTCCGCCATATCCCATAGGAATTCCAAAACGCTGGGTCGTTCCTACAACAACATCGGCTCCCAATTTCCCTGGAGATTCTAAAACGACAAGACTTAAAATATCTGCGGCCACCGCCACTTTGATAGCCTTGTCCTTTGCCTTGTCAATAAATGCGGCTATGTTCGAGATTTGACCGGTCTTTCCGGGATATTGAAGCAAAGCGGCGAAATGGTCTGATGAGAAATCAAATGTTTCAGCGTCTCCAACGTTAAGTTCAATGCCTAATGGAATAGCTCTTGTTTTCAAAACTGAAAGCGTTTGAGGGAGAACTTCCGAAGAAACAAAGAATTTTGATATGCCGTCTTTTTTTTGCTGCCGCTCGCGGGCCGAGAACAATAATGCCATGGCTTCAGCTGCAGCCGTACTCTCATCAAGAAGGGATGCGTTTGCGATTTCCATTCCCGTGAGATCAGTAACCATCGTTTGGAAATTTAATAAAGCCTCAAGCCGCCCCTGGGCAATTTCGGCCTGATAGGGAGTATATGCAGTGTACCACCCCGGATTTTCCAAAATATTGCGTTGAATGACCGCCGGAAGATTTGAAGGATGATACCCTAGTCCGATATAGGATTTGAAGGTTTTGTTTTTGGTCGACAATTCATATACATGATCGAGGTATTCCTGCTCACTCATAGCTCCATCAAGTTGCAGTTTTTTATGAATTCTTATATTGTCAGGGATAGTTTCTGAAATCAACTCATCTAAAGAACTAACTCCTACAGTTTTTAGCATTTCAGCATGGTCAGTTTTTCGGGGACCAATATGTCGTAAAGCAAAAGCATTTGTATTCATACTTCAAGTGTTGTAATTTAAAGAGCAAAATTAAGCAATTAATAACGTTTTTATTTTGTCATATTTGAAAAATATTATGTGATTATTCTGCTTCATTACCCTTTACCTATTTTTGTATGATGACGATCTTCAAACGCCTATTTGATTTTTACATAAATGCCAGCATTCATGTGGCGGTTGCTGTTTGTGCTCTGTCCATCATAACCCTTATAAATTTCAATCTTGCAATTGATTGGGATCTTATTTTTGTCATTTTTTTTGCAACGATCAGTTCCTATAATTTTGTGCGTTATTTTGGACTTGCCAAATTTCATCATCGTCGGTTGGCTAGCTGGCTCAAGCATATTCAAATATTTTCTTTTTTCTGTTTTCTAGCGCTTTGTTATTTTATTTTTCAGATCGATCAACAGACCATAATGTATTTAGTGATTTTGGGCGGAATCACTTTTTTCTATGCGATACCTTTTTTACCAAGAAAGATCTTTGTTGATGGAAAGAAGAATTTAAGGGCGATAAGTGGTTTGAAGATCTACGTCATTGCATTTGTTTGGGCAGCCGTTACTGTTATTATTCCATTGCTAAATGAAAATTATTCCCTTAATAATGACATGGTAGTAACCTCTTTTCAACGATTTATTTATGTGATTGTGGCAACCCTACCTTTTGAGATTAGGGATATGCAATATGATAGTTTAAAACTAGGTACAATTCCGCAACGTATTGGTGTAAATCGAACCAAGATCATAGGCGTACTATTGATCCTGATATTCTATTTTATTGAATTTTTTAAGGATGATATCGATTACCAAAAGCTATTCGTTCTGCCAATTATTGCTTTATTAATGCTTTGCTTCTTAGCATTCAGCAGAACAAATCAATCGCAGTATTACAGTTCATTTTGGATTGAAGGCATTCCGATAATCTGGCTGGGCTTACTTTTTTTATGAATTAACTATTGACCGGTTATTTCGTTGTCAAGAGCGCTTTTCATTTTCTTTTTTTCAGAAGTTTTAAGACATTCAACGGCTTCACTATGAACGAGCTTGGTTAGTTTGGAATTATTTTTAGTATACTTTCGGCAAGCACGACAATAGATAAGATGAATATTCAACTTGATTTTTTCCCACAGCGACGCCTCCCTATACTGTGTTTTATCACAGGTATGATTCGCTTCATCACAAGGTATAATTAAGCCGTTCTTTTTACTCATTATTAAAACCAATTTTTTTCCAAGCAGGCCGCAATTGCGGTTCGTGCTCTATGAATTATTACCCACAAATTAGACGCTGTTATGTCCAATTCATTACATATTGCTTCGGTTTCGTGACCTAATAGTGTTTTCATTTTAAACACCTGAGCCTGTTTCTCAGGCAACTTCCCAATACAATTGTGAATGGCTAATCCTAACTCGGTGTTTTCAATCGTGTCCTCTGCCGTTCTATCATAAGGATCGGCAACGCGCTGTTCTAACCAACTGCCTTCATTTTCACTATCATGACTAAAATTTACTTTAATTTCGGCCTGACCCTTTTTAGAATTAATCTTTCGATAGTGATCGATAATTTTTCGCTTTAAAATTGAAACCAACCAGGTTCTTTCGCTGGCTTCGCCTTTAAAGTTTTTCATCGATTTTAATCCTGCAAAAAAAGTGTCCTGAACCAAATCCTGGGCCGTCTCTCTATCTTTAACACGAGTGATCGTGTAATTAAATAAATAATCAGCATATTTAGTAATCCAATCATTCGGATTTATTTCATGACCTGACATAAACATTTTTTTTGCTCAATCAAAAATAGAAATAAAAGATGATTTTTATAGGTTTTAATACAAGTTTAAGAAGGTATTCAATTAATCAAGATCATTCTTCAATTTCCAGCAATCCGGCCCGTTTTAGCAAGGCATCCGGTTTTGGCTCTTGCCCCCTAAAGCGTTTATAAAGGACCATCGGATTTTCCGTTCCACCTTTACTTAAGATGTTTTCCTTGAACTTCTTTGCTATTTTCTTGTTGAAAACACCTTCCTCTTTAAAGTATTCGAATGCATCTGCATCAAGAACTTCGGCCCATTTATAACTATAATAGCCCGAAGAATAGCCACCCTGAAAAATATGTGAAAATGAGGTGCTCATACAATTTGAAGGCACATCAGGATATAGCTGAGTGCTTTCAAAAGCCTTTTTCTCAAGTGCTTTGACATCTTTGATATTTGATGGATCTTTTCCATGCCAATGCATGTCCAACAAGCCGAAACTTATTTGCCTCAACGTTTGCATCCCTTCATGAAAGGTTGATGAATTCTTAATTTTATTAATCAACTCCATTGGAATAAGCTCATTGGTTTTATAATGGGTAGCGAACAGTTCCAATGCGTCCTTTTCATAACACCAATTTTCTAAAACCTGACTGGGAAGTTCAACAAAATCCCAATATACACTGGTCCCTGATAAACCCGGATATGTCGTATCGGCCAACATACCATGTAATGCATGACCGAACTCATGAAACAACGTTCTTACTTCATTGAAGGTGAGCAATGAAGGTTTGCTTGGTGTTGGTTTGGTGAAATTACAAACTATGGAAATATGGGGCCGTTCATTGTTCCCGTCGGTACGATATTGCGATTTAAACGAGGTCATCCAGGCGCCGTTTCGTTTTCCTTGGCGTGGAAAAAAATCAGCGTAAAATATAGATACCAGTTCATCACTTTCGTCGGTAACCTTATAGGTTAATACCTCTTTATGGTATTTATCAATAGTGTCGATCTCCGTGAATTTAAGTCCGTAAAGTCTTTCAGCAACAGTAAATACTCCATTGATTACATTTTCCAGTTTGAAATAGGGTTTTAATTGCTCATCATCGAGATCGAATAATTTCTGTTTGAGTTTTTCCGAATAATAGGCCGAATCCCATTTTTGAAGCTCGTCAATGCCATCAGTTTCCCTGGCAAAATTCTGAAGTCTTTCATACTCTTTTAAAGCAGCCGGCTTGGCTTTAATAAGCAGCTCATCTAGGAATTCATAGACCTTATCGGGTGTTTCTGCCATCCGTTCTTCCAGCACAAAATGGGCATGCGTTTTATAACCCAATAATTGCGCACGTTTAAAACGGAGA
>JABDLA010000076.1 GCA_013001965.1 Flavobacteriaceae bacterium | reverse complement strand
GGTATATCCTTCTTCAATAAAATAAAGCAGAAGATCATCACCGACATCATCTTCGCGCATCACTTTAATGGACCCTGTTAAGATCAAAGGCATGGATTTTATATAATCGCCTATATCAATAATTATTGAGCCTTCGGGTATTTTTTGAAATTTGCCTATGGCCTTGATCTCATCCAGGAGTTCATCCTCAAACAAATAGCCGAAATTTCTCTGTAAATCGTCCTGCATAAATTTTAATTCCTTGTCATTTGCAAGTTATTATTTTAAATCATTGCATCAAATAATATTTCTACAGGATGTTTTGCTTTTTTTCCTGTACCATCCAAAATTTGATGTCTGCAACTGGTTCCCGCTGCTGCAATCAATTGTTCGTTCTCGGATGCTCTCAGTTTAGGGAATAGAACTTGCTCCCCAATACGCATACTCAAATCATAATGTTCTTTTTCATAACCGAACGAACCCGCCATTCCACAACATCCCGACGGGATGATCTCTACCATATAGTTTTTTGGTAAACTCAAAATCTCAGCTGTGATGTCTATTGACGAAAGCGCCTTTTGATGGCAATGCCCATGCAACAATATCTCTTTTTTTTCGGTCGAAAATACAGATGCATTCACATGGCCTTTATCAATTTCCTGCTTCAAAAATTCATCGATGAGAAATACCTTCTCGCTTAAATTTAAAGCCGTTTGTCGCAACTTTCTGTCAACGAGATTCGGATATTCATCCCGAAAGCTCAGTATGGCTGATGGCTCAATACCAACGAGCGGTGTTTTATCAGTAAGGAGCTTTGAAAATGATCTCACATTGATTTCGGCTATTCCTTTAGCATCGTCCAATAGTCCTTTTGAAATATATGCTCTTCCGCTTTCTTCATGATTTGGCATCAACACCTCATAGCCTAAGCGATTCAAAAGCTTGATCGTTTTAATACCAATATCAACGTCATAATAGTTGGAATATTCATCACAGAACAGATACAATTTATTTTTCGAAGCTTGCTGTTGATATCCTTTATACCACTGACGTAAGCTTTTGGGCTGTAGTTTTGGCAGGGATCGATTTTTTGAAATGCCAACAAAAGCCTTCAACCAGTTTTGGTTCATGATCATGTTAGAAATTCCCGGAAAATTCATCGCCTTAGTATTTAATTTACCTATCCTGCCAATGAGTTTCGACCGCAACGGAATCTTATGCGTTTTATAATACTGATATAAAAATTCAGATTTTAAGGTGGCCATATCTACATTCGACGGACATTCCGATTTGCAGCCTTTACACGAAATACAAAGGTCCATAGCCGTTTTGATCTCGGGATGATCAAAGGGATTGTCATTGACATTTTGTGTCAGGAATTCTCTTAAGACATTTGCACGGCCACGAGTGCTGTCCTTTTCATCCAGCGTAGCCCGATAGCTGGGGCACATGGTTCCACCGGCAAAATTGAGCTTTCGGCAATCGCCAGATCCATTACATTTTTCAACGGTTCGAAGAATTCCTCCGGTATCATCAAAATTAAAAGCAGTATTAAATTCCGGCGTCGGCACATCAGGCTCATACCTCAGGTCCTTCTCCATGGGTTTCGCATCAACGATCTTCCCTGGATTTAAAATATGTTGAGGATCCCAGCTAGTCTTAACCTCTTTAAGCAATTGATAAACGGCATCACCAAGAACAAAGGGGATAAATTCTGAACGCACCCTGCCATCACCATGTTCTCCACTTAGTGAACCTCTATATTTTTTAACCAACTCAGCCGAACTTCTGCTTATTGCTCTGAAATCCTTAACATCGGCTGAATCCTTTAAATTCAAAATAGGGCGCAAATGCAATTCGCCATCGCCTGCATGCGCATAATAAACGGCCTCCTGTCCAAAGGAGGTCATCATCTCAGAGAATTCAGCGATATATGCTGGTAGGTCTACCAACTCAACGGCCGTATCCTCAATACAGGCCACGGCTTTTTTATCACCGGGAATATTGCCCAACAATCCCAGGCCGGCTTTTCTAAGATCCCAAACACGATCGGTATGTTGTCCTGAAATGACCTTATAAGCATAACCTAAGCCCTGATTTTCAAGATCCTTTTTAAGATCTGCTGCTTTTTTGGCCGATTCATGGGTATCATCCTCACGAAATTCAATGAGCAATATGGCTGCTGGATCGCCCGATACAAAAAATCGATTTTTCTGTTGTTCAATATTGTCTTTTGTACAATCAAGTATATGCTTATCCATGAGCTCACAGGCCGTGGGATTATGATTCATGGCCAGTACAGTAGCTTTCAGGCATTCATCAATGCTTTCAAAATGAGCAGCAAGAACAACGACCTCCGGTTTAGGTGCATCTACCAAATTGAGTTTTATTTCGGTGGTAAAGGCCAGTGTACCTTCCGATCCGCAAAGGAGTTTACAGAAATTAAAAGGAGCTTCAGATTGTGAAAATGGATCGGACTGCAGCAATACATCCAGAGCATAGCCTGTATTTCGCCTTTGAATAGACGCTTTCGGATAGTTTTGTTTAATGTGCTCCTGATTTTGTTTTTCTGACAGCATCTTATCAATCTCTTTATATAGTTGAGATTCTAAAGATTTCCCCTTCTTCTTTAATTCATATTGTTGCCGATCTAATGCTTTGAACACAACCTCACTCCCATCGCTCAAAATCGTTTTCAATTCGAGTACATGATCACGTGTAGACCTATAAACTATAGAGGTAGAACCACAGGAATTGTTGCCCACCATGCCGCCAATATTGCATCGATTCGCGGTGGACGTATTGGGACCAAAAAATAAACCATAGGGTTTTAAAAATTCGTTAAGCTCGTCCCGAACAACCCCTGGCTGCACCCGAATCCATTTTTCTTCGGCATTGATCTCAAG
>JABDLA010000053.1 GCA_013001965.1 Flavobacteriaceae bacterium | reverse complement strand
CCAATAATATTTCCACCTTTTATATTTCGGGGCAAACCGAAAATTTGAATGTGGGCTTTTTTGCGGGTGCCGGACGCTTTGAAGGCTCAGATCTGATCGCTCAGAATGTGCAGGTGTTTCACAGAGGTAGTAACGATATTATTGTTAATCCGCAGCAATCGTTGGTAGGTGAATTGCGATCAACGGGCAATCTCATTGCGCTAAATGAACCACCCATAGTGAATGTCCAGCAATTTTATACAGGACAACTGATCTTTCTGGATTAATTGGAGGTAAGGTCCCTGAACAGGCTTTCCAAACTAACATTTTTCTGATTGAGCTGAAGGATCTTCAGTTCATTGTCGTGGGCAAAATCAAATACATAAGACCGCATGTCCTCCTGAGAAGAGAAGGTGATCTCATACACAAAACCATGAGTATTGACCACATCTTTCACCTTAGGCAGTTTCTTTAGAAAGGCATCTTCAACCCGGTAATCGAATTCAACGATCACAACCTGATCCTGACCTTCACGTAGTTCGCTTAATTTTTTATCAGCGACAATTTCACCTTTATTAATTATAATGACACGATCACAAATGGCTTCAACCTCTTGCATGATATGGGTTGAAAGGAAAACGGTTTTTTCTTTTCCAATAGATTTGATCAAATTCCTGATGTCCATCAATTGATTAGGATCAAGACCGGTTGTTGGTTCATCGAGGATCAGTACTTCAGGATCATGCAGTAATGCATTGGCCAAGCCTACACGTTGTCTGAACCCCTTTGAAAGTTGCCCAATCTTTTTATGAGATTCAACTTTAAGCCCCGTTAAATCTATAACCGTTTCTATACGCGCTTTATTCACCTTATAGATCCCGGCATTGAATTCCAGGTATTCTCTAACGAACATATCAAGGTATAATGGATTATGCTCAGGTAAATAACCTATGCTTTGTTGGACAAAATTAGAATTATCAACAATATTTTGGCCATTGATCTCAGCTACACCTTCAGAGGCATTGATATAGCTGGTTAAAATTTTCATCATGGTCGATTTACCGGCACCATTAGGTCCGAGGAAACCGACCACTTCGGGTTTGACAATTTCAAAACTCACATTATTGAGTGCTTTTTGTTCGCCGTAAAGCTTTGTAAGATTTTGAACCTTAATTGACATAGGGATTGAATTTGACCAAAAATAAACATTAAATAAAAGACTATTGTATTTTGATTTGTGAAAATATTATTTACATTAGCCGTTAAATAAACACAATGATAACAACGAATTTTACATATTATAGCTGGTTTTATTTCTTTTTTACTTAAAGAACGAGACTTAATATGTATAATTTAAAATTTATAAATTAACCAAGTCTCGATATCTTCGAGGCTTTTTTTATTATGATAAAAACGGTTGCAATACAGGGTGTAAAAGGCTCATTCCATCACATCGTTTGTCAAAATTATTTTGATGATCAAACCGATGTCATTGAATGTCTTTCATTTGATAGAGCTGTAGATAGCCTGATCGAAGGTGATTCTGACGCCGTTATTATGGCCATTGAAAATTCAATTGCCGGTTCGATAATTCCAAATTATGCCCTAATTGACAATCATAATTTATTTATTGTTGGTGAGAATTATTTGGATATTCAACATAATTTAATGGCACTTCCTGACCAGGATATGGACGATATCAAAGAGGTATATTCTCATCCAATGGCACTATTGCAATGTAAAGACTTCTTTAAGAAACACCCTCATATTAAATTGGTGGAGGATAAGGACACTGCCGAGGTTGCACAACGTATACGTTCTAAAAAGATTAAAAATATAGCGGCCATTGCCAGTACGGCGGCAGCTTCTATATTTAATCTTGAAATATTGGCCTCAAGTATTCAAACGATAGCCCATAATGAAACGCGTTTTGTCATAGTAAAGCGAGAAAATCACGAGATTCCAGTAGAAGAGATCAATAAAGCATCCCTGAAATTTGAATTGGATCATAAACGCGGAAGTCTGGCGACCATTTTAAATGTTATGAGTGATTGTAAATTGAATCTAACCAAAATACAATCATTACCAAAGATCGACACGCCATGGAAATATGCCTTTTTTGTTGATATAACTTTCGATAATTATGAAGATTACCTGAAAGCGAAATCAATAATGAGTATCATGGCACAAGATTTTAAAATACTTGGAGAATATAAAAATGCGAAGATATGACTCAAGGTGCGAATAGATTAAAAACCGTTGAAGAATACTATTTCTCAAAAAAAATGAGAGAAATACATCTCCTGATGGCCAGTGGGAAACCAATTCTAAACCTTGGGGTTGGAAGCCCTGACCTTCAACCACCGCAAAAAGTAATATCGGCATTGACCGAAAGCCTGGATGATCCAAAGGCTCACAAATATCAAAGCTATCAGGGAATTCCTGAGTTACGGGAAGCCATTGCTTCATTTTATAAAGAACATTTTCAAGTGCACCTGAGTCCCAAAACCGAAATCTTGCCTTTAATTGGAAGTAAGGAAGGGATTATGCATATTTCAATGGCATATCTTAATGAAGGTGATAAGGTTCTGGTTCCAAATCCGGGCTACCCAACCTACAGTGCTGTGACTAAATTGATGGGAGCACATCCGGTTTACTACGACTTAAATGCCGAAAATAACTGGATTCCGGATATAATGGCCTTGGAACGTTCTGATTTAAGCCAGGTCAAGATCATGTGGATCAATTATCCGCATATGCCCACTGGAGCCAAGGCCGATCATAAATTTCTTAGTGATATCGTGGCCTTTGCCGGCAGAAACGACATTTTATTGATCAATGATAATCCGTATAGTTTTATTCTCAATGAATTTCCTCGAAGTATTCTTCAAATAAATGGTGCCAAAGAGAATTGTCTTGAATTAAACTCCTTGAGTAAAACATTTAACATGGCAGGTTGGAGAATAGGGATGCTTATGGGAAGTGCGAAGCACATTAGCAATGTACTTAAAGTCAAAAGCAATATGGATTCCGGCATGTTTTACGGCCTTCAAAAAGGGGCTAGTGAAGCCCTGAACTGCTCGAAACTATGGTATTTAAGCCTGAATAGTGTATATGAACAGCGCCGCGCCTTGATCTGGGATTTGGCCACTTCCTTGAACTGCACCTTTGATGAACAGGCCTCAGGGCTATTTGTCTGGGCTAAATTGCCTGAGTATGTTAATTCTGATGAATTCTCAGAACTTTTACTAAAAAAGCATCACATTTTTGTGGCTCCTGGACATATTTTCGGAAGCAATGGCGAAGGATATGTGCGTTTTTCATTATGTGTGTCAACTGAAGATATTGAGGAAGCTAAACTACGAGTGAAATAAGTATGAAAAATGTATATATCATAGGCGTTGGACTTATCGGAGGCAGTTTTGCTCTCGATATTAAAAGCATGAACCCTTCGGTTACAATTTATGGTATCGATAAGAATGATGCTCATTTAAAAGAAGCTTTAAAGTTAAATGTCATTGATAAAAGCGCAAGCCTTTCAGATATTGCTGATGCCGATTTGATCATCGTCGCCATCCCTGTGGATGCCACAGTAGATCTTTTGCCCAAACTTTTGGATACGGTTGGTGAAAATACTCTAGTAATGGATGTTGGGTCTACCAAAGAAGATATTTGCCTAAAGGTTAAAGATCATCCTAAACGACATAATTTTCTTGCTTCCCATCCCATAGCAGGAACCGAATTTTCTGGGCCAAGTGCTGCCATTCATAATTTGTATAAAGGAAAAACCAATATCATTTGTGAAGTTGAAGACACAGCGTTTAAGCTTCAGGAAAAAGCATTGCAATTGTTTCAGGACCTTGGGATGCGCATTCGATATATGAAACCTAAATCACACGATAAGCATATTGCCTATGTGTCTCATTTATCGCATATAAGTTCGTTTATGCTCGGAAAAACCGTTATTGCCAAAGAGAAAAACGAACGGGATATTTTCGATATGGCTGGAAGTGGATTTGAAAGCACAGTCCGATTAGCAAAAAGTTCGCCGGATACATGGACACCAATTTTTAAGCAAAACAAAACCAATGTCATTGAGACTTTGAATGAATATATAAGTAATCTTCAGCATTTTAAATCCTTAATGGAAAATGAAAATTTTGATGGGATTTATCAGGAAATGGAAGAAACCAATCATATAAAACAGATTTTAAAAGGAATAGAATAAAAATTAGAAATGGAAAATAAAAAAGAATTAAGAACCTGGCTCAGTAATTTAGGTTTGGAACATCCACTGGTCATTGCAGGTCCTTGCAGTGCCGAAACTGAGAAGCAGGTTTTAACAATAGCACATCAACTTAAGGACAGTGATGCCACGGTTTTACGTGCAGGAATTTGGAAACCAAGAACACGGCCGGGAAATTTTGAGGGTGTTGGTGCACTCGGATTGAAATGGTTGCAAAAAGCGAAAGAGGAAACGGGAATGATGATCACTACTGAAGTGGCCAATGCGAATCATGTTGATCTGGCCCTGGAACATGATATCGATATGTTTTGGATTGGTGCACGTTCAACCGTAAGCCCGTTCATTGTGCAGGAAATAGCTGAAGCTTTGAAGGGGACAGATAAACCTGTTCTGGTTAAAAATCCAGTGAACCCAGACCTGTCATTGTGGCTTGGCGCAGTGGAACGCCTTTACACCTCCGACATAAAAAATCTTGGGGTTATTCACAGAGGCTTTTCAACCTATGAGAAAACACGATATCGTAACAATCCTGAATGGCAATTACCAATTGACCTCCAAAACCGTTTCCCCGACCTTCCGCTTTTATTGGATCCGTCGCATATTGCAGGGAAACGGGATATTATTTTTGATCTTTGCCAAACAGCCTTGGATCTCAACTATGATGGCTTAATGGTAGAAACACACCACGATCCGGACAAGGCGTGGAGTGATGCGGCCCAACAGATTACACCGTCGACCTTGATCCAGTTCATGGAAGATTTGAAGATTAGGAAAGAAACCGGTGATAACACCGAGTTTAAGAACAGGATCAATACCTTACGTACTCAAATTGATGTCATTGACCACCAGCTTATCGAAATGTTAGGCAAGCGAATGATCGTAGCTGATGATATTGGAACATTGAAAAAGGAGCATAATGTAGCTGTGCTGCAAACGAAACGATGGAATGAGATTCTTGGAAAAATGATTCTTCAGGGTGAAGAGAAGAACCTAAGCGAGGAATTTATTTTGCGCGTCTTTAAGGCCATTCATCAGGAATCGATCAATCATCAGGAAGAAATTATCAATCATTAAAAAAAAGGCTCGCTTTAGCGAGCCTTTTTAATTAATCATTTTTTGTATAAGCCAGTCGGCGTGATGCCTTTCGCATTAATATATTAATAAGATCTTCCGGACTACTTCCCATGCTTCCTCGAACTTTTTTGTTGTAGTTCCATAAAAGAATGCCATCCTCGGCATTATGAACGGTCATGTTTATAATTGCGTTATTTGTACTTCCCCAAAATCCAACAAGCAAGCCCAATACTACTGAAGCACCTTCCGACATTGGTTTGTTCGTTTCAAATTCACCTGAAATTATAGCATCAACTTCCAATATTTGTGCTAATTCTTGTGGAGTATAATCAGTTATATTGTCGTAAGTTATATCATTACGCTTAAGTAGTGCCGTGGTTGTTTTGGGATCTTGAACATTAAGATTTTCCAATTTACCTCTTTTTTTTCGCTTCAAAAACCAAGAATACATAGCAGTTTGAATTCCTTCCCCTTCAGCTTTTTCTAATTTGTAAAGCTGAGATTCTGTCATGTCTTTCATTTGCTTTGGGCGTAATTTAACTTGTGTTTTAAATGGTACCACAGCAATTATTTCATGACCTTTTGCTATCTCATCAAACTCAGGATTTTCATATAAATTGGTTTGCGCATTTAGCGAGTAACAAATTGTAAATAAAACAAAAGAATAAAGTAATTTCTTCATTTAGTTGATTTTAAAATTAAGTGACGAATATACACTTTTTCATGAAGTTTGAATTATTATTTTATATTACTTTTGATTTTCAATGACAGGCGTTGTTTATAAATCTACAGGAAGTTGGTATACCGTTAAAACACATAACGGTAAGGTTTACGAATGCCGAATAAAAGGAAAATTCCGACTGGAAGACATCAAAAGTACCAATCCCATTGCAGTGGGAGATTATGTTGATTTTGAACTGGAGAACAAGAAGGAGACCGGCATCATTAATCGTATTCAGGAACGCAAGAATTATATCATTCGGAAATCGGTTAAGCTTTCAAAGCAAACTCATATCATAGCCAGTAATATCGATCAGGTTTTTCTTATTATAACTATTGATAATCCACCCACCTTTACTAGCTTCATCGATCGGTTTCTTGTGACCGCTGAAGCCTATTCCATAAAAACCATCTTGTTGTTCAATAAAATCGATACCTATGATGAAAACGCGATGATGGAGGTGAAATATTTGGGTTCCTTATACCGGAAAATAGGATATGAATGTATTGAAATTTCAGCAAAAACAGGAAAGAACATTGATAAGGTCAAAGACTTAATGGTAGCTAAGGTGAGCATGTTTTCAGGACATTCTGGGGTTGGCAAATCAACCCTTATCAATGCGTTGGAGCCGGGCTTGGATCTGAAAACCAAAGAGATTTCCGAACAACATCAACAAGGACAGCATACAACTACTTTTGCCGAGATGTTCGATCTCAGTTTTGATGCCAAGATCATAGATACCCCTGGAATAAAAGGCTTTGGCGTCGTTGATATGGACGAGGAGGAAGTCGGTGATTTTTTTCCCGAATTTTTTAAGCTTAAACAGCATTGTAAATTCAATAATTGCCTTCATATTCACGAACCTAAATGTGCCATAAAGAACGCCTTGGATACTGACGAGATCTCTTTTTCCAGGTATCGGAGTTATCGTCAAATTCTTGAAGGTGATGAGGAAAGCTACCGCACAGATAATTTTGAGATCGAATGAAAGCATTAATTCAACGCGCGTCCAGAGCCAGTGTAACCATCGATAAAAAGAAGGTGGCTTCAATTAAAACCGGCTTGCTTATTTTTTTGGGGATTATAGATGAAGATTCTAAGGACGATATCGACTGGCTAAGTAATAAAATAGCCAATCTTAGAATTTTTCCTGATGAAGATGGTATCATGAACCGATCCTTGATAGATGTAAACGGAGAAGCCATTGTGGTCAGTCAGTTTACCTTGCATGCGAGCACGAAAAAAGGTAACAGGCCAAGCTATATCAAGGCGGCTAAACCCGATATTGCCATTCCGCTTTATGAATCCTTTGTTGGCTCATTGGATGAAAAGTTGAATACCAAAGTTCAAACAGGAGAATTTGGTGCCGATATGAAGGTCGAACTTATAAATGATGGGCCTGTCACAATATTAATCGATACGAAAACTAAAGAATAATGAATATAAAAAATGCACAAATATCTGTTGACCAATGGATCAAAGATCATGGTGTGAGATATTTTAATGAATTGACCAATATGGCACAACTCACAGAAGAAGTAGGTGAGGTGGCACGAATTATTTCCAGGCGCTATGGCGAGCAAAGTGAGAAGGAAAGCGATAAACAAAAAGATTTGGGTGAAGAATTGGCCGATGTTCTATTTGTTGTTCTTTGTTTGGCCAATCAAACAGGAATTGATCTCAACGAAGCATTTTATAGAAAGCTCGAAGCGAAGGCAAAACGCGATCATGATCGCCATCAGAATAACGAGAAACTCAAATAGAAGTTTATGACCATTAAACTTCATAGGTCTGAGTTAAAACCAGACGCGGCAGTTACCATAACAGGTTCAAAGAGTGAGTCCAATAGGTTATTGGTGCTGCAGGCGTTATATCCAAAATTGAAAATCAAGAACCTCTCGAATGCCGATGACACAAAGCTCATGCAAAAAGCTTTGCGCAGTTCGGACGAAATCATTGATATAGGACATGCCGGAACAACAATGCGTTTTCTCACGGCCTATTTTGCCTCGCAAAGCAAAAGGGAACTTCTCTTAACAGGATCTGATCGAATGCAGGAACGACCAATTCAAATTTTGGTCGATGCCCTGAATGAATTAGGAGCAGATATTTCTTATGAGAACAAGGCAGGCTATCCGCCATTGCGAATTAAAGGAAAAAAATTAAGTCTCGATAAGGTAGGTTTACCGGCTTCAGTAAGCAGTCAGTATATTTCAGCTTTATTGCTCATGGCACCAAATCTAGAGAACGGTCTTGAACTTACCCTGGAAGGTGAACTGACGTCAATTCCCTATATCAATATGACCCTTGAATTACTTAATCAAATTGGTGTCGATACGTTTTTTGAGGAGAATTTGATCAAGGTATTTCCCTTCAAAGGATTGCCCAAACAAAAAAGTATTACTGTAGAATCTGATTGGTCATCGGCTTCTTACTTCTATAGTTTGATCGCATTAAGTGAACCGGGAACACAAATGCGTTTGTCCTTTTACGAACCGAATAGTCTGCAGGGAGATTCCATCCTTGCAAAAATTTATAATGCCTTTGGGGTGAAAACAATTTTTAAAGACGAGTCCATCATCCTCCGAAAAACAACCTTGAACAAATATGCATCGGCAGAATTTGAATTGAATGATGCTCCCGATTTGGCCCAAACTATCGCGGTCACCTGTCTTGGTTTGGGGATGAGTTGCCATATGACTGGCCTACATACTTTAAAAATTAAGGAAACCGATAGGCTCAAGGCACTGAAAGCCGAAATGGAAAAATTAGGGGCAATTGTCTCCATTACCGATAAAAGTTTAACGCTTGAAGTAGCTTCGGGAATTAACGAAAATGTTGCAATTGACACCTATCATGATCATCGTATGGCCATGGCCTTTGCACCATTAGCCATCAAGACATCACTGCAAATTAATGATGCCGATGTTGTGTCAAAGTCCTATCCCGAATTTTGGAAGGATCTAGATCAAATTGGCATTAGTTTCGAACGCATTTAAAATAATCGGTCAAATACTTGACAACCCCTTCTTTCAGATTGTATATTTGCACCTTCTCAAAAATTAATATATATGAAATTATCGCACTTCAGTTTTGAACTTCCAATGGATTTATTAGCCGAGTACCCTTCCGAAATAAGGGATGAAGCCCGCCTAATGGTCTTAAACAGGGCAGATCAAAGCATTGAACATAAAGAATTTAAAGATCTTATCGACTATTTTGATGAAGATGATGTGATGATCTTGAACAATACCAAGGTGTTTCCGGCCCGACTTTTCGGTAACAAGGAAAAAACCGGTGCACGTATTGAAGTTTTCCTTTTAAGGGAACTCAACGCTGACCAACGCTTATGGGACGTTCTTGTT
This sequence comes from Flavobacteriaceae bacterium, assembly GCA_013001965.1. GTDB lineage: Bacteria > Bacteroidota > Bacteroidia > Flavobacteriales > Flavobacteriaceae > JABDLA01. The sequence goes on along the minus strand of JABDLA010000053.1, from coordinate 27,393 downwards.
GATCCTGCGCGAAAAATCAGGATCGGTAATAAATTATATTTTGGCGATGATGATATGCTAGTTGCTGAAGTCATCGATAACACCACTTCAAGAGGACGTACTTTGCGTTTTCTATATGATGGTTCGTATCATGATTTTAGAAAAAAATTAAAAGAACTCGGGCAGACCCCATTGCCAAAATATATCAAGCGTGATGTTGAGCCTGAAGATGAAGATCGCTATCAAACTATATATGCGAAAAATGAAGGTGCTGTAGCTGCACCTACTGCCGGCTTGCATTTCTCAAGACATTTATTGAAACGCCTTGAAATTAAGGGATTAAAGTTTGCCGAGATCACCTTGCATGTTGGTTTGGGAACCTTCAATCCGGTAGAGGTAGAAGATCTTTCCAAACATAAAATGGATAGCGAAGAAATTGTGATCGATCGTTTTGCAACGCATACTATAAATCACGCATTAAAAACAAAGAAACGTATTTGCGCGGTTGGAACCACAGCGATGAGGGCGATTGAAAGTTCGGTATCTTCAAGTGGGACATTAAATGAATATGATGGCTGGACCAATAAATTTATTTTTCCTCCATATGAATTCAGCATTGCAAATTCTATGATCACTAATTTTCATACACCGAAGTCAACCTTGTTGATGATGGCATCAGCTTTTGCAGGACATGATTTTATTAAACGTGCCTATGACGAAGCCATAAAAGAAAAGTATAAGTTTTACAGTTATGGCGATGCCATGCTCATCATATAACACTAATTCTAAGCCTCGTTATCGAGGCTTTTTTGTCTAATCAATGTCAGAACTCAAAAAAGATATCAGGGCCTTAAGCCGGGAAGAATTACGTGAGTTTTTCGTCAGCCAGGGCGATAAAGCCTTTCGTGGCAACCAGGTTTATGAATGGTTGTGGCAGAAATCGGCTCATGATTTTGAGTCAATGACCAATCTTTCCAAAGAGACACGTGAGGCACTCGATGCCCATTTCGTCATTAACCATATAAAGGTCGACAGTATGCAACGCAGTTCTGACGGCACCATTAAAAATGCGGTTCGCTTGCATGATGGCCTGGTAGTCGAATCGGTTTTGATTCCCACTAAAACACGAACAACAGCTTGTATTTCCTCCCAGGTGGGTTGTAGCTTGGATTGCAAATTCTGTGCGACCGCCCGCCTAAAGCGCATGCGCAATCTGAATCCCGATGAGATCTATGATCAGGTTGTTGCTATAGACAAAGAAAGCCGATTGTATCACAACAGGCCATTGTCAAATATTGTGTTCATGGGCATGGGCGAACCATTGATGAATTATAAGAACGTTTTAAAATCGATCGAAATGATCACTTCAGACGACGGGCTGGGGATGTCGCCGAAACGAATCACCTTATCAACTTCAGGTGTACCTAAGATGATCAAAAAAATGGCCGATGATGAAGTAAAATTTCATTTGGCCGTTTCTCTGCATTCGGCAATTGATGAAGTGCGGACCTCGATCATGCCTTTTAATACCACTTTTCCGCTGAAAGACTTAAAGGAGTCTCTTGAGTATTGGTATGAGAAAACCAAACGACGCATCACCTATGAATATGTGGTTTGGAAAGGTATTAATGATACTCAAAAGGATATTGATGCTTTGGTGCGGTTTTGCAAATATGTGCCCTGTAAGGTAAACATCATTGAATACAATCCCATTGACGATGGCGACTATGAACAAGCTTCGGCCGAATCGCTTAATAATTACATTAACAGCCTGGAGAGGCATCGAATTGTTGTCAATGTGAGAAGAAGTCGAGGCAAGGACATAGACGCAGCATGCGGACAGTTAGCTAATAAAAACTAAAAGTGCCACCTTTCGGCAGCACCTTTACTTATTTTTGGTGGTAAAATCTTATCTATTTAATAACGAGTTTGATCGTTTTAGTAGCATTATTATGTCCAGTAATTCTAGCGATATAAATACCTGCTTCTAAAACTGACATATTTATTTCTGAATGTTGGGTATCAGATAATCCAACCTTTAAAGCTTCTTGCCCAAGAATATTATAAACCGTCATTTGATTCAAAGGAGTTTGAGAATCCAGGGTTAATATTTTGGTATCAACATCATAAAAATGAGTTATTCGCCTGAGTTCAAAATCATCGACGCTCAAAGCATTGTCACCTGCCAATATTTGGGTATCAGGAGTTGCTTCGTAAGCGAAATCTTTTATAGTAATGAGATTATCTCCATTGACATCAGTATCCAGACGGATCCATCCGTAATGTGTATTTCCGCTTAGATCGAATGACACACCTAAATAACCATCATTCACATCACCACACCAATTACTGTTTGAATAAGCACAACCATAATAATTTAAATCGCCTCGCTGACCAGCGGCCGTATATCCCGCTGCGCCATCAATAACTTGGCCAAAAGACATTAGTGCAGGGTATTCGAATCCATAGGCCGTAATACCTACAAAGGCACCGCCAGAGCTTGGAAATACTATTGCAGCATTACCTCCGGCAAGTCCAGATGGATTATTTACTGTAAAGATATCGTCAGTTCCTAATTGTGTTATGTCAACATCAAACATTTCACCTACATTCAGAACTATATCGGTTATATCTGTATAGACAATTTGCCCACTCGCATCTGCAACACCTAGCGCAGCAGCAGAAAGCGCACCGTATTGCAAAAGTCTTTCAGATAAATTTTTTGAAGTAGTTTTTGTCATTTTCTATAGGATTTATTGTAAAACTTTTGCAGTTTTACTTTGGTTGTTTCTATAAAAATAGGAAAAACAATTTAAAAAATTTGTTAAATGGCTAAAAATAAGGTAGTACGCGCGCGATTCGATCCCGAAAATCTTCCAATTTTAGGGTCATTAGGAATATTAGCTCTAGGAGATATTGGATTTGAAGCTTGGAGAAAGGTTAAAATAAAGAATAACAAAAAGGGGTTGGATGAAAAAGAATAAGCTGCTATTAATTGGTTGGGACGCAGCAGACTGGGATATAATTTGGCCGCTTATTGCTCAAGGAAAAATGCCAGCTTTAAAAAAGCTCATTTCCAATGGTGTCTATGGTAATATGAGTACCATGAACCCTCCTTATTCGCCCATGTTATGGACCTCTGTGGCGACAGGAAAAACTCCCGACAAACATGGTATTCTTGGGTTTATTGAAGTTACTCCGGATCGTACAACGGTCAGACCTGTTACTACAACCTCCAGAAAAACACGAGCCTTGTGGAATATTTTTCATAATCAGGGCATGGTTTCCAATCTTGTTGGATGGTGGCCAAGTTTTCCGGCTGAACCTATTAACGGTGTTATTGTATCCGATCGTTTTCCAAAAACACACAAAGACCCAAAAAAACAAACCCCAATGAGCCCTTTTTCAATTCATCCCTGGGATAGAAAAGATGAGTTTAGAAATTTGAGAATGTTTCCTTTTGAAATTACCGAGGCTCATATTTATCCTTTTGTTCAAAGAGCACATGACGTCGACCAGGAGAATCATAAGGGGTTGTCGGCTCTGGCAAAAGTTATTTCTGAAAACGCTTCTATTCATAATGCTGCCACCAGGTTGTTAAGGACCAGTGAATGGGATTTTATGGCGGTCTATTACGATTTGATCGATCATATTTGTCATAGTTTTATGAAATATCATCCGCCAAAATTACCTTCAATAGATCAGAATAATTACGATATTTTTAAGGAGGTAGTCAGTGGTGCCTATGTTTTTCAGGACATGATGCTGGAACGTAAAATGCAGTTAATTGATGAAGATACAACTGTTATAATCATGTCTGATCATGGTTTTGAATCTGGTCCCAATAGAATTCTTGACTTACCAAAAATTCAGGCCGCCCCGTCTCTTGATCACCGGCAATTTGGAATATTTGTGGCTTCGGGTCCAAACATCAAGAAAAATCAAAAGGTTTTTGGAATGGGGTTGATCGATGTTGCTCCAACACTTTTACATCATTTTGGCTTAGCGGTTGGGAAGGACATGGATGGCAAGGTGATTTTAGATATTTTCGAAAAAACCGACGCTCCGAAATACATTGAAAGTTGGGACAATGAAGCCGGTGATTTTGCCGACTTAGACAATAATTATAAGGGAGAAGCACTCTCAGATGAAGAGACCATGCAACAATTAATCGATTTGGGTTATGTTGAAAAACTTGATGAGAAATTTGAAGTGGCCATAAAAAAAACACGAATTGACCTCAAGCATAACCTGGCTAGGGTTCATTTAGGAATAAAGGATTTTTCAATTGCCAAACATCACCTTCGCGAACTTCTAAATGAAAACGACGAAGTTGACAAAGGCCCCTTCCATATGGATTTAATAAGCATAGCGATCATTGAAAAGGATTTTGACCAGGCAAAGAAACAACTCGAAATGTTAAAGGCCTCAAATACCGAAGTCAAATACAATTTGGAATTTACCGAAGCCCAAATATTATCGGGATTGAGCAGACCAGCTGAGGCATTAAAAATTCTTGAAAAACTACGCGAACGCAATGAGTCTGCTCTGGTTCTGTTTCGTATGGGAAAATTAAAATATCAGCTCGGCAAATTTGAAGAAGCGCGGCACTATATGGAATTGGCTATTGAAAAAGAACCCCAAAAAGCCATCTATCATGCCGATCTGGCAGAAGTTTTTTTAAGGTTGAATGATTATGAAGAAGCTGCCGATTACGCCTTGACAAGTATCGAGCTTGTAAAATATTATCCAAAAGCACATTATATTCTTGGCCAGGCACTTGAAAAAATGGGTGATCTGGAAAATGCAAAACTTGCATTTGAAATGGCAACGAAGCTTAAACCAAAAGAGTTTCATAAGGCTGAACATTCTCTCGAGAACGTCATCGAAAAAATTATTGAACCCTCGAAGTTCAAGGACAAGAGCACCACTAAATATAGAGATAATCAGATTGTTGTAGTTTCTGGCTTGCCGCGTTCGGGGACGTCATTAATGATGCAGATGCTTGATAAAGGAGGCGTTAAAGGGCTTACCGACAATAAGAGAAAGGCCGATCAGTCCAATCCGAAAGGCTATTATGAATATGATGCAGTCATGTCTATTCATAAAAATAATACCTGGTTGAAAGAGGCCCAGAATAAGTCGGTGAAAATAGTTGCACCGCTTTTAAAATTCTTAGATCCTAAATATCGCTATAAGATTATTTTTATGAACCGTGATTTGACAGAAATTGTTAAATCCCAACAAAAAATGATCAATAAGGACCCCAATGCCTTACCAACAAAATTATTCGAGAGCTATAGCAAGCATCTGAAACAAGTGGAATCCTGGAAGGATACCCTACCCGGCGTAGAATTAATTTATATCAATTATCCCGATGTTTTAATGCATACCAGGACCGCTTTAAATAAAATAGAAGCTTTTATTGGAAAGGAATTGGATAAGGAAGCCATGGAATCTTGTGTAGATCGATCTTTGTACAGAACAAAAGCTTAAGCAATAGAATTTCATAATAGCATTTAATCATCTTTTTTTAGTAGGTTTGTTTTACTTTCACTCCTTGGACTTTTGAAAATAGTTGAGCAAATAAAACAACCCATCGCCTTCGAAATGGATCTTTTTGAGCAAAAGTTCCAATTGTCAATGTCGAGCAAAGTGGCCTTATTTAATAGGATTACACATTATATTGTCAATAGAAAAGGCAAACAAATGCGTCCAATGTTCGTATTCCTGGTCGCTAAAATGATCAACAATGGAGAGATCAGTGAACGCACCTACAGAGGAGCATCGGTCATTGAACTGATCCATACAGCAACCCTGGTCCATGATGACGTTGTTGACGATAGTAACCGTCGCCGTGGGTTCTTCTCAATAAACGCCTTATGGAAAAATAAAATCGCTGTTTTAGTAGGTGATTATCTGTTATCTAAAGGCATGTTGTTGTGCATCGATAATAATGATTTTGATCTGTTAAAGATCATTTCTGTGGCTGTAAGGGAAATGAGCGAGGGTGAATTACTTCAAATAGACAAAGCACGTAAACTTGATATTACCGAGGCGATCTATTACGACATCATCAGACAAAAGACTGCAACACTTATTGCGGCTTGCTGCAGCCTGGGAGCAGCTTCGGTGAAACCGAATTCAGAAGAGGTCGAAACCATGCGAAAATTCGGGGAATTGATCGGTCTGGCATTTCAGATTAAAGATGACCTGTTCGACTATGGTGACGAGAAGATCGGAAAGCCAACAGGAATAGATATCAAGGAACAGAAAATGACATTGCCGCTTATATATGTCCTTAATCAGTGCTCCAAGAAAGATCATGATTGGATCATAAATTCGATCAAAAACCACAATAAAGATCGTAAACGCGTCAAGGAAGTGATCAAATTTGTTAAAGACAATAACGGGCTTGATTACGCGGTAGAAAAAATGAAGTATTTTCAGCAGGAAGCCTTGCAGTTACTGAAATCTTACCCCGAATCGGATTATAAGAATTCACTTGAACTTATGGTGAATTATGTGATCGATCGAAAAAAATAATTCCTAAAGGCAACCATTTGCATAACTTTTGCGTCTTTATAATTATAAGACTAAATGAATACCCTTTTGAAAGTCATTCAACTGTACAAAAACGAAGCGGAGCTTATTAAAAAAGCGATGGACAACAATCGCGACGCTCAACGTGTATTGTTTGACTTGCATTCACCCAAAATGCTAAGCGTTTGCAGATACTATATCAGGGACGCTCATCATGCTGAAGAAGTGATGCTGAATGGATTTTTTAAAGTATTCACCAATTTAAAAGGCTTTAAGAATGAAGGAAGCTTCGAAGGCTGGATTAGACGAATTATGGTTAGAGAATCCCTCTCATATTTGCGTCAAAAAAAACCAATGGAATTCGGCTCTGAAACTTTAGAGATGAATGAAGATCTTGAGAACCATATCAATTCGGAAATGGCAGTTGAAGAAATTCAGGATCTTATCGATAATCTTCCAGCCGGTTATAAAATGGTCTTTGTTTTATACGCTATTGAAGGCTATAAACATAAGGAGATCGCGCTGATGCTCAATATAACTGAAGGGACCTCAAAATCGCAGTTATTCAAAGCACGAAAGAAATTACAGGAAAATATAAAAATATTAAATAAGGCAAGTAATGGAACCCATTAAATTTGAAAAGTTTATAAAGGATAAACTCGAGGAAAGAGCCATCCAGCCCAGTGCCGAGGCCTGGGATACATTGGAAGGCCGACTGAACGAAAATAATAAGACAAGCCGTAAAGGATATTGGTGGCTGGCAATTGCTGCAAGCTTTATTGGGATCTTATTTATGATTACCCTAATGACCAATTCTAATCAGGAAGTAAACCATACGCCTGTTATCGTTGACACGGATTCTACTGAAGAAAAAGAACAGCCAACAACCGAAATTGTTACTAAAACCAATGCTGTGGATAATAAGGCAACCGAGAACACAGAAACACTGGCCCCAGACACAGATACCGTTGAGAATAAGCAGGTCAAGCCACAAACCAAAGTTAAGCAGGACATCATTATACCTAAAAAAATTGAGGCAGCTGTGGCTCAAAAAAGATCCTCGGCTGAAATTTCAAAAACTATGGACACTTCAGCAATAAAGGCGGTCGTTTCCTTTGAAGACCAAAAAGTAAAAGATGTTGTAGAACAGATCAAAGTACTTCAGGAAAACAATAATGCTGTGACCGCCGAAGAGATCAATGCCTTGTTATTGGCAGCTCAAAAAGAAATTGCAATGAAGAAAATCTATGATGGTTCATCAAATTCGGTTAATGCAGACGCCCTGTTGCAGGATGTTGAAAACGATCTGGATGAGTCCTTCAGATCCAGGGTTTTTAAAGCATTGCGCTCAGGTTATGAAAATGTAAAAACCGCGGTTGCCGATCGTAATAATTAAACATCAATCATATATCAAATCAAATCTCATTAGTCAAAAAACGAACATTTATGCAAACACTTACTAAATTTTTAATCGCACTGGTATTTTTATTCAGTTTCTCACATCTCAAGGCCCAGGACAGCATTCAAGGAAGTACGTCTTATAAGATCGAACTTCTCAAAAAACAAAAGGAAAAGATAAAAGCCGAAGAGCGCGATTTTCTCAAGGCCGAAGTTGAACGGATCAATGAGCGCCTTGACAGAGGCGAAATTACCAATCAGGAAGCCGATAACCTAAAAAAAGAAGTGGCACAAAAACGGGCTTCAAATATTGAAAACCGCCTGGCCATAGTAGACAATAAAATTGCCTTATTGGAACGCAACCTTGATGATAGGGATAGTTATGACGATGATGATCCCGGCTTCACCATTCGATTCGGTCGGGAGGATGACGATTATGATGATGATAGCTATATCTTCATTGGTTCAAAAAGGCATAGGCCTCGAAAGTATGATAGACGAACTACGACCGATCTGGTTTTTGCTATTGGTTTTAACAATGCCCTGATCGATGGTCAGAACATAGATGATTCACCTTATAAACTGGCTGGATCAGGATTTGTTGAATTAGGCTGGGCATGGAAAACACGTGTTTTAGACAATTCCAACGCCATTCGATTGAAATATGGTTTTTCTGTTACCTGGAACAAACTGGATATCAAAGACAATCAATATTTTGTTAGGGATGGCGATAATATCATGCTGGAAGAGTTCCCAACAAATTTAAATAAGGCAAAATTCAGAACGACCAATCTGGTTTTTCCGGTACATTTTGAATTCGGCCCATCCCGAAAAATTGAAAAGGATTCATATTTCAGGTATTCAACACGTAACAAATTTAAAATTGGTGTAGGTGGATATGCCGGATTTAATTTGGGAACACTCCAAAAATTAAAGTATTCGGTCGATGGAAGAAACGTTAAAGACAAACTCAAAGGAGGCTATCGCACTACCGATTTTGTTTATGGCCTAAGTGCATATATGGCTTTATATGATGTTGCTCTTTATGTAAAATATGATCTTTCACCAATATTTAAGGATCAGGCCATTGAACAAAATAACATTTCAGTAGGCTTACGCTTCGATATGGATTAATAAACTGCTAACTTTTTTCATGCTTTAAATGGGTGTCTTCAGAGCATTGAAACACCCATTTTTATTTTATCTATAGTTAATTTCATGAGCTTTTTAATTTCCTTAGAAATTAGTTTTATATTACCTTTACATTCCGTTTTTCAATTCGTACTAAATGATCTCAAAATCAACAATAGACAAAGTTTTTGAAACCGCCCGAGTGGAGGAGGTCATTGGTGATTTTGTACAGTTAAAGAAATCGGGCAGTAACTTCAAAGGACTTAGTCCGTTTAGTGATGAACGTACCCCGAGTTTCATGGTGTCTCCGGTGAAACAGATCTGGAAAGATTTCTCGAGCGGCAAGGGTGGAACCGTTGTTTCCTTTTTAATGGAACATGAACATTTCACCTATCCGGAAGCTATAAAATATCTCGCAAAGAAGTACAATATTGAGGTCGAAGAGACTCAGCAGACCGATGAAGAAAAAGAAAAAGCGAATGAGCGTGAAAGCTTGTATTTGGTAAGTGAATATGCGAACAGTTATTTTCAAGACATACTTTTAAATACTGATCCAGGGCAGGCAATTGGATTAAGCTATTTTAAAGAACGCGGTTTTACCGAGGAAACCATAAAGAAATTTCAGCTTGGCTATGCAAAAGATGAATGGCAAGCCTTTACCGATGAGGCCTTGAAGCAAGGGTATCAATTGGAGTTTCTGGAAAAGACTGGACTAACCATCGTCAAGGAAGACAAGAAATTTGATCGGTTTAAAGGCCGGGTCATATTCCCCATCCATAGTATGTCTGGGAGAGTGTTGGGCTTTGGTGGACGGATCTTGGGAAGTGATAAAAAGGCTGCTAAATATCTCAATTCACCCGAAAGCGACATCTATCATAAAAGCAAGGTACTTTACGGCATTAATTACGCCAAGCAAAGCATAGCCAAAGAAGATAATTGCTATTTGGTGGAAGGCTACACTGATGTAATTCAATTCCATCAAACCGGAATAAAGAATGTCGTTTCATCCTCCGGTACGGCCCTGACTTCAGATCAGATTAGATTGATCAACCGACTCACTAAAAACATAACCGTTTTGTTTGACGGAGATGCTGCAGGTACCCGAGCCTCCCTGAGAGGGATCGACCTTATCCTGGAACAAGGCATGAATGTAAAGGTCTGTTCATTTCCGGAAGGCGAAGACCCGGATAGTTTTGCTAAGAATAATACCTTGGAAGAACTCTCGCTTTACCTGGATAGCAAGGCGATGGATTTTATCCAGTTTAAGGCGTCACTGCTGTTTGAAGAGACTAAAAATGATCCGGTAAAAAAGGCGGAGACCATTCGGGATATAGTCAACAGCATTTCAAAAATTCCCGATCAGATCAAAAAGGAGGTCTATATCCAGGAATGCGCTAAGATCATGGATATCAGCGAGGCCGTTCTCTTCAGTACATTGGCGCAAATCAATAAAAAGGATTTTCAGGAGGCCAGCAAGAAGTATAATAAGGAACAGCGCTCCTTTGAGGTGATCAAACCAAAACCTCAACTTAAGAAAGTAGATATTCAATATGAATTAGAGCGAAAAATAATCGAAATTTTATTGCTTCATGGCGATAAGACCGAGGATTTTGAAGACCTGGTTTTAAAGGACAATGAAGATGGCGAACTCGTTCTAGAACCGGTCATACAGGAAGCCAAAGTATTTGAAAAAGTGTATCTGGATCTTCAGGAAGATGAGATGGAGTTTTCTAATGAAAATTTTAGATCCCTGTATTATACCATCATCGATTCATTGAATCAAAGCGCCAAATTTGAATTGAAAGACTTTGTGAGTCGTTTGGATCCGGAGATTTCTAATGAGGTGACCACTATTCTTATGTATAGTGAATTTTATAAGTTGGATGATTGGGAGCGAAAAAAGATCTATCCGAAGCCATTAAATATTCCGCAATTGGTGAATGAGACCATTTTGAGTTTACGCTGTTTTTTAATCGATCAGAAGGTCAACGAATTCAAGCAGGATACCTTAGAATCAGTTCAGGATAATAGTTCCATTTTGGAGGACGTGAAGAATTATTCGAACTTAAAAATGCTATTGAGTAGAAAACTGAATCGAGCCCTGTAATTAACCCAATTCCAAATGCCTTGCCTGATTGATCAGATCCACCAGGTTGGTCACATTTAATTTTTTCATGAGCCGCGCCTTATAAGTACTAACTGTTTTTTCATTGATATTAAGCTCTCTGGCAATTTCCTTATTTTTTCGTCCAGACGACAGTAATTTCAGGACCTCAACCTCACGCATGGAAAGTTTTTTATAGAGTTTACTTGGTTTATTACCGCGTTCATCAAATGCCAATCGCTGGGCAAGTTCATTGCTTATATAGATGCCGCCATTATAAACTTTGATGATCGCGTCTTTTATAGTTTGAGTACTCACCGTTTTAGTGAGATATCCCGAAGCACCTGCCTTGATCGTACTAACAGCATAGATCTCTTCCGGATGACCACTAAACATGATCACCTTAACATCATTATATTCTTTCTTTAAGGTACGAAGCGCAGTGATTCCATTGAGCTCAGGAAGATCGATTTCTGAAAGGACAACATCAACATGGGTTCTTCCCACAAAATCAAATAATTCCTTTCCGGTGGTAACACTACCAATAACCTGAATATCAGGAGAATTCTCAAACAGCATCTTCAGACCTGTTCTGATTATGGGATGATTATCTGCGACTAAAACGTTAATCATGAGAGCATCGGTTAACAGTTAATAATACCATTATTAAGTTTGGTGACAGAGGGATAGGTTGTCTAAGGATAAGAATGTTACTAAAGTACTAAAAATAACAATGCGAATCTTTTTTTTAAGTAGGATTTTTCGTGTAATTATCGTAATTCGTCAGGGATTTCACAAATTGGAATAGGAATCATTTTATGCATATTGGCCGTGTGAAAACGTTTGAATATTTTAAAAACCTCTTGCTCTCTGCCTTCAAAATCTTCAACAGTTTTTCCCAGATCATTCATGGCCATCGCCCATTCTAACTCATCATAACTGGCACCAATTTGGTCCTCATCACTTCGTGCATCACCAAAAAGACCATCGCTCGGAGCTGCCTTCATTATAGATTCAGGAACTTCTAAATAGCGGCCAATTTCATAGACCTCAGACTTCAAAAGATCAGCGATTGGGCTTAAATCAACACCGCCATCGCCATATTTTGTGTAAAACCCTACACCAAAATCCTCAACTTTATTTCCTGTTCCGGCAACAAGCAATCCTTTCAATCCGGCATGATAATAAAGCGTGGTCATCCGAAGCCGAGCGCGGGTATTGGCTAAAGCCATTTCGACTGTACTTGCCTTTCCATCAAGAGAAACCTCTGTTTTAAATTCTTCAAAGACTGGTGTCAGATCGATCCTCGCCGACTGCACATTAGAAAACCGTTGCTTCAATTGTGCAATATGTTCTTCAGCTCTTGACACATGACTGGCAGCCTGGTGAATTGGCATTTCCAAACATAAAACCTCTAAGCCTGTTTTTGCACATAAAGTAGAAGTGACCGCCGAATCTATACCTCCGGATATCCCCACTACAAAACCATTTATTCTTGCATTAACGGCATAATCTTTCAACCATTTTATAATATGATCAACCAGGAGATCTGTTTTCATGCTAAAGTATTTTGTTCTGAAATTATATTAAAAGAATAGTACCTTTGCTCACAAATGTAAGAGAATAGGATAATTAATAAAAATTCAGAGCGTTTTTACTTAGATTGGATCTCCATATGAAAAAAATCAGTATTTATTTTCTTATTAGCCTTGTTTTTATCAGCTGTAAAACCGACTCGAAAATTGACAATGAAATTGCACTAATCAATGCCGATTTTGAAGTGGAACGCTTCGACCAAATTTTTATGGAGACGTCTCCGGAGAATTTACCCGAATTAAAGGCTGATTATCCATTTATGTTTTCCAGAAATTTTAATGATTCCGTATGGATCCGTAGAATGCAGGACTCCCTACAGATCGAACTCAAGGATGAAGTCCAGGCCACATTTGGAAATTTCGAAACCGAGTATTCTGAAATAGAATTGCTGTTCAAGCATTTAAAATATCACTTTAAAGAATTTAAGATCCCGCGTGTTATAACGGTAACTTCCGATGTTGATTACAGAAATAAGGTCATTGCAACCGATTCGATAGTGCTGCTCGCCTTAGACAATTATTTGGGCAGCGAGCATAAATTCTATGATGGTATTCAGCAGTATTTGAAGCTAAATTTCAGAAAGGAAATGTTGGTTTCCGATATGGCAGAAGCTTATGCCTCGAACTACATTTATCAATCAAATTCACGTACGTTTCTGGACGATATGATCTATTCCGGCAAGCTACTTTATTTTAAGGATGTGATCATTCCATTCAAATCTGATGCGATAAAAATTGGTTATAGGGAGGATCAATTGGAATGGGCACAAGCCAATGAAAGTTATATCTGGCGCTATTTCGTTGAAAAAGAATTACTCTATAGCACTGATCCAAAATTGGCTGCACGATTTATTAATCCGGCACCGTTTAGTAAGTTTAATTTGGAACTGGATCGTGAGTCTCCCGGAAGATTAGGGCAATATATAGGCTGGCAAATTGTTCGTGCCTACATGGAAAATACCGATAGTCCACTGAAGCAATTATTGACGGCAAATGCTGAAGACATATTTAAAAATTCAAGATTTAAACCAAGAAAATAATGACAAAGGAAAACACCTCCACGATCGAACTGGTCGTAGAATTGGATGAGAACAGGATCCCTGAAAAATTATTTTGGTCGGCCGAAGAAGGTAAGATCGAAAATGAGGAAGCCAAAGCGATGATGCTTTCGGTTTGGGATAATAAAACCAAGGAAACATTACGCGTCGATCTATGGACCAAAGATATGCCGATTGATGAGATGAAGCTGTTTTTCCATCAAACATTACTTGCAATGAGTGATAGCTTTAACCTTGCCACGCAAGATGAGAGAATGACGGCCACAATGAAGGATTTTTGCGATTATTTTGCTGAGAAGATGGAGCTAAAATGATTATCTTTAGTGAAACCTGAAAAAGCTCATGGATAAAAGAAAATTCATCAAAAACTTTTCCTTGGCTACTTTAGCTTCACCCTTTTACGCCAGTGTGTTATATTCCTGCCTTGATGAGGCCGAAAAAACCTCATCTGCAACACTGGTTTCCAAAGAAGATTTCTGGGAAAAGATCCGACAGGATTATAAGCTCAAACCCGATTATATCAACTTGGAAAGCGGTTACTATAATATCATTCCAACGCCAACCCTGAACAGCATGATCGAACATGCCAAAATGGTGAATTATGAAGGATCCTATTATATGAGGACCGTTCAATGGGACAATAAGAAACGCATGGCATCCAAACTTGCCGGAGTGGTTGGTTCTGATCCAAAAAATATAATTATTACCAGAAATACTACAGAATCCCTGGACCTGATCATCAAGGGAATGCCATGGGAACAAGGCGATGAGGCTGTTATGGCCGTGCAGGATTATGGCGCGATGAAAGACATGTTTAAGCAAGTGGCAGATCGGTATGGTGTCATCATAAAAGAAGTATCGGTACCTAATCATCCGAAATCTGATGAAGAGCTCGTAGAGCTTTATGCGAATGCCATAACGTCTAAAACAAAATTGTTGATGGTTTGCCATATGATCAATATTACGGGTCATATACTTCCGATAAAAAAAATATGCCAGATGGCCCATGAAAAGGGAGTTCAGGTTATGGTTGACGGAGCGCATTGCGTTGGACATTTTGAATTCAATATTGAAGATCTGGATTGTGACTATTATGGGTCCAGTTTGCATAAATGGCTGGCTGTACCCTTAGGAACAGGCTTGCTCTATGTAAAGGATGAACATATTGATACGCTTTGGCCGATATTCGCCGAATCAAAAAGGGAAGAAGGAGATATTTCGCGTCTGAACCATACAGGAACACATCCCGTTTATCATGACTTGAGCATAGAAAATGCCATTGATTATTATGAGATGCTTGGTGGCGAACGCAAAGAAAAACGTCTCCGGTATTTGCAGGAGTATTGGACCAGCCAGGTTCGTGATCTTCCGAAGATCGTTATCAACACACCAAAAGACTCCCATCGTGCCTGCGGGATTGCCAATGTTGGGATAGAGGGCATAAAACCATCCGAGCTCGCAAAACGACTTATGGATGAGTACAAAATATTTACGGTTGCCATTGATTACGCTAATGTTCATGGCTGTAGAATCACGCCTAATGTCTTTACCTTAACTTCAGAATTAGACATTTTTGTAAATGCCCTTAAAGAAATGGCAGCTTAAAATTACCATTCATTTAAACGATTGGCGTCAAGCTTGATAAAGATGAACAGCAATATGGTAAATCCCCATAATGAGGAACCTCCATAGCTAAAAAACGGCAGTGGAATTCCTACTGTTGGGATCAATCCCATGACCATTCCTACATTGATCAGAAAGTGAATAAATAAAATCGATGCTACGGCATAGCCATACACACGACTGAATTGCGACTTTTGTAATTCGGCTAAATGAAGTAACCTGATAATGAGAAGTACAAAAAGGATCACGACTATACTACTTCCTACAAATCCCCATTCTTCACCTACTGTGCTGAAGATATAGTCGGTGTGTTGTTCAGGTACAAATTTTCCTATGGTACGCGTGCCTTCCATGAATCCTTTCCCGGTTACACCTCCTGAACTGATCGCCTTTTCTGATTCATGCAAATTATACAGGATGTTCTTTTTCATTGCTTCCAGCTTTACAGGATCCTTTTCCAAACGCAGCCATAAGCTAATACGATCCTGTTGATGCGGTTGTAATATGTTGTTATAAAACAGTTGAACACCAAAAATGAAAACCAGACTTACCAGACTAAGAAGTATGGGTTGAAAAATTCGCTTCTTCTTTTTATGGACGAGAAAATGATAAAGAAAGATCAAAATTGTAGCTCCTACTGCTGTAGGTACAGCCGAAAATTTTAAGGAAGATACACCCAGGATGACCAACCCTAAGCCAACAATCAAATAAATTTGAGGTATTCCTTCACGATAAAAAACAAAGAAAAAGGCAGCATAGACAATTGTACTTCCGGCATCATTTTGAAGTAAGATCAGAAAAGCCGGTACCAGGATTATCAATACTGTTTTCAGCTGATGCTTAATATCTTTTATATTGGTTTGAAGGTCACTAATATATTTTGCGACAGCAAGAGCTGTAGCGAATTTGGCAAATTCGCTGGGTTGAATGGTCATGCCCCCAATAGCATACCAGGAGGTTGCCCCGTGAACTGTTTTTCCAAACAGGAAAAGTCCTATTAAGGAGAGAATACTTATGAGGTAAATAAGACTCGAAAACCGTTCATAGAATTTAGCTTCTATAGCAATAACAACAACAATTAAGACAAGTGTAAAAACAATAAAAACAAGTTGTTTGCCATAAGGCTGGCTCATATCGAAATAACTTGTGATCTCACCGGAAGCTGAAGCCGATAAAATATTGAGATATCCAAACCCCACCAACAATAGGAATAAAATAATACTCAGCCAATCTAATTTTAATGAAGTATGTCTGTTGGAGCGCATTATTGGTTAATTGTAAAAGGTTCTCCGGAATAGGGTTTCAGATATTCATCTTCTAAACTCTTGTCAAGAACCAATTGTTCCATCTGTTTCAATGTCACTTCGCCTTTTATATATTTTTCGATCATTAAACTCGCAATTCGGCCTGCCCAGCGCGCACCATAATATCCATTTTCGACAAAAACGGCAATCGCGATTTTCGGGTCATCCTTGGGTGCGAACGCTACGAAAATGGAATGGTCAGTTAATTGCGTACGGACACCATCAATTTTTGTAAAATTCTCGGCGGTACCGGTTTTTCCACAAATTTCTATTCCTGGAACTCTTAAGAAATTGGCCGTACCCTTATTAAATACATCATAAAGCCCTTGCACAACCGGTTCAAAGTGAACTTTGTCTATTGTGGTTTCATGGCGAGTGGTATATTTCTCATCGATACTTTGGCCCTGGATGGTTTTAATAATATGCGGCGTATAATAATACCCTCTGTTTGCAATGGCTGCCGTCATATTGGCCAATTGAATGGGTGTAACTAATACCTCACCCTGTCCGATGGCGTTAGAAATTATGGTTGTTGCACCCCATCTGAAATCAGGATACCATTTATCATAATAAGCACCATCAGGAATATTTCCTTTTTTTCCAATGGAAAGGTCATACCCTAAAAAGTTTCCAAGGCCAAAACTTTTAATATGATCACTCCAGATGTTCATGGCTTCATGTGCGTCATCATATTTTTCTATAGTTTTGCGGAAGGCATTGGCGAAATATGCATTACATGATTTAGAAATGCCACTATTTAAATTGCGTTGACCACCTCCACAATGACATCCCATTTTCCTATTGTTTCTGCCATATACATAACCATGATTACATCTTATCGTGGTATTCACGTCAATGGCGCCTTCCTGTAAAGCTGTAAGGGCAATAAGTGCTTTAAAAGGTGAACCGGGCTCGTGCATTCTCAAAAGTCCCCTATCAATTAATGGGCGACTTAAGGTATCATTATATAAGCGTGTATAATTTCTTGAGCGTTCACGACCCACCAATAAATTGGGGTTATAGGTTGGTGCGGAAACCAGGCTCAATATTTCACCTGTTTGTGGTTCAATGGCAACGATTCCACCGCGTTTATTTTGCATTAAACGCTCACCATATTCCTGGAGTTGCGCGTCAATGGTTATGGTTATATCCTTTCCGGGTTCTGGGGTAACATCAAATTTACCTGCTTTATAGGGTCCGATATCCCGATTAAAGCGATCCTTTTGAATGTATTTGACACCTTTAACGCCGCGTAGATCATTTTCATAGGACAATTCGATGCCTTGCTTGCCTATGAGATCACCCATTTTATAAAAGGGATCTTCTTCAATGATTTTCTGATTGGCTTCAGCAATAAAACCGAGGACATTTGCCCCAATGTTTGTTTGGTATTCCCGTAATGATCGTTTTTGAATATAAAAGCCTTGGAATTTTCGCATTTTCTCGGATAATACAGCATAATCTTCCTTCGACAAATGCGCTAGAAGAACCGAAGGTAATCGCGGCGAATAATTTTTAGCGCGATTAAAAGATTTAAGAAATTCTTCTTTGGTGATCTTCAGAAGCGAACAAAATTCAAGCGTATCCAAGGGCACTACTTCCCTTGGAATAACCATCACATCATAGGACGGTTGATTGGCAACAAGTAACTCTCCGTTCCTGTCGTAGACATAACCCCGTTTAGGATAATGGAATACCTTCCTGATAGCATTGTCTTCATTAATGCTATAGGTTTGACCCGAATACACCTGCAAATAAAACAATCGGCCTAAAAATATCACGCCAACGCTTAGTACAGTTAGAAAAAGTAATAATTTTCTCATTTAGATTTTCGGCTAAATAAAACGGTTATTAAGACACAAAGAATTACTGTAAATATACTTGAGAATAACGTCTTTTTTAATATTAAAAGTACTTTTGATGTGTTAAATACCTCCAAAGTAAACAACAATAGATGATGCACGACTATGATCAGCATGAAATATGTCAATCGTTGGCCGATATCTGAGGTATTTATTTTTACCGTTTGATGCTCATAGGTCATCCCGAATGCGAACTTAAGAAACAACGGTCTTGTGAAGGCTATAAATACAGATGCCGCCGCATGGACGCCACCAGAATCTAAAAAAAGATCAACAGACAATCCCAATAAAAAACTCAAAAACAAAAACAACATCCGATTATTATTGATGGGATAAAGTATGATGAACAAAATGTAAATATAGGGGTTGATGTAGCCCATGAAATTAATGTTGTTCACTAGTAAAACCTGGACCAAAACCAAGACGATGAATCGAATACTATTTAGGGTAATCGCGTTATTCATCCCTGGTATCGAGTTTCTTTATTTCTCCGGCATCTTTATTCTCGACAATATGAACATGTCCAATATTGGTCATGTCATTGAACAGTTTTAAATCGATTGTAAAATAATTTTCGGTGTCGTCAAGAGCATAAGAGAGAACTACTCCAATAGGAATACCCTTTGGGAAAATAGTTGACCGCCCTCCTGTGATCACCGTATCACCTGCTTGAATAGGAGCCTGTTTAGGAATATCGATGAGTTGAACGATTTCGGGCGAATTGGTATTCCAGGTCAGCGTTCCAAAATGATTGGTTTTTTTTAATTGGGCGTTAACACGACTATTCGTATTCAAGATTGACATGACCCTTGCATAATTATTTGAAGTATTGTCGATGATTCCAACAATCCCTTTTGAAGTTATAACTCCAAAATCTTCCTTAATACTGTCTTTTTTTCCTTTATTGATCGTGAGATAATTGTTTGAAGCCGAGTAGCTGTTTTTAAAGACCTGGGCTGAAGTTAAAACATAAGAACCGCCATATGAAGAATCGATTTCTAGGTTTCCTTCGGCATTAAATAATAGCGACTTGAGATTATTGTTTTCCTCGAGGAGTTTCTGGTTTTCTTCCTTCAAACCAAAATACTGGCTGATATTATTTACAGATTCATAAACCCCACCAGTCAAGAAATTGGCCGAATTAATGAATTTGCTTTTGTGATAGGAATGCGACTGAATGGTTAAAAAAATGGAGATTGAAAAAAGCAACAAGAACAATAGAAAGGTTTTGTTTCTAATGAAGAAATTGATGATTTGTTGCATGAGTCAAGCTCTATTTTATCAATACACTTTTGTATTTAGTAAGATTTTTAAGTACAATTCCGGTTCCGCGCACCACCGCTCTTAGAGGATCTTCTGCAATATAAACGGGCAGGTCTGTTTTCTGTGACAATCGCTTATCAAGACCTCTCAACATCGATCCGCCACCGGCCAAATAAATACCGGTATTGTAGATATCAGCGGCGAGTTCTGGAGGAGTTTGCGAAAGGGTTTCCATGACCGAATCTTCAACCCTAAGTATGGACTTGTCCAGGGCTTTTGCAATTTCACGATAGGATATTTGAACCTGTTTTGGCTTACCAGTTAACAAATCACGTCCCTGAACGCTCATTTCTTCAGGAGGCAATTCAAGGTCTTCGGTTGCTGCCCCAATCTGGATCTTTATTTTTTCCGCCGTGCGATCACCAACATATAAATTATGCTGTGTTCGCATATAATAAATGATATCGTTGGTAAACACATCTCCGGCAACCTTAACCGATTTGTCACAAACAATGCCACCAAGGGCGATCACTGCAATTTCGGTTGTTCCGCCACCAATATCAACGATCATGTTTCCCTTAGGTTGCATGATATCAACGCCAATACCAATTGCGGCAGCCATGGGTTCATGAATAAGATAAACCTCTTTACCGTTCACACGTTCGGCCGATTCTTTCACAGCTCGCATTTCAACCTCGGTAATTCCGGAAGGGATGCATATAACCATTCGTAAAGCCGGGGCAAATAATTTCTTTTTTAGGGCAGGGATGTTTTTGATGAACATACTGATCATCTGCTCACTTGCATCGAAATCGGCGATAACACCATCCTTCAAAGGCCGTATGGTCTTAATATTTTCATGGGTTTTACCCTGCATCAGGCTGGCCTCTTTACCAACTGCGATTATTTTTCCGGTTATTCTGTCTCTGGCGACTATGGAAGGACTATCAACAACAACTTTATCGTTGTGAATGATAAGCGTATTAGCTGTGCCTAAATCTATTGCAATTTCTTCAGTTAAGAAATCAAAAAATCCCATACGTTTAGTTAAATTATCTGAGGGTTGTTACTGTCTTGATTTGAATATTTGTAAATGTAATAAAATATACGAAACTAAAGGTAATCTGGACTTTTAAAAACGCTGTATTTTTTGAGGACAAAATTAATGCTTAAAATGACGTGTCCCGGTGAATATCATGGCGAGATCATGGGTGTCACAATAATCAATACTCAATTGATCCTTAATGGAGCCTCCCGGTTGAATGACCGCCGTGATACCTGCCTTATCGGCAATCTCCACACAGTCGGGAAAAGGAAAAAAGGCATCACTCGCCATGACGGCACCCTCGAGATCAAAATAGAATGATTTGGCCTTATGAATGGCTTGATTTAATGCATCTACACGGCTGGTTTGCCCGGTACCACTGGCACAAAGCTGTCTGTTCTTTGCCAAAACGATAGTATTTGATTTGGTGTGCTTGCAAATTTTGGAAGCGAAAATTAAGTCGGCCATTTCCTCATCTGAAGGTGATTTACTGGTCGCATTAGTGATGTGCTCCAAACTATCGGTAATTGTATCTCTGTCTTGAACCAGAACACCATTTAAGCATGTTCGGATAATAGTGTCGGGTAAAGAACATGGCTTTTGTTTAAGAAGGATTCGATTCTTTTTTCCTTTTAAAACAGCTTCAGCTTCTGATGAAAAGCTTGGTGCAATGACAACTTCGCAGAAAAGCTTATGAATTTCCTCTGCCGTTTCTTTATCGATTTCGGTATTGCTAATCAAGATGCCGCCAAAAGCCGAAACCGGATCACCTGCCAATGCACTTAAATACGCCTGGTAAACAGTATCACGTTGTGCCAATCCACAGGCGTTATTGTGTTTTAAGATGGCAAAGGTTGGTGCTTCTCCCTCAAATTCATTCATTAAATTGACAGCAGCATCAACATCCAGCAAATTATTATAGCTTAATTCTTTTCCGTGCAGTTTTGTGAACAAGGCATCAAATTCTCCAAAGAAAAAACCTTTTTGATGGGGGTTTTCGCCATAGCGTAATTCCTTGCCATCTAGCACGCTTAATTTTAAGGCAGTTTGATCTTCGCCTTTATTGAAATAATTGAAGATGGCCGTATCATAATGGGAGGAAACATTAAAAGCTTTACGCGCAAACTTTTTTCGTTGAGATTCATCGAGTACGCCATTATTCTCTGTTATGACATCAAGAAATTCCTGATAGTCATCGACCGAAGAAACACAAACAACATCTCTAAAGTTTTTCGCGGCCGCACGTATCAGGGAGATACCACCGATATCAATTTTTTCTATAATATCCACTTCACCGGCACCTGAAGCTACTGTTTTCTCAAATGGATATAGATCTACAATTACGGCATCGATCTGGGGAATTTCATAAGTGCTTAATTCGGCGACATCCGAGCTGTTCTCTTGCCGGTTTAAAATACCTCCGAAGACTTTGGGATGCAATGTTTTAACACGGCCTCCAAGAATGGAAGGATAGGAAGTAATGTCTTCAACAGGAACGACGTCAATGCCAAGGTCGTTGATGAATTTTTGTGTACCACCGGTTGAATAGATGGTCACACCAAGGTCGTTAAGTTGTTTTACAATAGGTTCAAGCCCCGATTTATTGAAGACTGAAATTAAAGCAGATTTGATCGTTTTTGAATTGCTCATAGAGAATGCTCTTTAAGCACACAAATGTAATGATATCCCAATTTTTATCAGATTGAAATGAATTGGTTTTTTCAACCAAATGAAGGAGTTATTAACAACTACAAAAGTTTTGATACTTCAAGACAAACAAACTCCAGAAGGCGTTCATCTTTTTCAGTAAAGGGATCAGCCGTATTGGAATCGATATCGATCTGTCCGATATTCTCACCATTCACAAATATGGGGACAACGATCTCTGCTTTTACATGTATGCTGCAGGCGATATAATTGTCCTGGGCATTTACATCGGGCACTACAAAATTTTCATTGCTCAGAGCCACCTGCCCGCAAATTCCTTTTCCGAAAGGAATGATGGTATGATCTGTTGGTTCACCAACATAAGGCCCAAGTTTAAGTTCATTTTTATCACCGTTCTTAAAATAAAATCCAACCCAATCATAATAGGGGACTTGCTCCTGGAGCAACCTACAAATTTGATATAAGCGATTTTCAACAGTTTCATTTGCAGTTGAAACTATTTCGGCTACTTTTGGCTGAAGGTTCTCAAAATTCATATGTTGAAAATTTTAGTAAAAGTATCTAATTTCATTCAATTTTGAGGGTATGATATTCTGTAAATTTAAACCCTATTAGAGAAAGTCATTTGAAGACACTTTTTAAAAAATATAAGTCGGTTATAAAATTTATAATTACGTTCCTGACGGTGTATATTATTTTAACCATGAGTTATAAATTTTATCTCGATCTTTCTGATGGGTCAAAATATTACCCCGATTATATTACCAATCTCACAGCACGGCAGAGTGAATTAATAATCGATAGTGTTGGCTATGATGCTTCCATCCAGGCTCATCCAGATGAACCTTCAATGAAGCTGATCATCAACAATAAATTTGTGGCCAGGGTCATAGAAGGCTGTAATTCAATAAGTGTCATCATTTTATTTGTTTCCTTCATTATTGCCTTTGCAGGAACTTTGAAACGAACAGCGATCTATATATTGGCTGGCAGTGTGTTGATCTACTCGGTCAACTTGATCCGTATTGCTATTTTATCTATTGGCTTATTCCATTATCCGTGGCGGCGTGAAATATTACATACCGTAATTTTTCCTTTGATCATCTACGGATTGGTATTTGTTCTCTGGATGGTCTGGGTAAGGCGATACACCATATCACATTTAAGGGATGTCTAAAAACACACGTTACATATGGCTCGCTTTATCACTTGTGGCATTGGCAATGATCCGGTTTTTTGAAGATTATCTATTTTACGATCCTTACCTTCAGTTTTTTAAAAACGACTATTTGTATATTGATTCACCAAGGCGGGAAACTTTGAAACTCACCTTATTTACTACCTTGCGTTATGCTTTGAATACCGGCATTTCTTTATGGATCCTTTTCCAGGTATTTCGGGATAAGGGTGTTATTAGATTTGCCTCGATCCTATACGGGATCGCTTATGTTATTCTTCTTTTATTCTTTTTATATTTTGTGATAAACCCCAGGCAGGAAGACTATTATATCTTTTTTAATATTCGTAGATTTTTAATTCAGCCATTATTGCTATTGATCTTATTACCAGCGTTTTACTATGATAAGATAAAAAGATAAGGGCGTTAAGATTTTTATAAAATTCATTGTTTTATTTATAATTTGCTAATTTTGTAGGTGATGAAACGATTTTTGCAAAAAATAGTATCGGTGTTTATGGCGTTCGTAGTCCTTGTGTCTACAACCTCATTTACTGTTGGTATGCATTACTGTGGCGATGTTCTTGTAGATACTGCCTTTTTCCAGAAAGCAGATAGCTGCGGCATGGAAATGACAGCATCAGACACAGCATGCGAAATCATGAAGAAAAACTGCTGTAGTGATGAGCAACTGGTCATCGAAGGTCAGAATGAATTAAAAATTTCTTTTAATGATCTTTCTATCGACAAGCAAATATTTCTCGTTTCATTTATACATACTTTCATTAACGGATTTGAGGAGTTAGTTGATAAAGAAACAAACTTTTCAGAATACCCGCCTCCGCTCATTGTCAGGCCGATATACAAGCTTGATGAGTCTTATTTAATTTGATTATTAAAATTAGACCTTAACGTCCTGTGTCATTATTTCATAAGGACCAATTGTTGTATTCAGGAAATTCCTGTTACGAAGTCTAACCCTTTAATAATCAAATCACATGCTGAATAAAAGCATAAAATTCTTAATAGAAAATAAACTCGTTGCAGTTTTAATGCTCCTTCTTTTTATAGGATGGGGAACAATTAATGCGCCTTTTAACTGGGATATCGGGTTTTTACCTAATGATCCTGTGGCCGTGGATGCCATACCTGATATTGGAGAAAATCAACAAATTGTTTTTACCAAATGGGATGGTCGTTCACCTCAAGATATAGAAGACCAGATCAGTTATCCATTAACGACATCATTGCTTGGTATTCCTGGCGTCAAAACCATTAGGAGTTCATCTATGTTTGGTTTTTCAAGCATCTACATCATTTTTGAAGAAGATATAGAGTTCTATTGGAGCCGAAGTCGTATTCTGGAAAAATTAAATTCTTTGCCAAGTGGGTTATTACCTGAAGGTGTTAATCCCGCCCTAGGCCCAGATGCAACGGGTTTAGGCCAAATCTTTTGGTATACATTAGAAGGTCGAGACGAGAATGGTAAGGTTACGGGAGGATGGGATCTTCATGAACTTAGGAGCATCCAGGATTTTTATGTGAAATATGCCTTATCGTCTGCCAGTGGCGTTTCGGAAGTGGCCTCTATTGGGGGTTATGTTCAGGAATATCAGGTAGATGTTGATCCGGAATTGATGCGGCAGTATAATGTAAGCCTTCACCATGTTGTTCAGGCGGTTAAAGACAGTAATAGGGATATCGGTGCCCAAACATTAGAAATCAACCAGGCAGAATATTTAGTTCGTGGCTTAGGTTATGTAAAATCCATTTCTGATATAGAAAACGCGGTTATTACTTCCGAGGATTTTACGGCCATCAAAATTAAGGATATAGGTAAAGTTTCATTAGGACCTTCCACAAGAAGAGGCATATTGGACAAAGAGGGAGCAGAAGTAGTAGGTGGGGTTGTTGTGGCGCGATACGGTGCAAATCCTATGGAGGTCATTAATAATGTCAAAGATAAGATCAATGAACTAAGTGCTGGCTTACCTACAAAAGTACTAGCCGATGGAAGGACATCACAATTAACTATTATTCCATTTTATGATCGAACAGAACTTATACAGGAAACTTTAGGTACACTCAATGAAGCTTTAACATTGGAAATATTAATCACCATCCTTGTCATCATCATAATGGTGTTTAACCTTCGCGCTTCTATTTTGATTTCTGGCTTATTGCCGGTTGCTGTTTTAATGGTATTTATAGCAATGAAGCTCTTTGGTGTCGATGCTAATATTGTAGCGCTATCAGGAATTGCCATTGCCATTGGGACCATGGTGGATGTAGGTGTTATTCTTTCAGAAAATATAATCAGGCATTTAGATGAAAACAAAAATAGACTTCCTGTTAACTCGGTAGTTTATAATGCAACATCGGAAGTTTCCGGTGCGATCCTTACCGCAGTAATGACCACCATTATAAGTTTTATCCCCGTATTTACTTTAATTGGTGCAGAAGGCAAACTGTTCAGGCCATTGGCGTTTACCAAAACCTTCGCATTGACAGCTTCAATAATTGTAGCACTATTCTTAATTCCTCCCTTTGCGGCATTTTTATTCAAAAAGAAAAACAGAAAACCCAATTTTAATTATGTTTTGAATAGCCTGCTTGTAGTATTTGGAATAATCTCGGTGATTTATGGGTATTGGTTAGGGTTGATTTTGATAGCCTTTGGAGTAACAGGCATATTCAAGCATCTTAATAAGTTAACTAATAAACAGGCGAACCTTATCAATATAATAATTTCGGCTTTGGCAATTATAGTTTTACTGGCCACCTACTGGCGTCCGTTAGGCGTTGATAAAAGTATCTTTTGGAATCTAATATTTGTAAGTATAATCAGCTTTGGCTTATTGGGTGTTTTCACTCTATTTAGAACCTATTATACACAAATTTTAAGGTGGTGCCTCGAAAACAAAATGTTGTTTTTGTCCATTCCAACGCTACTTGTAATTGGTGGATTTTTCATCATGAAAAATACGGGTAAAGAATTTATGCCATCCTTGAATGAAGGGTCTTTTCTACTCATGCCAACCTCCATGCCACATTCGGGTGTTGAAGAAAATAAACGTGTATTACAACAACTGGATATGGCTGTAGCCAGTATCCCTGAAATTGAAACCGTTGTTGGAAAAGCTGGTCGCACAGAATCTGCTTTAGATCCAGCGCCGATGTCAATGTATGAGAATGTCATTCAATATAAACCCGAATATATGCTGAATGAGGATGGAAAACAGCAACGTTATAAAGTTAATGATGAAGGATTATTTGAATTGATAAACGGAAGTTTTATAGCAAATCCTAATACGACCGAAAATGTCCCTTTTAAGGCAATTGATCGATCTCAGTTAATTGAAGATAGAAACGGAGAATTTTATCGCAACTGGCGGCCAGAAATCAAATCTCCTGATGATATATGGAATGAGATTGTAAAAGTCACCAAGTTGCCTGGTGTTACTTCGGCACCTAAACTACAACCCATTGAAACCAGATTGGTCATGCTACAGACTGGCATGAGGGCACCGATGGGTATCAAAGTAAAGGGGCAGGATTTAAGGCAAATCGAGGCCTTTGGAATTCAATTGGAAAATATTCTGAAGCAAGCCGAAGGTGTTAAAAAAGAAGCCGTATTTGCAGA
>JABDLA010000049.1 GCA_013001965.1 Flavobacteriaceae bacterium | reverse complement strand
TCCAAAGGGAAATCGGATTGCTTTTAAATTTAGATCTGTTGAATCTAAACGTAAAATTTTCCATAATATATAAAGTTGATTAATAACAATTAATCATAACAAAATGTAGATAATATTCATACATACCCGGAGCGGTATATAACAAGAGAGAATAAAGTATCACATGTATTCAGGGCGGAAAAGATTACGAACTACAAATAAAGCTTAGCCCGTACTGATTTGCTATTAATCAAGATATTAGGAAAGTTTCATCCTTAAAAAGATGCTATACGAATATAATAAATTAAATCAAGTAATGTCACTATTTTCAGACTAAAAATTTATGATCATTGGATTAAATCGAAGCGCTTTTTAATTTTTTTGTGCTTGAAAAGGATGTTTTGCCATTAGCAATTAGAGTATTACTTTTAAAGCATGAGATGGATGAGCCTGGAGAATAATCGCGTAAAATTGGAATTACTGGATTTAAGTAACTACAAACATTTAATTTCAATTGCATCACAGGACAGATTGGTAGAATATTCGCCTAGTGACATATCAAATCCTGAGGCACTGCGATTATATGTTCAAAAGGCCGTAGACGGTTATTATCATAAGACAACAATTCCATTCATTGTTTTTGATAAGGTTGCTGGTTCTTACGCAGGAAGCAGCACATTTATGAACATAGACCGGACCAATAAAGTGCTTGAGATTGGATCGACCTGGCTTGGAAGGGAATTTCATGGTACAGGCCTAAACATGCATATGAAATTCTTAATGCTTCAATATGCCTTTGAAGATTTAAAGTTTGAAAAAGTAGAATTTAGAATTGACGAGCGGAATCTTCGGTCTAGAAAGGCCGTTGAAAAAATTGGGGCTACGCTCGAAGGCATTTTACGAAAAAACGTTTACCTCAAAGATGGGTTTAAACGAAATAGTTGTTGTTACGGCATCCTTTTGGAAGAATGGCCTGATTTAAAAACTTCCGTCTTCGCCGAATTCAATTGATAAGTTTTGCGATGATTTCCTTTGTAGGCAATATGTCCTTTGTATATTCTATGCTGGGACCTGCCACCCAAACGGTTTTATAAGTTGCTTTTTTTGCTGCTTTTTCGGTCGCTTTCATCCCGATTGAAAAACGGACCATCTTTACCCACTTCTTTAATTTTTTATTTTTATTCAGAACATTTTCCAACCAGGTCGCTTTGGTTCCAATTTTCTGAACATAAGGCGTATTGATAACGGTACAGGGTGTTCCCGAAATGCGTTCGGTCATGACAATATCATCGGCGCCATAGTCAACACAAGCTTGTTTATATTCTTCGGTGACATTGGCTTCGGTAGAGGCAATAAACGGACTACCGACAGAAACACCGGCGGCACCATAACTTAGCATCCTATCAATATCTTCCTTACAACCTACACCACCAGCCGAAATCACCGGGATATTACAATTATCGACTAATAGTTTAATGAGTTCTTCGGGTGAAAATCCGCCGCGATGACCACCGGCTTCATTATTTACTGCAATGACAGCATCAGCACCAAGGCCTTCCACTTTCTTGGCGAATTTTAGATCAACTACATCACAAAATACTTTGATTCCCGCAACATGAGCTTGCTTGATGGTTTCTTCAGGGCTTCCTAAAGAAGTGATGATAAAATCACAACCTTCTTCGCAAAGCACTTTTAATTGCCCTTTATATTTGACGTTAGATTTATTTACAATCAAATTAAATCCGTAGGAACCACCCTCCTGCCTGGCCGCTTTGAGTTCACGGGCAGCAGCCCTAAGCTCTTCAAGAGTTCTGTAATTCAAGGCAGGAATGCAACCAGCAATGCCACATTTCATGGCCTCGATTACCATGGCCGTGTTAGACACCAAAAACATAGGTGCCTGGATGATTGGATGTTTTATTTTCAATAATTGATTTAATTCGGAAGGCATGGATAAAGATTTCGTCAAATATAAGATAATTTTTATTATGCACGCATAGTTTATTTGACCTCCTGCCTAATTTTATTTTAATCAATTATTATTATCAAATCGTTATAAAATGGTTATTAAATAATTAATAATTAAGTCATTTGACCTTAGTCATAGTTTAAGATGAATTTGAACATTACATTACTAAGCTAATTTAAAAAATGTGCACTATGAAAAAACTAATATTAGGCCTGTTATTCTTTGGGTTCGCCACCCATATGTTTGCTCAGGTAATTACCTTATCTGAGGTTAGAATTGCTGTAAACTACAAGTATCTTGATGCCGTTGACAATATGGAAGCAGCTATTCCAGTTCAAATGCTTGAAGATAAAGTAGGTTTATATGACATTACAAAATCGGAATTATACAGTGATGAGTATGATACATATACCATATCATTTTATATTCCAGATGGGAAAATAGTTGCTGTATTTGATCAGAATGGAGAAATCTTAAGGACCGTTGAAAAATTTAAAGATGTCAAACTGCCCGATGACGTTGTAAAAGCGGTTGTCAAAAGATTCCCGAACTGGTCTATTGTGAGTGATGTTTACAGAGTAAACTATCATCACAAAAAAGAAATTGCAAGAAAGCAATATAAAATTACCTTAAAAAACGGTGACGAAATAATTAAAGTAAAGGTAGATCCAAATGGTAATTTTATGTAATGGTTTCGATGCATAAAAAAAGGCTTTATAAATTATAAAGCCTTTTTTATTAGTATTTTTTCAAAAGATATCTTTTATTTTTTCACCAATCTAAATACCTGTGAAGCTCCATCAATAATAATCTTCATTAAATAATTGCCATTCGAGAGATCGGCAACATTAATTTTATTGTCCATTAAATTTGATCCATGCAAATTCATAACATTTTGGCCTAAAATGTTAAAAATTTGAACCTGAGATATTTGTTTTTGAGTGTTAAAATTTAAAATGGTATTCACAGGATTAGGATAAAATGAAAAATTATCAAAATTTGAGTTCTCTATTGATAAAGATTCTTGCGATTCCACAGAGATATCATCAACCATTAGAAATTCCTGATTCGTAGTATTGAAGTGCCTAAAACTGATTATTACAGTCTTTCCTGCATAAGAACTTGGAATACTTACATTGACCATGCTTGCAGAATTATCACCACCATCGTTTAATGTTGCCTGGTGGATCAAATCATCATAGGGACCTCCTACACCAACTTCCTGAATATAAACACCATATGTTTCTAAATATGAGGTGTTACTGGATGCTGCAATCCGGAAATCGATTGAAATACTCTCAGCATTTCCAGGAATTGTAAATGATGGCGTTTGAATGGCATTGTCCGGACTAGCTGACATGGAAGGGGACGCTAAAAACTGTCCGGGTTGAAATCCAATATTTGTACCTCCGGTATAATAAAACCAATTTTGGCCATCACCATCAATATCATCCCATGCCCA
Organism: Flavobacteriaceae bacterium; assembly: GCA_013001965.1. GTDB lineage: Bacteria > Bacteroidota > Bacteroidia > Flavobacteriales > Flavobacteriaceae > JABDLA01. Next base: position 30,451 of record JABDLA010000049.1, on the reverse strand, counting down.
ACCGGATAAATCTTCGCAGTCGGATGACCATACAATCGTTTGGGCGTTGGTTATTCCAATTGCCAGAATCACCAAAATAAAAGTAAAAAGTAAATTTCGTTTCATAACTAGGTCATTTTAAGTTGTTTAGATTTGAGGTAATAAATATATATTATTTGATTAAATAATCTATAAAATGTCCTATTTATTCGATATAATGCACTTTTTTGTAGGATATTACTTTAAATATTTATAATATTTGTCTTTAATATTCACAAAAACTAGTTTTCTGAAGTTATTGTTTTATGCTATGGTTTCTTAAAACATTGAATTGAAATTAATACTATGTATAAATAAAAAGCGCAACCTTTTCAGATTGCGCTTTTTCATCTATTAGGATGTTAATCTAATTTATTTTACTTCTTCGAAGTCTACCCTTCGACATCGCTCAGGACAGGCTACTTGACTTCTTCGAAGTCTACGTCTTCAACGTCACTGCCTTCAGAACTGTCTCCACCCTCTCCTGCATCAGCTCCTGGCTGACCGTTAGCCTGTGCATCTTGCTGAGCTTTGTACATTTCTTCACTGGCAACCTTCCAGGCTTCATTGATCTTCTCAAGAGCCGGATCGATGACATCAAGATCCTTGGATTCATACGCCTTTTTCAGTTCCTCCAAAGCTTCTTCAATTGGCTTTTTCTTATCATCAGATAATTTATCGCCAAACTCATTAAGTTGCTTTTCCGTCTGGAAGATCATCGCGTCAGCACTATTTAGCTTATCGGCGGTTTCCTTAGCTTTAGCATCAGCTTCGGCATTAGCCTCTGCTTCCTGCTTCATTTTCTCTATTTCGGCGTCTGTCAGTCCTGATGATGCCTCAATTCTGATATCCTGTGTTTTTCCGGTCGCTTTATCGCTGGCCGTTACATGAATAATACCGTTGGCATCGATATCAAAGGTGACTTCAATTTGAGGTACACCTCTTGGCGCCGGAGGAATTCCATCGAGATGGAATCTACCAATCGTTTTATTATTGGCAGCCATTGGACGTTCTCCTTGTAATACATGAATCTCAACCGAAGGCTGATTATCGGCAGCTGTTGAGAACACCTGCGATTTCTTCGTTGGAATGGTCGTATTGGCCTCAATTAATTTTGTCATCACATTCCCCATGGTCTCAATACCCAATGATAAGGGTGTGACGTCAAGGAGTAATACATCTTTTACATCTCCGGTCAATACACCACCTTGAATGGCTGCTCCAACGGCAACAACTTCATCGGGATTCACCCCTTTACTAGGTGCCTTTCCGAAGAACTTCTCTACCGCTTCTTGAACAGCTGGAATACGCGTTGATCCTCCAACCAGGATGATCTCGTCGATATCAGTTTTCTTAAGTCCGGCCGCCTTCAATGCGGTTTGACATGGTTCTATGGTTCGCTTCACAAGATCGTCGATCAATTGTTCGAATTTAGCTCTTGTTAAAGTTCGTACTAAGTGTTTTGGTCCACTAGCTGTAGCTGTGACATATGGTAAGTTGATCTCTGTTTGTGCAGATGACGATAATTCGATCTTGGCTTTTTCTGAAGCTTCCTTCAAGCGTTGCAAGGCCATTGGGTCTTTTCTAAGATCTAAACCTTCATCAGTTTTAAACTCCTCTGCCAACCAGTTGATGATCTTTTCGTCCACATCGTCACCACCTAAGTGTGTGTCACCATCGGTAGATAATACTTCAAAAACGCCATCCCCTAATTCGAGAACAGAAACATCATGTGTTCCTCCACCAAAATCGAAAACAACAATTTTTTGGTCCTTGCCTTTCTTATCCATACCGTATGCCAGGGCGGCAGCGGTTGGCTCGTTAATGATTCGTCTTACTTTCAGGCCTGAAATTTCACCGGCTTCCTTTGTTGCTTGACGTTGAGCATCATTAAAATAAGCAGGAACAGTAATAACGGCTTCAGTTACCGATGTTCCTAAATAATCTTCGGCGGTCTTCTTCATCTTTTGAAGCACCATTGCCGATAATTCCTGAGGCGTATAAAGCCTGCCATCAATATCAACTCTTGGTGTGTCATTATCACCCTTTACCACTTTATAGGGTACACGTTCTGCTTCTTTTTTAGATTCAGAATACTTGTTACCCATAAAGCGTTTTACTGAATACACAGTTTTGGTTGGGTTGGTCACTGCCTGACGTTTGGCAGGATCTCCAACTTTAATTTCACCGCCTTCAACAAATGCAATTACAGATGGCGTAGTGCGCTTACCTTCGGCATTAGGAATTACAACCGGTTCATTACCTTCCATTACAGAAACGCATGAGTTGGTCGTTCCTAAGTCAATTCCTATAATTTTACTCATAACTTTATTTTAGTCTTTAATATGTTAATTCAAAAATGTTACAGCAACCATAAGACAATCATTGTGCCATGACTAAAAATATGACAAGCTGTCATTCTTTAAGCATGATATCAAAAGAAAAGTCTTTGCATACAGCTTAATTTATTACTTTTACACTCTATCAAAATTTAAGATCACAGATGTCTATAGCGAAGAAGGAATATAAACGTGTCACTACCAAATCATTGGTTGACATGAAACGTACCGGCGAGAAAATATCGATGCTTACAGCATATGATTATACCATGGCGAAAATTGTGGACGGTGCCGGTGTCGATGTCATTTTAGTTGGTGATTCGGCGAGTAATGTCATGGCAGGTCATGAGACCACTTTGCCAATTACATTAGATCAAATGATCTATCATGCCTCTTCGGTCATTAGAGCTGTGAATCGTGCCCTTGTGGTGGTTGACCTTCCCTTCGGAACCTATCAAAGTGATCCCAAGGAAGCTTTGCGATCGGCAATTCGAATTATGAAAGAGAGCGGCGCACACTCGGTCAAACTTGAAGGTGGAAAAGAAGTAAAAGAGTCTATAAAGCGAATTCTTAATGCCGGTATTCCGGTTATGGGGCATTTGGGTTTAACACCACAGTCGATCTATAAATTTGGCACATATACGGTTCGAGCGAAAGAAGAACAAGAAGCCGAGCAACTGAAAGAAGACGCCTTGATGCTTGAAAAAATAGGTTGCTTCGGAATTATCTTGGAAAAGATTCCGGCCGAATTAGCCAAAGAGGTTGCAGATAGCGTAAGTATTCCGGTTATTGGTATTGGCGCCGGAAATGGTGTCGACGGTCAAGTCCTGGTTCTTCCTGATATGATTGGGATGACCCACGAATTCAATCCGAGATTCTTAAGACGCTATATGAATTTATACGAAGACATGACAAAGGCCATATCCCAATATGTTACTGATGTCAAAAATGTTGACTTTCCAAGCGACACAGAGCAATATTAATTCATGAAATTGATTTCAAATCCAGATAATCTTCAGGTTTTATATGAAGACAATCACCTCATTATCGTAAACAAGCGCGTAGGTGACATCGTGCAAGGTGACAAGACAGGTGATCAACCTCTTAGCGATATTACCAAAGCCTATATTAAAAAGAAATATAAAAAACCAGGGAAAGTATTTCTTGGTGTTGTACATCGTTTGGACCGTCCAACCTCAGGGATTGTAGTTTTTGCGAGGACGTCCAAAGCCCTTTCACGGCTCAATGCCATGTTTGCCAATAAGGACGTATCGAAGACCTACTGGGCTATTGTAAAAAATAAACCTGAGCTGGACAAAGCCACATTAACGCATTGGCTGAAAAAGAATCCTAAAAACAATAAATCTTCGGCATATAGTTCTGAGATGAAGGATAGTAAAAAAGCAATTCTTCATTACGAGCTCATCAAATCATTGAACAGCTATTTCTTACTTGAGATCGCTCTGGAAACCGGACGCCATCATCAAATCAGATGCCAGTTGGCCAGTATAGGATCACCTATTAAGGGTGATCTCAAATATGGCTTTGACCGCAGTAATAAAAATGCAGGTATTCACTTGCATGCCCGAAGAATACGATTTATTCATCCGGTTAGTAAAATTGAAATCGATATAGAGGCGCCACTTCCATCCGACCCAATTTGGGACGCCTGTACGATCTAATTGATTATCTTTAAAGAAAAGTGAAGTGAACATTCCTGAATTGATACAATCCCAACGCAAATTTTTCAAATCTGATATTACAAAGGACATTGGTATTAGAAAACGACATCTTAAAAAATTGCGACAGGAAATAATTTCAAATGAAACTGCAATTTACGACGCCCTGCGGAAAGATTTTAATAAACCTGAGTTCGAGTCCTACTTAAGTGAACTGGGCATTGTCCTTAATGAAATTGATCTTGCACTGAAACATTTACACAAATGGACAAGCCCTAAACGCGTGCAACCCTCCCTGCTGAATTTTCCGTCTAAAGATTATATCATAACGGAACCCTACGGATGCGTTTTGGTCATTTCTCCATGGAATTATCCGTTTCAATTAGCGATCTCTCCAGTAGTGTCGGCTGTAGCCGCTGGCAATACGGTTGTGGTTAAACCGAGTGAACTCACACCTCATACATCGCAATTGGTAGCGCAAATACTCTCCAGGGTATTCGAACAGGCCTATGTTGCAACGGTGCAAGGTGGCATTCCGGAAGCCACGGCGCTTTTAAACGAACGTTGGGATTATATTTTCTTCACCGGAAGTGTCCCGGTAGGAAAGATTGTTGCCAAGGCAGCTGCCCCTCATTTAACACCCGTAACCCTGGAGTTGGGTGGAAAATCACCTTGCATAATCGATCGTAATGTTAATCTGAAACTGACTGCAAAACGCCTGGTGTGGGGGAAATTTTTAAATGCCGGTCAAACCTGTATAGCGCCTGATTATATTATTGTTCACCATCAAATTAAATCTAAATTAATTGAAGCCATAAAATTTGAAATTACAAAAGCTTATGGTCAGGATCCGGAAAAATCGGAAGACTATGCAAGAGTAATAAATGCTAGGAATTTTGAACGTCTGTCTCGTATACTGGATGAATCAGAGATATGTTTGGGTGGACAGCAGAATGCAGCATCCAATTACATCGCACCAACTTTGATCGATAATCCCCAAATTGACAGCCTCGCTATGCAGGATGAAATCTTTGGACCAGTATTACCGCTTTTTACTTTTGAAACTGAAAATGATATCGATAGGATTGTCACTCATTTTGAAAAACCACTTTCATTTTATGTCTTCTCAAAAAATTCAAAGTTCAGCAAAAGAATGACGCAAAAATACAGCTTTGGTGGTGGCGTTATTAATGATACAATGGTCCATTTTGGAAACCACAGATTGCCCTTTGGCGGCGTTGGTGAAAGTGGAATGGGCGCTTACCATGGCCGTCATGGTTTTGAAACCTTTTCGCATAAAAAGCCGATTGTGAAAAAGGCCAATTGGTTGGATTTCCCAATTCGATATGCGCCTTATAAAGGAAAACTAAAAGCCTTAAAGTTCTTTTTCAAATGGTTGTCTTAAGAAATGGGATAGCTCAGATCTAAGGTAACACCCTGACCGGGATGAGATTCCAACTTATAATTTGCATGTATTAGCTCTGCCCTGTTCTTCATATTGAGCAACCCTGATCCTTTAGCGATCAATGCCTCATTAAATCCTTTACCATCGTCTTTTACATGAATGTGGAGTGCATCTACTTTATAATTTAATACAATTTTAAGTTCAGTTGCTTCGGCATATTTCATTGTATTTGATAAGAATTCCTGAACGATACGAAACAGAATGAGCTCATCTTTCTTCGAATTTAGCGTGTAAGTATCTCCACTTAGAGAAAGCTCTGCTCTGATCTTTTTTAATTTGTTGAGACGGTCAACTTCATTTTGCAGAGATTCCAGTAGTCCGAAATTCGAGATCACATCCGAATTCAGTGATTTCGAAAGCGCTCGGACTTCCTGAATGGTATTTTTTATAACATCTTTGGTATCATCAATTTTTCCTTTAAGCTTTTCGGCAGCCAGATCGGAAGCAACATTGAGCTGCATACTGGCGAAGGACAATAACTGGCCCACATTGTCATGCAATTCCTGTCCGACATTCTTCAGGGTTTGCTCTTGAATTTCAAGCTGGGTTTTTGCGATTTCTTCCTCAAATGCCTGTTGCTGCTTGAATTTATCGATTAGGATTTTATTCTTTCGCTTCTGAAAAACGATAAAGAAAATGATCACCAAAGCCGTAACGATCACTACTACAGCGATCATGTAGATCAATAAATACCTTTCGGCATCGGTGCTAACTATTCGTTCTCCGGCCTGGACCATATCATTCCAATTACAAAACTGAGATACATAAAAATATTAGAAAAAAGATAAAGATGATATCTTAATATGACAAAATCCCAATCTTCTCTTGAAAAATAAATATCGAAAAAAATGATTGGGGTCCTTACCAGCCACCAAACCAGTATTGCTGAGCTGATATAAAAATTTAAAGATTTATAAAATTTAAGGATGCGATCTCCTTCTAATATTTCAATAAAGTATAAAATGGCACAGCTCAGAATAATTATGGCACCGAGTATTGAAATTATTGGAAATGATGAGGTAAATAATTGTTCCCAGTTGAGAATAATATATATCAAACAAAAACTGAAAAAGAGCCAGCCTTCAAACCAGATAATTTTTTTAAATCGGACTTTCTTGAGTATCCGATGAAAATAAAAAGAGAAGAACAATACACTACCAACTTTCCAGAAAATGGTGGACCACCAGAAATTTCTTTCAAATTTAGTGCCTTCTAAAATAGATTTAATCGACTCCAGGAACTCATACTTATCCATAAAACTTGGATATCCTCCCAGAAAATCGACTAAGGCCGCATAAATTAGAAAATAGATAAAATATTTGGCATTGGAATCTTTAAATTTTCTATACAAGATCAATCCAACCATGGCGGCTAAAATAACAACGCCATCATTTAATAGTGTATAGTTCTCTCTTAAAAATTGATCCAAAGGTGAATTTAATTGTTCGGAAAATTGGCATTTGGAGGATCACCATCATCACCATCATTTAACCCAGGACCACCAGGAATATCGCCACCGCCTTGGAACGAGAAGTTTAGCATACTTCCCTCAGAAACCCCTTTTGTTCCGGTTGGTACCAGGAACATGGTTGTATAGCCTACCAGGCCGCCTTCATTAGGATGAGCTCCCAAATAGATACGCACGCCATTCATAGTGTAACCCAATTTAGTGGACTCGGCCTCGGCATATGACAAATAATCTCTCATATCTTGTAAAGAATACCAGGACGAACGGTTATCAGGTCGTTTCACTATGGAATCGCTGATCAACTGATGCCTTGTATTAAAGGCTGCATCAAGAACCTTTCCCTGTGCTTCGGTAATTACACCTCTTGGAGGGCCCACAGCTTCAGCCGTTTCAGCCGCTTCGGCTTGAGAATCACTTTGGAAATAGAAATAACAAATGGCAAAACCAATTGCCACGCCTAACAGTAATAATAATAGTTTTTTCATTGTTGAAGGATTTTAGTTTCCTCTAAAGTAGAGAAAAATATACATATAAGAAAAACCTTTCAATAATCACCCTTATTGATAGGGTATCAAATTGAATTTTAAATTATCTCCTGTATATTTCTGGGACAACACATTCAAGGCTGTTTCTTTTAGCTGAAGAATTCTTGGATATCCTCCGGTAGTTTGAGCGTCACGCATTAAAATAATGAGTTTGCCCGAGGGCGTTAATTGCACGGTTCCCGGCAACACACTCGAGGTTATTATGGGTTCCAGCTTATTTTCTAAAACTTGTTCCAACTGGTAAGCCATTCGATTGTTCTCTTTTGAAATTGAGAATTCTGAATTCAAAAGCTTTTCTTTTTGATCATGGTTCAAAGCATCAAATTCCGGACCTTCAAAAACATCTATTCGACTTGATTCAAAATGGTCATTATTGAATTTAACAGATGCATTTTTTCCGGTTTCATACGGATTATACTCTACTATTTTTAATTCGTCATTGAGTTTAAGGGTTGTCTGAGCCGTAACGCTTCTGCACATACTGCGGCTGCCCATGATGACTTTGGTTTGAAAACCACCTGCCACGGCCAGGTAGGACCTTAAACCTTTGGTCGTTTGCCCAAAAGTCAAGATATCATCGGTATTGGCTGAAATTACTGTATGCATCCGAATTGCTGAATCATTGAGCTTGGGGTTCAGATTTGCTCCTGAAATACTTAATAATGTATTTGCCTTAAACTGTAAAACAGCTCCCGTCATGGTCATTTCCAAGACGGCATCTGTAGCATTATTACCCAATAAAATGTTAGCCATCTTCGCCGAATAGGCATCCATGACTCCCGATACAGGTACACCGTAAATTTGAAATTCCGGTCGACCAAGATCCTGAATACTGGAGTATAATCCGGTTTTTAATACTTTAATCATCAATCACCTCACTTTCCAATTTGTAAAACCCAGTCGCTTCCAGTGCCTTGATTTTTTGATGTTCCTCTAAAGTGACCTTATAAAATTGAACGCGATCACCGGCTTTTGCAAAACAAGGTTTATCCTGATCAGCTTTAAAAAGATCTACCGGCGAGTTTCCAATGATATTCCAGCCGCCCGGACCGTCGTGTGGATAAATCCCCGTTTGCTGGCCTCCAATTCCAACGGCTCCACCTAAAAGGTTTAATCTTGGTTTGGCCTTTCGAGGCATATGGAGATTTTTATGAAGTCCGCCCAGGTAAAGAAAGCCCGGTAAAAACCCAATAAAATATACGGTATAAACAGCTTCACAATGACGTCTGATAATCTCACTTTTATCACATTTTTTGACTTCCGATAATTCATCCAAATCCAGTGCAAAATAGTCGTCATAGCAGACTGGAATTCGCCATAAGTTGTAAGTTGATTTGTCATGACCAAATTCCTTCGAATATTGCCTTTTTATGTCCGAAATTCTATCATAAATATTATTTATAGTGGTATCATAACTTATTAATATCGAGCAATATGCTGAGTTTATATAAACTTTTTGTTTAGCATATTTATTTTGTAGTGCTTTTTTGAAGTTCAGCACATCATTCAAGGTAGTTTTATCAATTTTCTGAGGCCATTCGATCAGTATTGATCGCTCTCCATAAGGTTTATATTTCAGTTGAAAATTCTTCAATATTACTGGGCTTGAATATCAGCAGTTGAAAGCTTTTTGCGCAGGCTTTTTAGCAATTGTACCGCCTTCGGATGATCGCCATGAATACAAAAGGTTTCGGCTTCAATGTGGACCTCTGCTCCACTCACTGTTTTTACCTTTTGATCCAGAACCATTTTCTTCATATGTTCAAACATTTCATGAGCATCAGTTATTAAGGCATTTTCATTTGATCTTGAAACTAAGGAAAGGTCGTCATTATAGTTTCTATCGGCAAAGGCCTCATAAGTAATGGGTATTTTCTGTTTTCTGGCTTCGTCGGCTATTACTGAACCGTAAGGTACATAAAGCTTTAACGGCAGTTGTATACTTTTAAGGGCTTCGATGATCACTTGGGCAGTTTCTTTGTCTTTAGCTGCTTGATTATAGAGGGCACCATGAGGTTTTACATGATGTAGTTGGCAATGTTGTTCTCGAAGTACAGACATTAAGGATTTAATTTGAGTTTTGATCGAGCTGAACAAAGCTGCGCAGGACATATCAACAATTGATCTTCCAAAGTTTTCACGATCGGGATAAGAAGGGTGCGCACCTATTTTTACCCGATGCATTTTCGCAATTTGAACCACTTTGCTCATCGTTTCACGATCTCCTGCATGCCCGCCACAGGCAATATTACATGAGGATACCAAAGGAAGCAATTGATCTTCATTGTCTATGCCTTCACCAACATCGGCGTTTATATCTATGCTATATGGAGTCATTGAATGATATTAAATACTTTCAAAATACTTTTTAATCCGAGAAAAACAGCAAATCCCAGGATCACAAATCCTAATACATTCTGTGTCAAACTGTTTTTATATTTCCCTAGTATTGATCCTTTATTCATAAGCCACAATAAAAACCCAGCGATAACCGGAAGCAGCAATCCATTGGCGACTTGAGCGAATTTTATGATCTCTATGGATTTTATTCCGAAAGATGAAAACAACACGCCAACACTCAATACAAAGATCCAAACTGCCCTGAATTTCCTGGATTTCAAATTAGAGGTCCAGCCGAGGCATCCTGCGGCAACATATGCGGCGGCCAAAGGCGCCGTAATCGCAGAGGTGACACCGGCTGCAAACAATCCTATGGCGAGAAAATACTTGGCATAACTTCCAAATAAGGGTTCGAGACCTAAGGCCAGATCAGCAGCATTATTAATTTCCTGAGCCTGAATGGCGGCAGCCGAAATAATGATACACATAGAGACCATACCGCCTAATATGATTGCAATATAGGTGTCCTTACGAGCATACTTCAGATCATTTGCATCTTTCCACTTTTCCTTAACCAATGAAGCATGAAGGAATAAATTATAAGGTACTACCGTGGTTCCTATCAAGCCCATGATAACAAGAATGCTATTCTCTGGAAATGATGGGATAAATGCACCTTTAAAAATTTGAGTCAGGTCAGGTTTTGTTAATATTGCTGTCAACAAAAAAGCAATGCTCATTAAAATTACGAGAGAGATCAGTGTCTTTTCAAGGACCTTATAATTGCCAATATAGAGCAAAATGAAAGCCAGTAAGCCTAATATTGTTGGCAAACTATTAATCGACCAATCCCCAACAGTGATGTAAGTATTTGTCAAGATGGTTTCCAATCCCAATACACCGCCACTGATGTTGCCGGCTTCATAGGCTGCATTGCCAATAACGATGGCCGACAGGATCAATAATATAGCCAGGTTGCGAACGGATTTGTTTTTGATTTCCGAGCGAATAATGTCGGCCAGTCCTTTTTGGGTTATAATACCAATTCGTGCAGACATTTCCTGCAGGACAATGGTCGCAACAATTGACAATATCATTGCCCAGAGTAAGGCGAAGCCAAAGCCTACTCCTGCGAGGGTACACAAGGTGACCGTTCCGGGTCCTATGAATGCAGCGGCTACCAGTGGTCCCGGACCTATATTTTTTAACCAGTTCTTTATCATGTTGAAATTAGCCTAACCATCCTTCACGATCTAAACTTCTATACTGAATGGCTTCGCTTATATGAGCAGCATCTATCTTATTCGATGATTCAAGGTCGGCTATACTTCGTGCCACCTTTAAAATCCGGTCGTATGCGCGTGCCGATAAATTTAAGCGATCCATCGCATTTTTAAGTAACGTCATGGATGTGTCATCTAATTTACAATATTCTCTTATTTGTTTGGTGTTCATTTGCGCATTATAATGCACTTGCTCTAAATCTTTAAAGCGATCCGATTGAATTTCTCTAGCCAGGGTGACGCGTTTGCGTATGGTCACTGATGATTCGCTTTTAGATTCATCAGCTAATTTTTCAAAAGGAACTGGCGTCACTTCAATATGAATATCAATGCGATCCAGTAGCGGACCTGAAATTTTACTCAAATAGCGTTGCATATCGGCTGGTGAGGACGTCAAGGGCGAATTCGGATCGTTAAAATAGCCTCCCGGAGAAGGATTCATACTTGCAACAAGCATAAATGATGAGGGATAGGTTACGGTGAATTTAGCTCGAGAAATGGTGACCTCCCTATCCTCTAATGGCTGACGCATCACTTCCAATACCGTACGCTTGAATTCCGGCAATTCATCCAGAAACAGGACACCATTATGTGCCATGGATATTTCTCCTGGCTGCGGATATTGTCCCCCGCCAACCAGTGCAACATCAGAAATGGTATGATGTGGCGACCTAAACGGCCGTTGTGCCATAATGCCGGAATTTGATTTGATACGCCCTGCCACCGAATGGATCTTTGTGGTTTCAAGCGCTTCATTTAAAGTCATGGGTGGTAAGATGGACGGCAATCGTTTGGCCAGCATCGTCTTTCCTGCTCCCGGTGGACCGATGAGAATAATGTTGTGCCCTCCTGCGGCGGCGATCTCCATACAACGTTTAATACTCTCCTGACCCTTGACATCGGCGAAATCGAAATCAGGGAATTCCAGGCTTTTGTTAAATTCTTTTTGAGTATCGATATGTGTTTGCTCCAGTGCTTCTCCTTGATTAAAGAAATTGATGACCTTCAGGATATGGTCGACGCCATAGACCTCCAAGCCTTTTACGATGGCTGCCTCTTTAGCGTTCTGTTCCGGAAGAATAAATCCTTTATAACCTTCTTCTTTCGCTTTAAGGGCAATAGGCAAAGCACCTTTGATGGGTTGTAATTCACCATCTAACGAGAGTTCCCCCATGATGAGAAAATCCTCAAGAGTTTCGGCCTGAATTTGATTGGAAGCGGACAGAATCCCAATAGCTAATGTAAGATCATAAGCCGATCCTTCTTTACGCAAATCGGCCGGAGACATATTGATGATGATCTTTTTTCCCGGGATCTTATAACCATTGTTCTGTAAAGCTGCGGCGATGCGGTAGTTGCTTTCCTTGATGGCATTGTCGGGCAAGCCTACCAAATGGTAGCCAATGCCTTTGTCGACATTGACCTCAACCGTAACTGTTGTGGCTTCAATACCAAAGACTGCAGAACAAAATACTTTTTTGAGCATTTATAGAAAATATTCTATAAATGTAATAAATTATTTGATTAGATTAATCCTCCCAAAAATCAGGAATGACGTTCGATCCTAAGACCGTACAATCTCCGCAAGGTGGAAATACCATTTGATACGGACTGAGCACATTTAATTCTCCATCTACCAAATTATCTTCCCAATACTGATCGCCATCTCTCACTGCATCCTGAATTGGCGAATAGCCAATGATTCCTGTCAATGGGTCAGAAACATAAAGACCTGGTGAGAAGATCACATCACAGTCAATATAGTAAGGTGGTAAATCTTCTCCGGGATACAAATCGCTATAATTAAAAAATAAGCGTTCTCTATCGACAGAAGAAACTTCAAAAAAGCCAACAACATTTTCCGAAGGATTAGACACAGAAAATACATTGCCATTTAAAAATCCCGGTTGAGACTGAGAAAAAATTGTTTCGGAATCTGAAAGAGCAGTCAGTGTTTTATAAAAGATATGAGCTTCTTCAGATTGCACATATTGGGAAACTAGAATGCTATATCGATGTGATAAAATGTAATTGTCCCTGCTAATAAATCGCACTCTAAAACCATCCAATCGATCTTCATCAAATTGAAGTGAATTTTCTACAATGATCTCATTAGACCTGTCTGAACCATAGCAGATCTGTTCTTGTTCTTCACGTAATTGCTTCAGAATAAAAAATTCAATAATCTCTGTTTCCGATAATCCGCTCAACACTTGAGGTTGATATGGAAAATCTTCATTTACAATAATCAGTTCGAAGGGGGAATAATAAGGTGCAATAACCTTATAGGTCTCTTCATATTCAAATCTATAATACTTTGAATTTCCTGTAGGATCGAAGGTGTCCAAATAAATAGAAACACCCTCTTCATCATTCTCATTAAAATCACGTTCAGCATATAAGTTATCAATTTGGGTTGCCGCTGTCAGTACTTTAGGGTCAGATCCATACATTCTGCCATTTGCCGTTGTCACCTCGAGTGAATAATTGACATTGGGCTGAGCTGCGAAAGCGTTTAAAGACCGATACAAACCGGCTTCAATCTCCTGAAAAGCGTTAATACTATTATCATCTCCTACAATTCGCACACTAGCATTCGCTTCAGGGGATGGTCCATCCGCCTCTAAAGGAAAAGATCTGGAAAGCAAAATTTCCTGAGGTTTTAACTCATTCGTAATTGTAGCCTCGATCACCAAAACACTTTCGAAGTCAACCTCAGACTGCAGATCGATCTCCTCAATACAGCCGAAGCTTATTAGTAACAATCCATAAACATATATTTTAATTCGAAACTGTCTCATTTAACTTCAAAGTATTTTGTAATTGTAATCGGCTGCCCAGAATTAGTAAAGCCTTTTAATGAAATCTCAAAGATGCCTTTCACATCCGAGCTATAGAACTCGATCTCTTTTTGTTGCTGTTCTAAGGATAATACAGGCTCCCAGTACAGCTGAAATCGTTCGTCAGGAATACGTGCCTCGGCTTCGGCCTCGTGATTCGGACTATAATATTGCGTTTTTAAATTTGGCCGAAATAATTTCTTGACTTCTAAATAGTCACCCGTCATCGACTCGTAGTAATCAGCATTCTTCGTTTTAATGGACACAATGCCCTGGTAAACGTCCTTACCATAATAATACTCATCCCGATATACATCGATCTCTTCAACCAGCTTAGCGTCATAGTTCAAGATCGGTTCATGATCCTGAATAAAGGCTCCGTCAACAACAACCAGCGGAAGGAGATTGTCTCCAAAATAAGGTGAATTCAGCCGTTCTCTAACCTTGATGTAGCGCTTCTTTCCAGCGCGACGTTCATGCCAGGCCTGATCTACAACTTCGACCAAGGTCTGAGCAACTGTTGGAAAGCGCTTATAATCATCAAGCTTAAAATTGAGTTTCGGATTGCCAAAAAATGCTTCGGGCAAATCGGGTTGAACACGTTTATGGTTTTCAGAAAAGTCATAGGCCATTTGAATTTGATTCTGAATACTTCGCTCAATAATATTTAACTCGTTCTTCGGATTAAGATTAACATCATCAAATTTGAATTCAGCATATTCTATTGACTGATGGTCATTCAATTTAATTTTGTAATTCTCACGATCCTCACCAAGTACCTGGAACAGCGCATTTGAATTGGAAAAATAATCCTTGATCTGAAAAAAGAACTGGCCTTTTTCATTGGTCGTGCTGACGTCTTGAAATGCTTCTTTACTTAATATGGACAAAACCACTTTTTTCCCGGCCACCAAACTATTTGTTGATTTATTTAATACCGTTCCGGTAATCATCTCACCGTTGAACTCAGGCAAAAATATGGTCTCACCCACTGTTTTTGTACGGTTAGCATTGGTTTTTGAAAACTTAGATTTGTTCAGATCGTAAATGTCATTTTTATAATAGGCAGAAAGTTCATCGACCTTCCTCACTGAAAGCGCAAAATTCCCATAAGCCAAGGACATCTTCAAACTTTTTATGGTCAGTTTAACCCGTGATCGTTCGCCATATTCCTTTGAATCCATTTCAAGAGCGATCCATTCACTAGATGTTTCTGACAGATCATTTTGAATTAGGGCAGCATCTTCATTAAATTCAATAGGCTCATAAGGATTAATGATCAAGAGATCACTTTCAAAATAATGACCGGCTTGGCCGTTTTTCATCCATTGGGTATAGCCAATTAATTTGTAGTTTCCGGTAGTGATATCGACCGGAATAAAAAAATCACCCTGACCAATACCATTATCTAATTTTATCTTCTGTTTAAAAATAATTTTGTCCTGACCTATTAGCTCTACATAAGCGACTTTACTGTTTTTCGAATAAATTTTGGTCAGCGCATTGAAACAATGCGTAGTAAACTGTAATTGTTCACCTGCTAATAGAGTTGTCGCATTTTGGTTGATAAATAGTTCCTCCTGTGGAATATTAGAATACCAATTCACATCTTCCACATTCTTGAGCACATACTGACCCCAGCTTAAGCAGCTGTTTAAAATCAAAATGCAAATTGTAACTATTACTTTCTTCATCTTAAATCAATGGGTCTTAAAATTTAAAATTAAAGGTCAAGGTTGGCACAGGGATTGAAAATATCGAGTTCTGATAGGCCTTAACCTGCCCGTCTTCAGTCACGAAATAAACCGAATATGGATTATTTCTTCCCAGAACATTATAAATGGACAAATTCCAAAAACTTTGCCCAATCTTCTTGATCCTATGATTACCTTCATAATTAAATCCTATATCCAGCCTGAAATAATCAGGTATCCTGAATTTATTTCGATCGCTATACAATGTATACTCAGCATTGTTGAACATATAGGTTCCAATAGGATAGGTAATTGGCCTTCCTGTTTGATATGCAAAATTTGCTGAAAAACTAAAACGCTGTGTCATTTTATAATTGATCACCGCGTTGAAATCATGTGGCTTATCATAATTTGCAGGGAAATAGTCTCCATTATTTACCCTTTCTTCAGCAAATTCACTATCAAGTTTTAATTCGGTTTTCGAATAGGTATACCCAATCCAGCCATTGAAGCGTCCCTTGTTTTTCTTGACTAAAAATTCAATCCCATGTGACCTGCCTATGCCTTGAAGTACTTCTGTTTCCAGAGTCTCATTTAACAATAGTTGGGCACCTACCTTATAGTCCAGAATGTCATCATAGTTCTTGTAATAGGCTTCAACACTGACTTCATAATTATGATCATCAAAATTCTTATAGAATCCCAGCACATATTGCTCCGCTCGTTGTGGCCTTATATTTCTATCGGATAATTTCCAGGTATCTGTTGGAGAAACCGTTGTATTTGTCGATAAGGTATGAATGTACTGGTAGGTATTATTATAACTGGCTTTTACCGAAAAGTCCTCTGTTAGATAATAACGCGCAGACAGCCGGGCTTCAATTCCATCAAAAGTCTCTATAAATTCATTATTACCAAACTCCAATGTTTCAATCAGGGTTGCTTCACTTTTGGGCATTCCCGGTTCATAGATACGTTGGACACCTTCTCCCAGAAATCCAAATAATGAATAACGCAGTCCGGCATCGAAAGCGAGTTCGTCATTCACCTCAAAACTTCCTGAAACAAAGGCTGCCGATTCCAAGCCTCGCTCCTTTCGAATAGCAATTGGAACAAGATCGGAGTCGCTGTTTAAAGGGTCAAAATTTCCAGGATGTATGGCATATAATTTTGATGCCAAACCATATGTTAAGGCGATATCATCATTCAAAATCTGATCGAATTTGATCTTCAGTTCGGTCTCATTATTTTTATAATTCAAATCAAAATCTGTATTGAAATCACCATCATATGCTATGTCAAATTGATACTCGCTATTGGTTAGTGTTACACTCGATCTTAAATCATCATTGAACTTATGATCCCATCCTACAGAAACAAGTCTGTTACTATAACCATAGATCGAATCGGAAGTGATACTGAATTTGTCCTTGCTGTAATAGCCCGTGGCTTTAATGGTGTTATTGTCATTGATCTTATGATTGTATTTCCCAATGACATCAAAGAACGAGGCCTCGCTATTCCTTAAAGATTCTTCATCCAAAGCACGCAATATCCAGCCGGAATAGGTGCTTCGGCCACCCAGCATCAAACCGGATTCACCTTCCACTACCGGGATCTCAACAATAAGATTAGAGGTTACCGGACCAATAGACGCTTCTCCTTTAAACGCGTTGGTGTCGGCATCCTTTGTTGTAATATCAAACACCGAAGAAAGTCGGCCGCCATATTCAGCCGGAATATTTCCCTTATAAATATCGACCTTGCCTGTGGTAAAGGGGTTGATCGCTGAAAAAATTCCGAAGAAATGCGACGGATTATAGATGGCTGCATTATCAAGAATGATAAGATTTTGATCGGTCTTCCCTCCTCTTACATTATAGCCGTTGGAGCCTTCTCCAGCCGTTGAAATTCCAGGCAAAGTTGTCGCCACTTTTAAAATATCGCGTTCACCCAATACCAAAGGAATGTTCTTAATACGCTCTATATCAATCTTTGTCACACTGGTGATGACCTCCTTTACGTTTCGATCTATTTCAGCTTCCACCAATACTTCTTGCAGGGTTTCGATATTCTCTTCAAGATTAAAATTAACCTCTCCATCATTATAAACAACAATTCGTTTTCGACTGTCCTTGGCATTTAAGGAATTGGTTACTAAAACATAGGAACCAGCTTCCAATTGCAAAGAATAAAATCCATCGGCATCAGTTGATGTCCCAATTCCCGTACCTCTGACTGTTATCGCTACGTTGGCCATTGGTTTGTTGGTTCCTAAATCCCGAACAAAACCGCTAATGGTATATTTCGTCTGAACTTCAACCACCTCTTCCTTGCCGATTTTTAGCGGTTCTTCAGTCTCAGTTTCGTCTGTATCGATCGTTTCTTCAATAACTACCGGTGTACTTATATTAATTGGTTGAGCATCATCTACAGCTTCCGGTTTCGTATCCGGAATCTTATCACGGATCAAAACATTTTCTGTTAGGATGATCCTGCTTTGGTCCTGAATGAAGAAATTGAGAATGGTATCTTTAAAAATGTCGCTAAGAATAAATTCAATCGATTGATCTACATAATTGCCACTGATTGTATTTGATCCTAACCATTCGTCCTTAAAGAAAAATTGATAGTTTGTTTTTGATTCTATTTCAAGAATAATTTCCTTCAATGTCTTATTCTCGAATGTGAGGGATAAGGTGTCAGTATTATTTTGAGATGAAGCCAAGACACAACTCAAGATTAAAAAGAAGGAAAAAATCGACCTCATATAGAATACCGAGCTAAAAAAAGATTAGTGGAATTAATTTTCTCCAATTTATAAAAAAGATCGCTCTGCAAAGGTAAGCCCCGACAATATTTAACCTTTTTAACGTTGTTCTCAAGGCATAAAATTAGTCGGCATGGGTTCATTGAATATCTCAACTTTCGTTCGGACGATGGCTTTAACATGATAATTGATGATTTGTCGCCGACCTGCCCTCGTATTTAAAATAGTATTGAATTCCTCGAAATTATCCATGAAGAAACTTTCGGTGAGAATAGCTGGCATTTTGGATTTAATAAGCACATGAAACTTGGCCTCTTTGTCCAGGTCACCGTCTGAAAAATCTGTCCTTAATTTTCTATTTGGAAACTCCTTTTTGTACTCTTCACCAAATATGGTTGCAATTTTGTCACTTTTCGTATCGCCTGGCGAAGTATACATTTCGCTACCATGACCACCACCTGCATTGGAATGCACGCTTAAATAGAAACTCTTGGCCTTCGGATATATATTTGCGCGATTCATGCGTGTTTGCAAACGCACATCGCGATATTCGGGAGCGATGTTCACATAAGGAATTTTCATAAAGGTTAATTCCTCAATAATTCCGTTTACGATGGCGCGATTAAATTCGCCTTCATAAATAATGCCTTTGTCAAGCCAGTCTTTACGTTTACCGGGGGTTTGGTATACTGCATTGATAAGACTGCCATGACCGTTGTCCAGTAGTACAATCATATTGATAATTTTGAGTTCTGAGGAAGGGATTTAAAGGAAGATAAAGTTACGAAAAATTAGAATGCCCTTTTTCTTCAAAAAAGTTAAGGCTTCTTTTCTCATTATAATAAAGATTATTGCTTTGGTAAAAACCAACATGACCGCCTGAGGTTGGTATTTCAAGATACAGTTTTGAGTTCTCTGCTGCCTTGTTTTCAGGATAACAATCATCTGATAAAAAAGAATCGTTTTTTGCATTTAATATCAAGCTTGGAACTTTGATGTTATGCAAAAATTGAAGACTGCTGCATTGTTTGTAATAATCGTCGGCATCTTTAAACCCATGTGCCTTGGACGTATAAACGTCATCAAAATCTTTAAGTGTTCGTATTGATTTGATTTGATCTCGGGTCACCATTGAAGGAAACTGTTCATATTTTTGCTTTAGTTTAGCAATGAGATGTTTTTTAAATCGGTCATGATAAAGCCTGTTTTTTAATGTATGAAGTTCTGTACAAGATCCGCCTAAGCTGCACGGAACCGACACTGCCATAGCTGCCTTTATCTCTTTCGGAATTTCATTACCTTCACCCAAATACTTTAAGGCGATGTTTCCTCCCAGGCTGAATCCTTTGATGTAGAGCTCATCATATTTTTTTGTTTCAAGAATCCATAGAATAATGTCATTAAGATCATCAGTGGCACCCGAATGATACGACCTGTATTTTGAATTAGGTTCACCGCTACAACCTCTAAAATTAACACGGACCACATCATAGTTGTTCGCATTAAAAAGCCTGGCACTTCCCAGCATATAAGGCCTGTCGGCATCCCCCTCCAGTCCATGGAGAAGAATTACCAATCGATTAGCAGTCGCTGAGGAAAAGCTCCAATCTAAATCTATAAAATCACCGTCGGGTAAGAGTAGTCGTTCGCGTTCCGATTGAATGGCATTCACTTTTCGAAATAAACCCGAATAGATCGTGGCAATGTGCCCATTTTTAAAAAGAAGTGGTGCTTGGTAATGGGAGGTCACTACTGGCATGTAAAACTCCTTTATTTTTTAAGGGCATCGGTCGGTAGGGGCACATAATGGCCTTTACCTCCTGCCCTGTCATCATTGAAGGTCACCGGAATATCATCATTTTGGGTGCGTTCATCCCAGGTCACATGCTCAGTTCCATCATCCCTTTTTACCATGCTTATGCAATCTTCAACCGGACAAACCAGAGAACATAAATTACAGCCAACACAGTTTTCTTCAATAATCGATGGAATTCGATTCGTAGCATCATCACTTAAGGCAATGGCCTGATGGGCGCCATCATCGCAGGCAATATAGCACAACTCACATCCCACGCATTTATCTTCATTGATCTCAGCAACAACTTTATATTTCAAATTAAGATGCTTCCATTCAGTGACATTGGGTAAGGCCTTTCCGGCGAAATCATATATGGTTGAATAATTTTTCTCTTCCATGAACTGACGTAAGCCAGCTTCCATTTCACGCACAATTCCAAATCCGTAATGCATCACTGCCGTACAGACTTGCACAGAAGTTGCTCCTAACAATATGAACTCAACCACATCACGCCAGGTCTCAACGCCACCAATTCCTGAAATTGGCACCTTGCTTATCTCCGGATGCTGAGCCAGGTCTTTGATCATATGCATCGCAATGGGTTTTACGGCAGGTCCACAATAACCCCCATTTGTTCCTTTGCCATCAACAATTGGTAATGGTGCATACGAATCCAAGTCAATACCAACAATACTCTTAATCGTATTAATCAATGAGATGGAATCTGTACCACCTTGAACAGCGGCAAGTCCGGGATCGGTAATATGAGATATATTTGGTGAAAGTTTAGTAATTACAGGAATCGTCGCTGCTTCTTTAACCCATTCAACAATAGTCTTAAGGACTTCCGGTTCCTGACCAACAGCCGATCCCATACCGCGTTCGCACATACCATGCGGACATCCAAAATTTAATTCGATACCATCGGCCCCGGCGTTTTCAACATCTTTTATGATCTGTTCCCATTCAGCACGGCTTTCCACCATGAGTGAAGCGATCACAGCATGATCTGGAAAATATTTTTTTACCTCTTCAATTTCACGAAGATTGTCCTCTAATGGCCTGTCGGTGATCAACTCAATATTATTGAAACCCATCATACGGGTATCTCTGTAATTCACAGATCCATAGCGGCTTGATACATTTACAACCGGAACACCAAGGGTTTTCCAGACAGCACCACCCCAACCTGCATCAAAGGCTTTCATAATTTGATATCCTGAATTCGTTGGAGGGGCCGAAGCCAACCAAAACGGGTTAGGTGCTTTAATTCCTCCAAAATTTATCGATAAGTCAACCATAATAGTGTCTTTTCTTTTTTATTCGTTAAGCCAGTTATCTATCCCTCTAGCTGCCATTTTTCCATCATAAGCAGCATTTACAACTTCCGCGCCACCATTAATGGCGTCTCCTCCGGCAAAATATTTCTTGTTCGAGCATTGAAAGGTCTTGTCATCCACCACAATTCTCGTTCTCTTGTCAATCTCAAGATCATCGATCAAATCATAAAAATGACCTTGTTTTGCCTGACCGGTCGCTTTGATGACCATTTCACATTTGACAATAAAAACATTATTCATATTGACCTTCAATTCTCCGTTTTGATTTTCGGTTTTAGCAAATTTGACGCCTTCAACTTTACCATTTCCAACGATCTCCAGAGGAGTAACATTGAATAAACTATCAACGCCTGCACTAATTGCCAGATCGTATTCAAAACCATAGGCTCCCATTTTATCTTTGGATCGTCTATAGGCCAACACGGTTTTTCGAGCACCCATTCTGGCTGCTTCGGAGGCTGCATCCATGGCAGTATTGCCGCCACCGATAACAACAACCGATTTAGGAACCTTGACCCGATGATGTTTCATTCGTAATTCCTCAATAAATTCAACCGCTCCGACAACACCTTCGTTATTTTCACCTTTTAAATTCAATTCAGCCGTTTGGCCAAGACCAACACCAATAAAAATGGCATCATATTTCGATTCAAGATCCTTGATCTGCTCTTTTGAAGTAATTGCGGAATTATAATGAATATTAAATTTGAGCTGATCCTGTAAATATTTTACCTCTTTCAAAACCTCTTCATTGGTAATTTTATAAGGTGCGATCCCATGGACAGTAAGTCCCGAAGGGTTTTCTTTAGCCTCAAAAATATCAACCTCATAACCCATCACGCTTAGTTCAGCCGCACAGGCAATTCCTGCCGGACCGGACCCAACAATAGCCACTTTTTTACCGTTCGCTTCTCCTTTTTCGAATAGTTCTTTTCCTGAATTGATGGTTTTATTGGTGGCATAATTTTGTAATCGGCCTATTTGAATTGGAGGAACGTCCTGATGATTATAAACACAAGCACCTTCGCATAAAACTCCTGTAGGGCATACAATGCCACATGCGTTTCCTAACCAGTTGGCTTCAAAAATCGTCTTCGAAGCTCCAGTCACATTATCAGTATGAATTTGTTTGATAAAAAGCGGGATATCGATATGTGTCGGACAAGCCTGAATACAGGGTGCATCATAGCAAAACAAACATCTTGAACTTTCATAATACGCCTGCGTATCATTCATCAATGGATTTTTCTGCTTAAAATTCTCCTGAAACTCTGCCTCGGAAGTTGGTCTTTTGTATTCGGCCATAAATTTATAATTCGGTTAATTTAGCATAGGTTTCCGGTCTTCGGTCCCTGTAAAATTGCCAGGTGGAACGCACTTCATCGATAAGGTCAAGATCGAATTCGGCAACTAATAATTCATCATCGTCACGGGAGGCTTCAGCAAAGATCTGCCCACGTGGATCTACAAAATACGATTGACCATAAAACTTGCCAAGGTTCCAGGGTTTTTCTTCACCAACACGATTAATACAGCCCATAAAATAACCATTGGCTGCGGCATGAGCCGGTTGTTCCAGCTTCCATAGATATTCACTCAAACCTGCGACAGTAGCCGATGGATTGTAAACGATCTCTGCCCCATTTAATCCAAGAATACGCGCTCCGTCTGGGAAATGCCTGTCATAGCAAATGTAAACGCCAACTTTGGCATACTTGGTTTCAAACACAGGATATCCCAGGTTCCCGGGCTTAAAGAAAAATTTCTCCCAAAATCCTGTTGTATGCGGAATATGATTTTTTCGATATTTTCCAAGATAAGTTCCATCGGCATCAATGACCGCAGCCGTGTTATAAAAAACGCCTGCCTGCTCCTTTTCATAAACAGGAACAATGATGACCATGTCATATTTCTTAGCGTAAACCTGTAACTTCTCAGTTGTAGGCCCTGGGACAGTTTCGGCCGAAGCATACCATTTCCTGTCCTGTCCCGGACAAAAATAAGGTGTATTAAAAATTTCCTGCAAACATAAGATCTGTACGCCCTGCTTGCCGGCCTCTTCTATAAATGGAATATGCTTATTATACATGGCCTCCATTATTTCGGCAATGGTACCCTCACCTTCTGTCATGGGAAGGCTCATTTGTATTAGTCCGGATTTTACTTTTCTACTCATGGTTAAGAGTTATAAGTTATATAAAAAGTTAAGAGTTATAAGTTATATAAATAGTTAAGAGTTATAAGTTTTTTAAATATGAATTAAGCGTTACTTAGATAACGTTCTTTAGTAGTTAAAATAATGCTGCTTAAAATTTTTATTAATTCTTCACATTCTTCATTTGACTTGTTAAACAAATCTTCATTAATATAATTACTATCCTTCAGCAGATTTAACCAATATTTGGTTTCTCTTGCCTCTTTGAGAGAAATACTTAATTTATAAACAAAATCCTTTTTTGAAACCGCAGAAATTGCCTCATTTACATTGGCTCCAATTGACGTTCCAGAACGGAGAATTTGCTTAGAAAGAACGAATTCATTTTCTTTTTTCAAATCTTTGTAAACTGTTATTATCCTCAATGCAAAATGGTAAGCCTTATCAGCAATGATACTTTTATTTTTAGCTTTTTCGTTTTTTAAAGTCAAACTCATAATTCTGAAATAATAAACTAAATAACAATTTTCGATGTTTTTCCGCGTGGAATAAATTGACCGTAGCCGGGATTTAATTTACAGTCCTCATTTTCGATGGCGATTTGCCCTCTCAAGATAACGGTTTCTGTCTTTCCCTTGACCTTCATGCCTTCATAGCCTGAATAATCACAATTCATATGATGCGTTTCGGCCGAAAACGTATGTTCTTTATTGGGGTCAAAAACAACTACATCGGCATCACTACCAATAGCAATAGTTCCTTTTCTAGGGTACATTCCAAAGATCTTCGCTGCATTCGTCGAACTGACCTCAACATATTTGGTCAACGATATTCTGCCTTTGTTAACCCCTTCTGAAAAAAGCAATTCCATACGATGCTCAATCGCCGGATGGCCGTTCGGGATCTTTGAAAAATCGTCTTTCCCCATTTTCTTCTGCTCCCACATAAACGGACAATGGTCTGTTCCAACTACCTGTACCAACCCCTGATTTATTCCTGACCAAAGCGCAGCCTGATCTTTCTTTTCACGCAACGGTGGACTCATCACCCATTTGGCACCTTCGAAATCTTTTTCATAGAGTGACGCATCCAAGGTGAGATATTGGGTGCAGGTTTCAACAAATACCTTCTGGTTTCGTGTTGTGGCTTTTCTAACCGCATTCAAGGCACCTTCACAAGTCATATGAACAATGTAGCCCGGACAACCCGTATAATGCAGCATGTCGGCGAATCGTCCTGAAGCTTCGGCCTCTGTAACCTCCGGTTGTGAGAGGTAATGATAAAGCGGTGATAGATTTCCTGCCTGCCTGTTTTTGGCGATCAATGAATCGATCATATCTCCATTGGTTGCGTGGACAGTCACCAATCCGCCATGTTTTTTAACAACTTTCATCAGCTGAACCATTTGACCGTCATCGATCATCAGGGCACCTTTATAAGCCATAAATGTTTTGAAGGAGGATATTCCTTCTTCATCAATCATTTCGACAACCTCCTTGGCCACATCATCATTAAAATCGGTAACAGCCATATGGTATGAATAATCCCCAATAGCCTTACCTTCTGATTTTTTCTGCCAGGTTTTCAATGCATTGTGCAGGGAATCTCCCTGTGTTTGCAATATAAAATCGATGACCATAGTGGTGCCTCCATGAAGTGCCGCTCGTGTACCTGTTTCATAATCATCACTTGAATAGGTCCCCATAAAAGGCATATCTAAATGAACGTGCGGATCTATGCCTCCCGGAAAAACCAATTTATTTGTTGCATCGATAACCTTATCTGCATTATACTCGAGGTTTTTACCTATCGCTACAATTTTATCTTTCTCGATATAAAGATCGGCAATATAAGTTTCGGCAGCTGTTACAATTTGACCGTTTTTAATTAGAATGGACATTTTTATTTGAAGTTTTTATAGCCTTAGCGATTTCAATAAAATTACAAGTTTTTAGTCAGTATTACTTATTTTTAATTCACTTTTTGGTTTCTCTTTGGAAGTTAGCAAACTTATGATTACACCAACAACCATGGCTAGAAAAAAGGACGGTCCCAGTTCGCCCAATTCGGTAAAATATATACCAACACCCTCGATTGCGGTAAATCCGAATTTAAACAATGGAACTGAAAGAAAGCCGGTTATCATTGAAGCTATGGCACCTTTTTCATTGTAATTACGCCAGAATAATGACAAAATAATTACAGGGCAAAAGGTTGCGGCTATCCCGGACCAACCAAATATTACAAACCAGAAAATGGTACGCTCCGGTGTGGTTATAGCAACCAGCATGGCAATTATCAAGGCGAAGATGGCCAAAACTACAGTGATCAATCGTGAAATTTTAGCGAATTCCTTTTCGGTTTTTTTAGGCTTATAAATTTGCTGGTAGAAATCTCTGGAGATGGCACTTGACGCCACTACCAACAGCGAATCGATGGTCGACATAATTGCTGAAAGCACAGCTGCGATATAAATTCCTACCAGGGTTAATGGCATGATGCGTTCTACAAGAAGTGGTAGCACATTTTGAGCGCCATTCCCTAGGACAGCTTCAGGATCAGCATTAATGGAGGTCAATAAATACCTACCGAAAATACCTATCAAAACCGCACATGAATCAGTCAATAGTGTAAAAACGAAGGCCACCCAGCGGCCTTTTTTTATTTCCGAAGGACTTTTTATTGACATGAATCTAACAAAGAGCTGTGGTGATCCCATGAATCCCAACCCAATGAAGACAAAGCCTAAAACGGTAAATAAATTAACGGTATTGAAACCACCATCTCCCCAAATATTTAGAAATGAGGGATCGAGTTTGGTCAATTCGGCGGAGATCGAGACATCAGAACTGATTGAAAAATAGGCTACAATAGGTAATAATACCAAGCCGATCAACATGATCGAGCCCTGAAAAAGATCAGACCAGGCTACCGCTACAAATCCACCCGAAAATATATAGGCCAATACGATAAAAAATCCTACAATGGCGCCGGTAAAATAATTCCAGCCTAAAAAGGATTCAAAAGCCGAACCTGTAGCATCGATCTGGGCACTAACATAGATCACTACAAATAATGATAAAGCAGTAGCTGCAACGATTCGTAAGGTATGGGTTGTTGATTTAAATCGGCTCACCAGATAATCCGGAATGGTGATCGACTTATAAGAATCGGTTAATGTTTTAAAGCGTTCTGCCATTAGAAACCAAGACACCGACACACCAATGATCTCACCCAGAACCACCCAAAAAGCGGAAACACCAATCATGGCACCTAATCCTGTCAACCCAAGTAGCAGCCAGGCTGATTCACCGGTTGCTCTCGCCGAAAAGGCGACAACCCAAAAACCGAGTTTTTTTCCACCAACATAGTAGTCTTCCGTATTTTTAATTCTTCTGGATGCCAGGTATCCAATGAGGAACAGAATTCCGAAATACAGAATGAGTATGGCGTATTTTGTAATCAAATTAAGCCGGTTTTTTCATCAAAAGATAGTATAACACAAATGATATGATAAAACCGGTAAACCAGGACAGTGAATACAGGAAGTTTAGCGCAGGTACCCAATAGCCAACCAGGGCAAGGAATACACCCACTAACAATGCGATCATCGCAGGTTTATTAAAACCCGTTCTTCCATAGGAATATGCGCCTTCTTCTTTATACAATTCGGCAAGAGCGAGCGTTTTTTTACGGATAAGAAAGTAGTCGGCGATCAATATCCCCAATACCGGACCAAGCAAGCCACTCACAAAAATCAGAAATCCCGAGATCTCATTGAGCAACCACCAGGGTGCAATAAGAATTCCAATTATTCCCGTTATGATCCCTCCTCTTCTGAAGCTAATACGTTTTGGCCAAAGATTGGAAAAGGCGTTTGAAGGCGCAATGACATTGGCCGCTATATTTGTACTTAAGGTAGCGATGATCATGAAGATTTGTGAAATTATAACCACGGTAGGGTTTTTAAATTTCGCGATCAGTGACACCGGATCCCAGGGTGCATCATCAGCAATCAGGACATCCTGAAAATTGATGACCGCAGCACAGGTCACAAAGATCCCTACAAATGAATAAAGCATCATCGTCGCCGGTAATCCAATAAACTGTCCAACAACCTGGTCTTTCTGTGTGGCCGCATAGCGTGTAATATCGGCTATACTAATGGACATTGTCGCCCAAAAACCAACCATAGCGGTTAGCCAGAGCAGATAATTCCAAAGTTTACTTCCAGCGGGATTTTCGGTATCCACAACATTCGCAGTTACTATACTTGACAATACCGGTTCATCCCCGCTATTGTTTCTGAATTGCAGTTGTACATCCTCAGCGGTATCAATTAATATAGGTTCGGTTGTGAAGGCTGTCCACGTAGTTGATTCATCCGAAACTATATTGAATTCATCTACTTTTATTTCACCTTCTTTATCTGTCAAAGAATTCAAATGCAGAAGAAATCCGTCATCGCCTTCTGTAATAGTTGCAGCCGTATTTTCCAGTTGCTGACTTTGATCCAGCACTATTGAGAATCCTTCAGCCTTATCATAGCTCCAATAGATCAATGCAAGTCCCATGGCTATTAAGATTGGTGCCGAATAGGTTTCCAGCCATTTGATACTCTCAGTTCCTTTCCAGATGAAGTAAATGTTGATCAACCAAAAGATCGCGAAGCCGACAAATTTGCCAAAAGACAATCCTAATTCTGCTTGTGTACCCATCACTGCATGGAAAATAGCATAGATCGCCAATCCTCCAATCCAGGTTTGAACGCCAAACCAGCCACAGGCTATTACCCCTCGTGTTACCGAAGCCAGATGAACGCCTTTAGTACCAAACGCCGCCCGCCCAATGACCGGAAACGGAATACCGTACTTCACCCCTGCATGGCCATTAAGAACCATTGGAATGGTTATAATTAAATTTGCAAGGCCTATAATGATCAAGGCTTCATACCAGTTGAGTCCGGTTTTGATCATATAAGATGCCAGGAGATAAGTAGGAATACAAACGGCCATTCCCACCCAAATAGCGGCAAGATGCCATTTACTCCATGTTCTGTTTTGTTCAGGAACCGGAGCTAAATCCTCACTATATAATGGCGAATTGGAAACATCCTCCTGTAATTCTTCAATGTCTTTATTCATAGTTTAGTTGCAATATTGATCGGCAATAGAAATGGCCTGAGAAATTATTTCCAATCCTTCATCAACTTCGGCCTTGGTTACATTGAGCGGTGGTGCCACAAAAATCCAATTCCAACGTACAAAAGTAAACATACCTAATTCCCTAATTTTCGATGCCATTTTCAGCGTGATCTCCATTTCATTTGGTTTGGCATTCCAGGGCGTTATTGGTTCTTTGGTCATTCTGTTCTTCACCAATTCAATACAACCCAGCAATCCTGTATTTCTAAAATCGCCTATGGACGGATGTTTTTCCTTTAATTTTTCCATTTCAGCCTCAATATAATCTCCCATTTCGGCAGCCTTGGCAACCAAATTTTCATCTTCTATGATCCTGATGTTTTCTAAAGCCGCAGCACATAAGGTTGGATGTGCCGAATAGGTCAAGCCAATGGTCATGGGATTTTCCACGAAATGCTCGGCGATTTTATCGGTTACAACAACAGCGCCAAGCGGTAAATAACCTGAAGTCAGCCCCTTGGCAAGGCACATGATATCTGGCGTGACATCATGATGGTCTATGCCGAACATTTTACCTGTTCTTCCGAAACCACTCATAACTTCATCATCGATCAGCATGATGCCATATGTATCACATAGATCCCTGACCTTTTTAAGATACATAGGCGGATATTTTATACAGCCCGAAGAACCCGATTCCCCTTCAAATAATATGGCTGCAACACTATCAGGATTTTCAAATTTTATAACGCGTTCCAGGTGCGCTATGGCCAATTCACCACATTCTTCAATTGAAGAAGAGTTCCACGGACAGCGGTAGGCATATGGGTTTTCAACGTGTACGACGCCTGGCATGGCCTGGGCATCAACAGGAAAACGTCTTGGATCTCCTCCTGCCGAAATCGCACCGGTGGTTGCACCATGATAGGCCCTGTAATGCGTAATGATCTTATGCCGGCCGGTATACATCCTGGCCAGTTTGATGGCATTTTCAATAGCTTCTGCCCCACCTAGTGTAAAAAAAGATTTAGTCAAATTACCAGGCGTAATTTCAGCAATCTTTTTTCCTAATTTTCCACGGACATCAGTTGCCATTCCCGGATAAACATAACTCACTTCCTCCATCTGTTTGATGACAGCCTGAGTTATTCTTTGATCACCATGGCCGATATTGACATTCATCAATTGAGAAGAAAAATCGAGATACTTTTTTCCGTCCCTGTCATAAACATATGAGCCTTGGGCATGGGACGCATTAATTGGATTTAAACCCCCTTGTTTTGTCCATGAAAAAAGCGTGAAATCAAGGTTGTTTTTTACAATGTTTTGATTATCCATTAATTTATTAAATATTGATTTTTAGTTAGTTAGTGTAAATTAATTAAATTGAATATTTAACTCATCCAATTTGTTCTGGCTTCCGGATTCCATTTAATTGTAGTCTTCTTATTTTGGGTCCAGAATTCGATCGAACTTCGACCTGTAATGTCTCCTACGCCAAATTTTGATTCGTTCCAACCTCCAAATGAAAATGGTTCACGAGGAACCGGAACTCCAATATTTACACCTATCA
>JABDLA010000042.1 GCA_013001965.1 Flavobacteriaceae bacterium | reverse complement strand
CTTTCATACACCTGGGCCGCATAATCGATCAAAGCATGATCTTCAAATTTTTTGGCGACATAATAAGCATATATTGGTTTTTCTTCAATGCCAGCCCGCGCCATTTCAAAATATTTTTTGGCATTGATTTCATCATTCTTTAACTGATAATTATAGCCTAGTTCAACATAATAATGTGGATTCCCACTGGCATTGATCTTTTCGAAGAGCAATTCCTCAGCGATGTCGAGCTGTTCAAGTTGCTGATGTATTTCGATGATTTTAAAGAAATAATTGGTATTCCCTTTATTGGCATCGTAGAGTTTTTGATATGAGATCAGGGCTTTTTCAAACTGACCTTTATCAAAATAGCCTTTGGCCAACTGCTCAGATTGAGCGGCAAGCCCGAAACTACACATAAATGCGCAAATAAGTAGAAGCGTTCTCATATTCAAGGTTTATACGTCATTATTCACAGCTAACATGACGCTTTATAACGTAAATATAAGCAAAGTGATTGTGAGATAATGTGAATGTTTTAATAAAAAAAAGCCTGAACTACGTTTAGCTCAGGCTTCACCATCCAAAATAAATGTGCTATTAATCATATTTCATTAAAAATGATTCAATTATCCTGTTTGGGTGTTATCTATATTTTATATTGGAAATTGTCTCGATTTAGGTTCTATAATAAAACTTCAATTGTTACAACTACTAATAAAACTAGTAATACAATGCGTTTAATATTCTTCATATAAGTAGGTTAACAGCGTATTTATAAAACGAACTTCAGTATTTTTTTTTAAAAATCAAAAGATTTTGGCAAATTTTCGTTGAACAGCGTATTTTTTATACACTTTATCCGAAAAACTGCAGAAAAGTATAATTTTTTGATAAGAAAAAGATTACAATTAGTTGATAACTGAAAAACCGGTATATGGCACTAAAACCTCAGGAATCGTTATGCCGTTTTTGGTTTGATTGTTTTCCAAAAGACCAGCCATTACCCTGGGGAGTGCCAATGAACTTCCATTCAATGTATGAGCCAATTGGCTTTTTCCGTCCTGGTTTTTAAAGCGAAGTTTTAATCGATTGGCCTGAAAGGTCTCAAAATTAGAGACTGATGATATTTCCAGCCAGCGGTCCTGGGCCGTTGAAAAGACCTCGAAATCATAGGTCAATGCCGATGTGAATCCTAAATCACCACCACATAATCTCAAAATGCGATACGGTAATTTTAGTTCCCCCAGTATTGTTTTTACATGGGCCACCATCTCATCCAGGGCTTCATAAGAACGGTTTGGGTGTTCAACCCTTAATATTTCAACCTTATCAAATTGATGAAGTCTGTTGAGCCCTCGAACATGCGCTCCATAACTTCCGGCTTCCCTTCGGAAGCAAGGCGTATATCCTGTTAGCGCTTTGGGAAGGTCATTGAACTGTAGGAGTTCATCTCTGTATATATTGGTCGCGGGCACTTCGGCTGTAGGAATTAAATACAAATTATCTGCACCAATATGATACATCTGCCCTTCCTTATCTGGTAACTGTCCGGTTCCAAAACCTGAAGCCTCATTGACCAAATGTGGTAATTGCACTTCATAATATCCCGCTGCTGTATTCCTGTCCAAAAAATAACTGATAAGGGCACGCTGCAGTTTGGCACCTTTTCCTTTATAAACCGGAAATCCGGCTCCGGTAATTTTATTCCCTAATTCAAAATCGATGATATCATACTTCTTGGCCAGTTCCCAATGAGGTAATGCATCATTTCCCAGGTTCGGAATATCCCCTTCGCGATAAACCTCTTCATTATCTTCTTCGGTATTGCCGTCCGGAACCGATTCATGAGGCACATTAGGAATCAGGTATAGTTGTTCCCGAAGCTGCTGTTCCGTTTCATTCAATTTCTCATTCAGGTTTTTGCTGTCCTCCTTCAGTTGAGATGTTTTTGCTTTTAGAGTGTTAGCCTCTTCTATCTTTCCTGCTTTAAACAAGCCACCAATCTCTTTTGATAGTTTATTCGATTCAGCCAGTGTATTATCCAGATTGGCCTGAAGATTTCGACGTTCTTCATCCAATTGCAATACGCCATCTACCAAATCCTGAGCTTCAAAATTTCGCTTTTTCAAGCGTTCTATGACTAACGCTTTATTATCTCTTATGAAAGGTACCTGTAACATTATTTTAATTTTGAATGCACTATCGCCTTAAAACGATCATTAATTGGCAAATTTAAGGATTTGCAGCTTTAGTTCGATCTAATTTTGAAGGTAATATCCATGGGCTATGCCTAAAGGCTTTCCAATGCACTGCCGCAAGATCGACCTGAGGATCTATTAACCGTTCAAACTTTCCTTTATTGATCTTGACATGGCTATCAACATAGATTTCAACTGTTTTTCCTTCTGCCTCGAATTTGCTTTTTAAATATTGTGAGAATTGCCATATCGCGTCAGGATGTGTACTTACAAAGCGAATTTGTTTCGGTGTTAAATGCTCTTTCAGTTTAATTGCCGTTACATTATTAGTTGCTTTATCAACGACCTTGAAGCTCGTTTTACCAAATCGCGATCGCAACATCATACGCCAGGATAGCCGATGCCCTTCTTCGGTCCAGAGCACCTCATCTTCAAAGGCATGATGGCGAAGCGGTAATGCCAATTGTATGCTGAAATAAATGACTATTACCGTAATAATCGCATTTCTATATGTCGGGATTTTAATATCGTGACCTGTGTAGATTTCCTTTCGTTTCAAGAATATATTCCGAATGGTTTTTGGTTCAAAAAAGAAAAGGCATAAAGCCAATGACATATATGGAAAAATCCCAATTTGAAATACGATGGAATTGAACAAATGAAAAAACACTGCTGCACCAAAGGCCCATTTTCGACTTGGCTTCCATAACAATAATGGAATGATTAGCGCATCGAATAAAATACCGGAATACACGATAAAATAGTGCATCCATTTTTGTTGTAATAGATCGCCTATGACATAATAATGCGATTTGGTTTTGAGCAGAATTTCAATAAAGGAGGTATCCAGCCAATCGGGATAAATTTTGGCGACCGCAGCATAAGTATAAACGATAAACATTTGAAGAATGAAGATCCAACGACACCAATTTGGCATGTTAATGCGTCGCAGTCCGGGATTTAGTTTGGCATCAACAGACCAATAGCGATGCGCAGGAACCACACACATAAAGCCGCACAAAAGCACCAGTAAATAGTAGTGATTATTATAGGAGGTCTTTTGCATCAAATAGGTAGCGGTCCATAGGAGGGAAAATGCGATAATACTCAAGCGATACTTATAGCCTATCATAACCATAAAACCAAAAATCCCCATGATGGCAAAATAAAAATACATGCCATTTCCCGGAAGGGGTTGCAACCATTCGAAGCCAATAAATGAGAAAGTAAATTGCGGATCTACAAGGGTATCTGTAACCCAACCCGTTAAAATTGCTCCAATAGCTTCCAGAAAAATAAGCCCTCCAAAAAAAATACGAAATACAATTAAGGCACTGTTGTCAATATATCTGAATAAAAAGCGATCAAGCATGATATTTTGAAATATGCATTAAGGCCATTTCTTTATCGATCTTTAATTGCGCTTTTAATGCCTCAGCCGAATCGAATTTCTGTTCATCGCGCAGACGGTCAAGGATCTCAATTTGAAGTTTATGATCATAAATGTCCTTTTCAAAATCAAAAAAATTGATCTCAATAAATTGCTCTTCGCTCGAATTAAAGGTTGGATTGGTTCCAATATTCATCATGCCAAAAACCTGCGCATCATTTATTATAGAGCTTATAACATACACGCCATTTTTTGGGCGCAGTTTATAGTCTTCATCGAGCACTAAATTTGCGGTTGGAAAATCCAGTGTTTTGCCCCGGCCCTTGCCAGTAACTACAGTACCGGTTAACATAAAATTGTAGCCTAAATAGGCATTGGCCGATTTAATATCGCCTTCAAGAATGGCTTTCCTGATCTTTGTGGAACTCACCGCAACGTCATTGATCTCTTGTGCAGAGATCTCAATAACCTTGAAATCATAGGCATCACCAAATTCCCTGAGGTCATCGATATTGGCCGCCCGGTTTCTTCCGAAGTGATGATCATACCCTATGATGATATATTTTGTTTTCAAACGATTGACCAAAATGTCCCTGACAAATTCAAGAGCGGATAAGCGTGAAAATTCAGTGGTGAATTCTTTGATAACCAAATGATCTATACCGAATTTGCTGAGCAACATCGATTTTTCGTCGATCGTATTAATCAGTTTTATACTCGAATCTTGTTGGAGTACCATTCTTGGGTGTGGAAAGAAGGTCAGGACAATGGCCTGCATTTTATTCTTTTTAGCAATTTTAACAAGGCGCTTGATGATTTTCTGGTGTCCAATATGCACGCCGTCAAAAGTTCCAATAGTAACTACCGAATCTTTATCAAAATGCGAGTCTAATGCTTGTTTAATTTCCACCCAATTTATTTTCCGTTAAATGTATTCATCGTAATGCTAACGCCTGACAAGACAAATGATTTAAGCAATTCACAACTTTTATCATAACGTTCGGTCAGCTTTTCACCTTCTTCCTCGGTCCACTTACTCAATACATAATTGACCTGTTGCCCCTTATGAAAGGCATCACTTATTCCGAATCTGAAACGTATATAGGTTGTTGTCCTGAGTTTCTCCTGAATGTCTTTTAATCCATTATGGCCACCATCGCTGCCTTTTGTTTTAAGGCGTAATTCTCCAAAGGGCAGATTAAGGTCATCGGTAATGATCAAAAGATTTTCAAGCTTTATTTTCTCCTTGTTCATCCAATAGACTACAGCCTTCCCGCTAAGGTTCATAAACGTACTTGGCTTTAGCAAGATCAGTGTTCTTCCTTTGAGTTTATAGGTAGCAATATCGCCAAGGCGTTTGGTTTCAAAAGTAAGGTCCTCATTTTTGGCTAGGTGGTCAAGAATTTGAAATCCAACATTATGCCTGGTATTTTCATATTCAGAACCCATATTACCCAAGCCTACGATAAGATATTTTTTCATAATGTCTTCTGGGGTCTCTTTTTTTATTCCAAACAGTTTATACAGAAACTCAAGCATTGGCTGTGATTTCTGTAAAAATAAAAAAAGCATCCTGAATTAACAGAATGCTTTCTATTATTAAACAGCAGAGCTGTTATTCTTGTCCGCCTTCTGCAGGTTTTGGTGCTGCTCCGCCTTCTGCCGGTGCTCCACCTTCTGCCGGTGCTCCACCTTCTGCTGGTGCTGCTCCTTCTACGCCTTCTGCTCCTTCTACGCCTTCTACGCCTTCTGCTCCTTCTTCTAATTCGTCATCTTCAAGAACAAGTTCAACAATTGCGGCACGTGCAGTCTTAACCTGACATACAACAGTGTTTTCACCATCGATGAAATTATAGTCATCATTTAATAAATCACTGATATAGAGTTTATCTCCAATTTTCATCTTATTGATTTTAGCTTCTATAAAATCAGGAAGATTTTTAGGAAGTGCTTTCACTCTAAGTTTACGTCTGTTTCTACGTAAAACCCCGCCGTTGAGAACACCTTTAGGAATTCCATGAAGCAATACCGGAATATCCATTGCGATCTCTTTACCTTCGAATAAGGTATAGAAATCGATGTGTAAAATTTTGTCAGTAACAGGGTGAAATTGAATATCCTGAAGAACTGCGTTAACGGTTTCGCCGCCTTCCAAAGCAATCACAACTGTATGCGCATTTGGTGTGTATACGAGTTTAGAGAATGCCAATTCAGGTGCTGAGAAATGAACTGGGTTATCTCCTCCGTATAATACGCAAGGAACCTCTCCAGCATTACGTAAGGCTTTGGTTGCCCGCTTGCCTA
The DNA here is from genome assembly GCA_013001965.1 of Flavobacteriaceae bacterium. Lineage (GTDB taxonomy): Bacteria > Bacteroidota > Bacteroidia > Flavobacteriales > Flavobacteriaceae > JABDLA01. The sequence goes on along the minus strand of JABDLA010000042.1, from coordinate 1,279 downwards.
CGCTTTCTCTTTTAGATCCATTGATTGTAATTGATTTCATTTTAAATATTTATTGATTCAAATTGTTATTTACATTATAAATTTCGAGCTGATCGATTTGTTATGATGTACGTTATACATGACATCTGCAAAAAGTTCAGCACAGCTTAAAACTTTTATTTTTTCGCTTTTCTCAACAGACGGAATTGAATCTGTGATGATCAGTTCCTCCAATTTCGAATTTGAAATACGTTCATAGGCATTCCCAGATAACACGGGATGCGTACAAATCGCTCTCACACTTAAGGCGCCTCTTTCCATCATCAAATCGGCAGCTTTAGTCAGTGTTCCGGCAGTATCTACCATATCATCGACCAACACAACATTTTTTCCTTCTACATCTCCAATTACCTCCATATGAGATATAATGTTTGCCTTTTTTCGTTGCTTATAGCAAATTACCACATCGCATTCCAGTGCTTTTGAATAGGCATAGGCGCGTTTTGATCCTCCCATATCCGGCGAGGCGATGGTTAGGTTATCAAGATTTAAATTCTTGACGTATGGTAAAAATATGGTTGATGCAAATAAATGATCAACCGGTTTTTCAAAGAACCCCTGGATCTGATCTGCATGCAGGTCCATGGTTATTATTCGAGTTGCTCCGGCTGTTTCCAGCATCTTTGCCACGAGCTTCGCGGCAATAGGAACTCTCGGTTTATCTTTTCTGTCCTGTCGCGCCCATCCAAAATAGGGAATGACAGCCGTAATATGCCTTGCTGATGCACGCTTGGCCGCATCGATCATAAGCAACATTTCCATTAGGTTCTCAGGACCCGGATTAGTAGATCCAATAATGAAAATACGTGTCCCTCTTATCGATTCCTCGTAAGAGGTTTGAAATTCACCATCACTATATTTCGAGGTGATCACCTTACCCAAATCGGTGCCATATGCTTTCGCTATTTTCTCGGCAAGAGCCTCGCTTTGTGAACAGCTAAAAATTTTCGCTTCGGTGCTTCCGTAAGGCATTTCTAAAATGGGTGTTTAGTACTTATTTTTTACGCTATTTCTAACGAGCTGCAAATTTAGAAATTTATTTCAAGAGAAAAAGCATAAAAGCCAGTATTTTTAATAGATAGTCGCGAATAATTTTATAATTTTGCCATCACTTTTTTGCTCAAGTGGCGGAATTGGTAGACGCGCTGGATTCAAAATCCAGTTTCTTCGGAAGTGTGGGTTCGATTCCCACCTTGAGTACAGATAAAAAGTCAGAACGAAAGTTCTGGCTTTTTTTGTT
>JABDLA010000199.1 GCA_013001965.1 Flavobacteriaceae bacterium | reverse complement strand
ACAATAGCCTTCGGGGTATTATTTTTTGTATTGTCAAAGTACGCCTGGAAACCTATTTTAAAATCTGTAAATGACAGGGAAAGTTCAATTAAAGATGCCTTAGATGAAGCTGAAAAAGCGCGTTTGGAGATGCAAAACCTTCAAGCCGATAATGAGCGTATTCTGAAAGAGGCACGCGCCGAAAGAGAAGCAATGCTTAAAGAAGCCAGAGAACTGAAAAGCAAGATGATTGCCGATGCTAAAGATGAAGCACAGTCCCAGGCAAGCAAAATGATAGAACAGGCTCAAACCGCCATAGAAAGTGAAAAGAAAGCGGCCATGGCCGAATTGAAGAACCACGTCGCCGGCTTAGCTGTAGACATAGCTGAAAAAGTAGTGCGTGATGAATTATCTAACAAAGACAAACAAATACAATTGGTGGAGTCAATGTTGGGCGATGCAGCATTAAATTAATTCAGAATGGCAGGTACAAGAGCAGCAATACGTTATGCGAAAGCAATTTTAAGATTAGCCAATGAGAAAAACTCGGCGGTAATCATCAATGAGGATATGAAACTTATTGCGAAAACCATTTCCGAGAATAATGATCTGCTAACAATGTTAAGGAGTGCTGTAGTAAAAACTGAGCTAAAAAAAGCAGTATTGACAGAGATATTTCCGGAAATCAATGAACTGAGCTCTGGACTTTTCGATGTTCTTATTTCAAATAAAAGAATAGCAATTTTAGGTGATGTCGCAGCCAATTACAATGATTTACATGATCAATCTGTTGGCAAGGAAAAAGCAACTGTAACAACAGCAGTTCCTATGACCTCCGAACTTGAGTTAAAGGTTCTGGCAAAAGTAAAAGAGTTGACCAATAAGGCTGTTGAGCTTGAAAATATAGTGGATGAAAGCATTTTAGGTGGTTTCATCTTACGAATAGGAGATAAGCAATATAATGCGAGCATCTCCAATCAGTTGAATAAATTAAAAAGAGAATTTACATTAAACTAAGATATATAAGTATCTAAAATCTAAATAAAAAGAGATGGCAGAAGTAAAACCGGCTGAAGTATCAGCAATCTTAAAACAACAATTATCTGGATTCGAAGCCAGTGCATCATTAGATGAGGTTGGATCAGTATTAACTGTGGGTGATGGTATTGCTCGTGTTTACGGATTATCGAACGTGCAATATGGTGAATTGGTAGAATTTGAAAATGGATTAGAAGGGATAGTTCTAAACCTCGAAGAAGATAATGTTGGGGTTGTATTATTAGGACCTTCAAAGGAAATTAAAGAAGGAGCAACTGTTAAACGCACCGAACGTATCGCCTCTATTAACGTAGGTGACCAAATGGTTGGTCGTGTTGTGGATACTTTGGGTAATCCAATTGACGGTAAAGGCCCTATAGGGGGAGACCTTTATGAAATGCCATTAGAGCGTAAAGCACCGGGCGTTATTTTCCGCCAACCGGTTGATGAACCACTCCAAACTGGAATCAAGTCGATTGATGCCATGATCCCAGTTGGTAGAGGTCAGCGTGAACTTGTAATTGGTGACCGTCAAACGGGGAAAACAACAGTTTGTATCGATACCATCTTAAATCAGAAAGAATTTTATGATGCAGGTGAACCTGTATTCTGTATTTACGTAGCCGTTGGTCAGAAAGCTTCAACAGTAGCTGGAATTGCTAAGGTCCTTGAAGAAAGAGGCGCTTCTGCATATACGGTCATCGTAGCCGCAAATGCTTCCGATCCTGCACCAATGCAGGTATACGCGCCATTCGCAGGAGCAGCCATTGGAGAATACTTTAGAGATACCGGTCGTCCTGCACTGATCATATATGATGACCTGTCAAAACAGGCAGTTGCTTATCGAGAAGTATCACTTCTTTTACGTCGTCCACCGGGACGTGAGGCCTATCCTGGAGATGTTTTCTATCTGCATTCAAGATTATTGGAGCGTTCGGCAAAGGTTATTGCTGATGATAGTATTGCTCAAACCATGAACGACCTTCCCGAATCGATCAAACCGATTGTAAAAGGAGGCGGATCGCTGACGGCATTGCCAATTATTGAAACACAAGCAGGAGATGTTTCTGCATACATCCCAACAAACGTGATCTCGATTACCGATGGGCAAATTTTCCTTGAGAGTGATCTTTTCAACTCAGGGGTACGTCCTGCGATTAACGTGGGAATTTCAGTATCACGTGTAGGAGGTAATGCTCAGATCAAATCGATGAAGAAAGTGGCGGGAACATTGAAACTGGACCAGGCACAATATCGCGAGCTGGAAGCCTTCGCCAAATTTGGATCTGATCTTGATGCCGCAACCTTGAACGTTATTGAAAAAGGAAAACGCAATGTGGAGATCCTTAAACAGGCACAAAACGATCCCTTTACTGTAGAAGATCAAATTGCGATCATCTTTGCAGGTTCTAAGAACCTGTTGAGAGATGTCCCTGTAGAAAAAGTAAAAGAGTTTGAAAGAGATTACATCGAATTTTTAAATGCCAAGCACAGAGATGTTCTTGAAACCTTAAAGGCGGGTAAATTAACCGATGAAGTGACAGATACCCTTTCAAAGGTATGTAAAGATCTTTCAGAAAAATACGTCTAAATTCGAATTTAAAGAATGGCTAACTTAAAGGAAATACGTAGTAGGATAAGCTCGGTAAAATCAACGATGCAGATCACTAGCGCCATGAAAATGGTTTCGGCTGCAAAATTGAAAAAGGCACAAGATGCCATTACCGCAATGCGTCCTTATGCCAATAAATTGACCGAATTACTTCAAAGTTTAAGTGCAACCCTGGATTCTGATGTTGGAAATCAATATTCAAGTCAGCGTGAAGTAAAGAAAGTCATGATCGTTGCCATAACGTCCAACCGAGGATTATGCGGGGCCTTCAATTCGAATGTCATTAAAGAAACCAATAGATTAGTTGAAGAAGATTATAATGGAAAAGAGGTTTTATTGGTCACCGTTGGGAAGAAAGGGAACGATATTTTATCAAAATCAAATACGGTTGCAGTGAATAACAATGAGGTGTTTGATGATCTTACATTTGAAAATGTGTCCGAAATTGCCGAAATGCTTATGACAAAATTTGTTGAAGCTGAGGTTGACCGGATCGATCTTGTTTATAACAAGTTTAAGAATGCGGCAACTCAAATTGTAATGACCGAACAATTCTTACCCATTACTGCAGTTAAAACAGAATCTAATGTCAATCTCGATTATATTTTTGAGCCTTCAAAAATTGAGATCGTTGAGCAATTGATCCCTAAATCATTGAAAACACAACTTTTCAAGGCCATTAGAGATTCTTTTGCCAGTGAACACGGTGCACGTATGACGGCAATGCATAAGGCCACTGATAATGCCACAGAGCTCAGAGATCAGTTGACTCTGGCCTATAACAAAGCACGCCAGGCGGCGATCACAAATGAGATTTTAGAGATTGTTGGCGGAGCAGAGGCTTTGAACAATTAAACTCCTTGAATATATGATAGAAAGCTCTGCAGTATGCAGGGCTTTTTTTTATGGAACAATAATTGATTTAGTATCTTTGTATGGTTCAAAAATGTAGTTATGAAAACCTTAAAAAACATCTTATTTTCAACCTTAATGCTGATCGTTATGGCAAGCTTCTCTCAATGTGCGAGTTCAAAAAAAATTCAGGATAAATCTCCGGTTGCTTTAGAACAGGTGTATTGTCAAAGCTGGGTTGCCGGCATTGAAGGTGGCGGATCAGGTATTAATATATTTATCCCGATGAAAGAAGAATTCTCTCAGTTAGATAGTGTTTATTTTAGAGGGAAAGTGGCTAAACTTGAAATTATTCCAGACAGTCTTCTTCTTGTAGGTAGATTTAAAACGGATTTCAATCAGCCCAAAGATATGGTGATGCACAAGGATCCTAAGAAAGAATTTGGAAATGAAATGCCCGAAATTCCTAAAAACTTCCCTTTCGATCTTAAGGATGACGAATGTGTTATCAGTTATTTGGAAGGACAAAAAACCAAATACTTTAAGGTGAAGAATATCGTTCAAAAACCAATTCTGGCTTACCCCGCGGCTCCACCTAATAAGCAATAATTAACTTTGGTTAACGTTAGCTAAAAACGTATTTTTAGCGGAAATAAAACTCCTTTTGAGCGCATTAAAAAAGTTCTTCAAAGACACTATTATTTATGGATTGGCGACGGTATTGCCTAAGCTTATGAATTTTATATTGGTGCCTTTGCACACTGGGACTTTAGAGACCAGCAGTTATTCCGACAATACCGTATTTTATGTATATGCTGCATTTTTTAATGTGCTGCTTACCTATGGTATGGAAACAGCTTTTTTCAGGTTTTTCAGCAAAAGCAAAGAACAGGGGAAGGTATATTCAACAGTATTCATAAGCCTGATATCAACTACAGTTGTGTTTTTCACCATAGTCATTCTTTTCAATGAACAATTAGCAACTTTGGTGAACTTAAAACCAATCTATTTCAATTTATTAATTGGAGTATTGGTTCTGGATACTTTGGTCGTTGCTCCATTTGCCTATTTACGTGCGACAGGCCGACCAATACGATTTACGTTCGTTAAACTCAGTAACATTGGGATTTATGTGCTGCTCAATTTCTTTTTTCTTTGGGCAATACCGAAATTCAATATCGACTTTCCTACCTATGAAAGTAGTGACTTGGTTAGATATATCTTTATAGCGAACCTGGCCGCGAGCGTGGTGACATTATTGCTTTTATCACCTTACTTCTTTAAGGTCAAATGGACCTTTGACAAATCCATATTTCTACGTTTGCTAAATTATGGATGGCCTATTATGGTAGCAGGATTGGCTTATGTTATCAATGAAAATTTTGATAAATGGCTATTGCCCGATATGTTAGGAAAAGAGATTAATGGGGCTTATAGTGGTTGTTATAAAATAGCCGTTTTTATGACCATTTTTATTCAGGCATTTCGATTAGGTGCTGAGCCTTTCTTTTTTAATTATGCTAAAGAAAAGAACGCCAAAGAAATCTATGCAGAGATTTTAAAGTATTTCGTCATTTTTGGTAGCCTTTTACTACTCATTATTATAGGATATTTAGACTTCTTTAAAGAACTGCTGGTGAAGAACGAATCGTATTGGATAGCGATGGAGATTGTTCCAATCGTTCTCCTGGCTAATCTTTGCTTAGGCATCTATTTTAATCTCGCCATATGGTATAAATTGACTGATAAGACACGATATGGAATGTATATTTCTGTTGTTGGAGCGATCATTACCATAGCCTTTAATTATGTTATGATTCCAAAAATCGGATTTATGGCATCAGCATGGGCAACTCTGGCAGCTTATGGTATTATGATGATCATTTCGTATGTTTTAGGCCAAAAATATTATGCCGTACCCTATAAATTAAAACCAGTTATTGGTTATTTGGGACTTGCGGTTTTATTATCTGCCGTTTTGTTTATGAGATTCAAGGGGAATTACTATATAAGCAGTGGTTTTGTGGCCGGTTATTTGATCATTATTACCCTTGCTGAAGGAAAAAATATTAAATCACTTATTAAAAGTTAAAAATGACGATTAAGATAATTAATGAATCAGAACATCCCTTGCCGACTTATGAAACAATGATGTCTGCCGGCATGGACCTGAGAGCTCATATCAAAACGCCTATCCAACTCAAACCATTGGAGCGCGCAATAGTGGGGACAGGATTATATATTGAATTACCAAAAGGCTATGAAGCTCAGGTACGCCCAAGAAGCGGATTGGCTGCTAAAAAAGGAATATCAGTATTGAATGCCCCGGGAACGATAGATGCCGATTATAGAGGAGAGATTGGCGTAATTCTTGTGAATTTATCTCAAACCGACTTTATGGTCGAAAATGGCGAACGAATTGCCCAACTGGTGATAGCCAAACATGAACGTGCCGATTGGCTGGAAGTTGAACAACTGGCCGAAACCTCAAGAGGTGCCGGCGGTTTCGGAAGTACGGGAGTTAAATAAGACGTTAAAAATAGTATAATAAAGACCTGGAAACTGTGAAAATCGCTAATTTAGAGCAGTTAATATTCATGAATACTAAGATAAAAATAAGGCTCATATTAATAGGAATGATCTTCATTCCCGGCATTCTTCTATCGCAAGTTGACTTCAACAAAACACCGGATGATGACCTGGGCAATATTGAGGATAAATACCAGGAATATTTTTTTGAAGCTCTAAAGCAAAAAGGCATTGAAAATTATGACCGCTCTGTTCAGGCACTTCTCAAATGTTTAAGATTGGACGACACCCAATCGGTGGTGTATTATGAATTAGGCAAGAACTATGTGAAATTAAAAAATTTCGGTGCTGCTGAAAATGTCTTGAAGAAAGCCATTTCAATGGATCAGGACAACGAATGGTATCTCGATGAATTATACGGGGTTTATGTTGAATTGAATGATTTCGACAAAGCGTTAAAGACAGTCAAACAACTCGTAAAATATCATCCAGATTATAAAGAAGATCTGGCGAATCTTTATTTTCGGAACAAACGATTCAAGGCTGCGCTTAAAATTTTGGATGAATTGGACAGCCAGTTTGGCGTTTCAGAATCACGGGATTATCTTAGAAATGATATTTATAATGCAACCGGCGCCGATGACGACAGGATAGAAAACCTCATACAAAGAATAGAGATCAATCCCGATAATGAACTTAATTACCTCAACTTAATTTATAGATACAGCGAACAGGGCGACAAGGATAAGGCCTTTGACACCGCACTCTTGCTTTTAGAAGAAAAGCCGGATTCACAATTGGTTCACTTGGCACTTTATAAGTTCTTTTTAACTGATAATCAAGCAGAAGAAGCTATTAATTCGATGAAAATCGTGCTAAAAAGTGGAACGATCAAACCCGAAGCCAAAGCGAAAGTGCTCAATGACTTTGTGAGTTTTGTAAAAAGCAATCCGCAATATGAATCTGATCTTTTAGAGGTTACAACCGAAGTTGTAAATGATGATACGGGCAAGTCTGATGCAGAATTAGCCACCTATTATCTTCAAAAGAATGATAAATTGAAGGCATTGGAATTTTATCAAAAGGCCTTTGATAAAGAACCGAATAGTTTTAACATACTTAAGAATGTCCTTCTGCTTCAAATCGATCTGGACAAATTTACCGAAGCAGCTGCGTTAAGTGCCAAAGCCCTGGATAGTTATCCCTCACAACCCATACTTTATTTGGTGAATGGCGTAGCAAATAACAATTTAAATCAACCGAAAGACGCTATTGAGGCTCTCGAAACAGGGGTAGATTATGTTATTGATGATATCATTATGCAAGTCGATTTTTATAAGCAATTAAGTGTGGCATATAAATTGGATAATAATATTAGCAAATCTAAAGCGTTTTCTAAAAAGGCAGAAGACCTTATGAATAATAATGATTAGATCAATTAAAATAGCAGTCTTATTCAGTTGTTTACTCTTTGTTGGATGTAAATCGGCTAAGCGCATTTCATCTACAGGCGATTTAGACAGCAAATTATCTTCCAAAGAACTTATCAAGAAGCATCAAAAACAAGATGTTAAGTTCAGGACGATGCAATCGAAGGTGAAAGTGGAGTACTATCAAGGCAATCGATCGGAGTCTTATACCATTAATTTAAGAATGGAAAAGGATAAGATCATTTGGATGAGCGCCACGCTTGGGATCGTTCGCGCAAAGATCACTCCCGAAAAGGTGAGCTTCTATAATAAATTAGACAACACTTATTTCGATGGTGATTTCAGATTGATAAGTGATTTTTTAGGCACCGATCTTAATTTCGACAATGTGCAGCGAATTTTGCTTGGCGAGGCTATTTTTGACCTTAATAATAACATGTATAATGCCGAAATTCATGAAGAATCTTATGTGCTCTTTCCGGAAGATCAAAACGCCTTGTATGAAATTTTCTTTCTGCTGAATCCCTCTCATTTTAAAATGGATTCACAGCAACTGGCACAACCGCTAGAAAGACGAATGCTTCAAATTGATTATAAGAATTACCAGGAGGTACAAAGGCAAATTGTACCAGAAAATATCAAGGTAATTGCTCTTGAGGACGATGATGAAACCATAGTCAATATGGAGTTCAAGTCGGTATCTTTAAACAACGAATTAAGATTTCCATTTAGAATCCCTTCAGGATTTGAAGAAATTGAAATTAAATGACATATAGCTCCAGGCTAAAATATCATCTTGCCCTCCTGCTGGTGTTTTGCATTTCTATTATTCAGGCCCAAAGCAATAGACAGGCTGAATTGGAGCAACGCCGTCAAGAAATTCTTCAGGAGATTCAGCAAATTAATAAGCTGCTCATTCAGGGAAAACAGGAGCAAAAGTCAGCGATAACCATTGTAGAGGATATCAATTACAAGATCAGGGTTCGGCAAAACCTGATCAATATTACCAATCAGCAGGCCAACTTATTGACGCGGGAGATCAATCAAAATCAAAAGACGATTTCCAACTACCGCGACAAACTCAAATTACTTAAGGAGGAATATGCCGCTATGATCGTAAGATCTTATAAAAGCAGGTCGGAAGAGAGTAAGGTGATGTTCCTGCTGTCATCAAATAATTTTCAGCAGGCGTATAAACGACTGAAATATATCAAACAATATACTGATTATCAGAAGAAACAAGGCGAGGAGATCAAGCGTCAAACACTTAAATTACAAGAACTCAATACCGATCTTCTCAAACAAAAGGAAAATAAAAAGAAGCTGATCGATGAAAATCGAAAAGCAAAAAATTCACTTACGAAAGAGATGCAAGAACAGGAATCTCTTGTCAAGGCCATTAGGAAAGACCTCAACGCCTATACGGCCCAGGTTAGAACGAAACAACGCGAAGCCGATAAATTAGACAAGGAGATCAAAAATATCATTAGAGAGGCTATGGCAAAGTCGAATACCAAAGCTGGAAAATCTTCCACTGCAAACACCTTTGCATTAACGCCGGAGGACAGGGCTTTAGCCAACAGTTTTAATGCCAGTAAAGGCAAATTACCCTGGCCGGTTGAGGAAGGCATCGTAAAAATGGGCTATGGGAATCACCCTTCACCTATTGATCGAAGCGTTACTATAAAAAGCAACGGTGTTCGTATCGCGACCAATAAAGGAGAAAAGGTAAGAGCGGTGTATGAAGGGACTGTAAATTCGGTTATCGCTCCTAAAAATGGTAACCTTACCATAATGATCAAACATGGAAATTACTTCACAGTTTATAAAAATCTTTCAAAGATCTATGTAAAAAAGGGAGATAAGGTTTCAACGAAACAGGAAATTGGCGAAGTTCTCACCAGCAGGTCTTCCGGAGAAACCATTCTCAGCTTTTTAGTGTTTAAGGGGCTTGAAACTCAAAACCCTGCACATTGGGTATATAAAATGTAAATTTTATTTCACTTTTACCACAACAAAACCTTTTGCGGTCTTTTTGTGATGTCTGCCATTCCAGTAATAATAGCGCTTCCCTTTAACAACAACAATTTTATGATGTTTAGGTGCTACCTTAACCACCTTTACATGAGGAGCAGGTCTAACTGCTACATGTGTTGCACATGAGCTTAATGAAAGGGCAAATGCGAATCCGATAATTGTAAGTAAATGTCTCATAGTTATTTGGTTTTTACTATAAGACCTGACTTTATTGAAAAGGTTTAAACGAGGGCTTTACTTTTCGTCGAAAAGCGCCTTGAGTTCAGTGGCATCAGCGGGTTTCATTTTACCAGCGAGTACCAGACTCAATTGCTTTCTTCGAAGGGCGCCGTCAAAGCGAATTTTTTCTTCTTCAGTTTCCGGAATAAGTTCAGGGATTCTAACCGGACGGCCCGAATCATCTACCGCAACGAAAGTATAAATGGCCTCATTTGCTCTTGATCGTTCACCCGACTCACGGTCGTCTATCCATACATCCAGATAAATTTCCATAGATGAGCGGAAAGCACGAGAAACTTTAGCCTCAACGGTTACCACACTTCCTAAGGGAACCGAACGGTTAAAGGCGACATGATTAACCGATGCCGTTACCACGATACGTCTGGAATGACGCCTTGCAGCGATACTGGCAGCACGATCCATACGGGCAAGTAGCTCGCCTCCAAATAAGTTGTTAAGCGGGTTGGTTTCACTTGGTAATACCAAGTCGGTCATAATAGTTTTTGAATCTTCAGGACATTTTGCTTTCATAGCCATTCGTTTATCGAAGGCAAAGGTAGCTTGCTTTTAAATAAAGCGGAAGAAATTTCTTAATTAAGTTGCTGAATCAATAGCCAGGCATCAGAATTATGTTCGCGTCGAATTTTGTACAAATTGCGTTGTGCTTCGGCTCGGGTTTCATAGCTTGAATAGACCACTTGATGCAAGCCATATTTATTAGTGCCAATTTTTCGGGCTTTATAGCCCAATGTTTTCAATTCTGATAATTTCTTTTCAGAATTCGCCTCAATTCGGAAGGCACCAGCAACAATATGATATTTTCCCGTTTGCTTTGAAATGTTCAGTGTAACAGCTGGCAGCGGATTATCAATGATAAAAGTAGCCTCTTGAATTTTGGTTTCCAATTGCTCCTGAGCCGATTCTTCGGCCATTTGATTCTGTTGCTCAATTTGACCGAGATAATAATTAGAACTGATCAATCCACCTAAGGTGAGAGCAAATACGGCAACAGCAGCATATTTCAGGTATGATCTTGATTTACGACCTTCTGGTGTTACAGCGATAGGGATCACTTTTTCAATCTCTTCAACCGCTTCTTTGTAAACTTCTCTAGTGATGTTTGGCGATACAAATGGGCTTAAACCAAATGAATTTGTAAGATAATTGAGTTGTGTTGAAGGTTCAAAGGTAAGGTTCCCTTCAGCGTTCAAAGAGACTTCCCCAATATTTGTAAAGGTCAATGTTTCCCCCTGCGCTAAAAAAGATTTTAAAGACTTGGTCTTCTTTGCAATTTTTTTTGAAGCAGCTTCAAATGGAATTTTCTCTACGCTGGCAATATAATTAGCCAATAGACCATCATTACTTCTTAGTTGTTCATTAAAAGAGACTTCTTTTTTCGGCGGATAAAAGGTATGTGTTGATTCCTGTATTTGAGCCGATACCGAATTGGTTAAAAAAGCACCAAAATCAGGTATGATAACACATTCATAACGGTAAAGTAAATCGCTTATATAACTGTCAAACTGCATAAAAACAAAGTTAAAAATTTTTGATCGCGATTGAAATAAAAAACGAAGAGTTATTAACAGCAAAAGTTGAATACTGTTTTTCGTTTTCTTTTAGTCTGAAATAGAGAAAATAGTCTATATTTATAATATAATTCTCCGTTATGAATGAATCTCAATTATTACAAACCCTGGCGCTTCAAAAAGTATCAAAGATTGGAGATATCACGGCCAAAAAATTGATTCATCATTGCGGATCGGTTGAGGGAATCTTTAAGGAGAAAAAGGAGAGCCTTCTTAAAATTGATGGTTTTGGAAAATCGATACTCGAAGATCTTTTTAATACTGGCAATCTGAAACGCGCAGAGGACGAATTGAGATTTATTAAAAACAATGGTATTCAATGGCATTATTTTATGGATGATTCTTATCCTGATCGATTAAAACACTGTATTGACGGCCCAATTCTTTTGTTTCAGAAAGGTCAAATTAATATCCAACAGCAACCAATTATTAGCATTGTAGGAACGAGAAGTATAAGCTCTCATGGTATCGACTTTTGTGAGAATCTCATTGAACATCTGGCGCCTTTTAATCCTATTATCGTTTCCGGATTTGCATATGGGACAGATATAACGGCTCAGAAAGCCGCTTTAAAACATAACCTGCAAACAATAGGCTGCCTGGCTCATGGGTTTGATCAGATTTATCCCAAGATTCATAAGAAATATGTGAAAAGTGTTGAACGTTATGGTGGGTTTTTCACCGATTTTTGGAGTACTGATAATTTTGATCGCAACAATTTTTTAAAGCGCAACCGGATTATCGCCGGACTGAGTGAGGCGACCATCATTATAGAATCGGCCGAAAAAGGCGGAAGTCTCGTCACTGCCGATATAGCCTTGTCTTATAATCGGGAGGTTTTTGCAGTCCCCGGGAGGCCATCCGATGCCCAAAGTATTGGTTGTAATAACCTGATCAAATTGCATCGGGCTCATGTTCTATCTCAAGCTGAAGACATTCCCTATATTTTAAATTGGAAAAATAAGATGGAAAGTGCATCGCAGCAAAAAAAGATATTTATCGACCTTGACAAGGACGAGCAATTGGTCCTCGACTTTCTTAAAGACAATGGCAAGTCTTTACTCGACATCATTGCACTCAAAACAGATATGCCTACTTATCGCATAGCAACATTATTATTGAATCTTGAATTGAAAGATTTGGTAAGACCCTTACCAGGAAAGCTGTTCGAATCTATTTAATAACCAACGGTTTTACGGACTCTGGCCAGCACATCATCTGCAACTAATTTGGCCTTATCTGCCCCAATAGCCAATGCTTTGTCTAGTTCATCACGATTTTCCATATAGTAATTATAACGCTCACGCTCTTGAGAAAAATTGTCGAGAATAAGCTCGAATAAAGCTTGCTTGGCATGGCCATAACCGTAGCCACCCTTTTCATAATTCCCTTTCATTTCTTCAATTTGAGCTTCATTGGCAAGCAGCTTATAAATGGCGAAGAGATTACAGTTTTTCCAATCTTTAGGATCTTCCAAAGGTGTACTATCGGTTTTTATTCCCATTATTTGCTTGCGCAATTTTTTATCCGGAAGGAAAATGTTGATAATATTGTCTTTGCTTTTGCTCATTTTTCCACCATCGGTACCGGGAACATGCATGGTATCCTTTTGCACATCGGCTTCAGGGATAACGAAAGTGTCACCCATTTGGGCATGGAATCTGGTGGCGGCATTTCGGGTCATTTCAATATGTTGAAGCTGATCCTTGCCAACAGGAATGATCTCAGCATCATATAATAATATATCGGCAGCCATAAGCATTGGATAAGAAAATAACCCTGCATTGACGTCTTCAAGGCGGTCGGCTTTATCTTTAAAACTATGCGCCAGGGTAAGTCGTTGATATGGAAAAAAACAACTTAAATACCAGGCTAACTCGGTTACTTGTGGAACATCACTCTGACGATAGAAGACTGTTTTATCAATGTCTAATCCACACGCTAACCAGGTCGCGGCTGTAGAATAGGTGTTTTGACGAAGCAATTCGGCATCTTTAATTTGGGTTAATGAGTGCAGATCGGCAATAAATAAAAAGGATTCATTATTGATATCATTGCTCATTTGAATCGCAGGAATTATTGCTCCTAATAGATTCCCGAGATGAGGTGTTCCTGTACTTTGTACTCCGGTTAGTATTCTTGCCATTTATATTTGTTGTCAATATTCCAGCAAAGGTAATTTTTTTGATAGAATAGCTCAATTAATTTAGTAGTTTTGATGCTCATGAAAGTGTTGAAATATCCCTTCTGGCTGTTATATCGCATTTGGTTCTACGTCCTCGTGGCGCTTCCCATAATAGTGCTCTTGCCTATTTTACTAGCTGCGATCTCAAGAGAGAAGTGGTATCCATTCTTTTTCAAACTCGCACGTTTTTGGTCTAAATTCATTTTGATTGGAATGGGCTTCAGTTGGAAAATTGAAAACCCACAAAAACTCGAAAAGGGCAAAAGTTATATGTTCATTGCGAACCACACCTCGATGATCGATATTATGTTGATGCTCATATGCATTAAGCATAATCCTTTTGTATTTGTTGGGAAAAAGGAATTGGCCAGGATCCCATTATTCGGGTATTTCTATAAACGAACCAGTATTTTGGTCGACCGTTCTGATGCCAAAAGCAGGCGAGGTGTTTTTATCCGGGCTCAGCGACGATTACAATCCGGACTAAGCATTTGCATTTTTCCGGAGGGAAAAGTGCCTGAGGAATTTGTTGTTCTCGATACGTTTAAGGATGGTGCTTTTCGGTTAGCGATCAATCATCAGATTCCGGTTGTACCATTGACGTTTTTGGATAATAAAAAACGGTTTTCCTATACCTTTTTTAGCGGAGGGCCAGGCTTGCTTCGCGTAAAGATGCATTCCATGCTTTCAACAGCTGGTTTAAGCATTGAAAACACACAGCAATTAAATGAAAAAGCGAGATCGGTCCTTCTACAAGCCCTGGAAGTTGATCAAAATAATTAAAAAGCTGCTCTTGGCAAAAGAGCAGCTTTTTGTCATCATTGTATCTCCTAAGTATGAAAGGAGAACAATAACCAATCTAACCAACTAAAAAATCTAAAATTTGAAACTAAATCCTGTGTAAACCCCAATAAAATAAGGGTTAAAATCACCTGAGGTATCACTAAATGTATTCAGATGATATTTTAAAACGGGTTCCAGATTCAAATTAAATCGTTCTGACATTTCGTATTTAACACCCAAGCCTAGATTGGCGCTAAAACTTGTTTTTTTAATATTTGTTGCTTCTCCCAAAAGCATTCGTTGGCCTTGAAGGGAAGAGTAGACCTCATTTTCATTTAAAAACAGAGTGCTAAATCCACCAATAATACTAAGGTCCAGTTTCTTGTCAGAAATTTTATATTCCAGTTCCATAGGGATTTCAATAAACCCGAATTTCTGATCTAAGGATGAGGAAATATTATCGGCAACTATAGCCGGAACCGGAGCAGCATTAATCCCGGTTGCGCTTAAAAATGAGAGATTCTGACTACTGGAATTAAGAGCCACATTTTTAAGAGGCTTATCCTCAACGGTAGGTTCAATATTATTATAGACAATAACATCATCGGTGCTATAACCTAATTTCAATTGATTGATACCCGCACGAACTGTCAGTTTATCACTGATCTGGTAAGCTCCGGCCAACCCATAACTTAAATTGATCTCTCCTGAGATCGCATTATTAGTAAATTGATCGTCGATAGCAGACCCTTTTCCGAAGGAATTAAAATAAACCGGAGCTACATTTGGCAATACACTCCAGCGTTGTTTTTTTTCATCAAGATCATCTTCTTTATCTTCGGTCTCATCCTCTTTAGCATTTTCTACGGCATCAGTTAGTGATTCCTTGCCCGCTTCTTCAATTTCATTTTTCAGTGCTTCATCACTTTTGATATTTCCTTCATTAGTGCTCCTATCTTCTTCAGCTTTATTTATGGTGACAGCTGTTTCTGCATCAGATGTATTTGATTTGATCAATTCATCTGCTTTTTCCTTTTCGATAGTACCCTCCTTCTCAATAGTATCAGGATTGTCATCAGCTTGATTGTTGGTAACAGCATCCTGAATACGCTTGTCGTTATTGATAACAGCATTTGATTTATTGTTCTGATTTAATGTTGGGTTGTTATTATTGGTAACCACCGCCTTCTTAGATCTATCATTCTGATCAGTTGTAAGCTTAGAAGATTTCTCTTCCGGACCGATCGGCTCATTATCATTGATCTCATTTGCAGGATCTACATTATCTTCGACAAGTCCATCGGAATTAGAGGCATCATCGAACTTTATAGGATCATTTTGATCCTGTGAATTCGTGTTGTCTATGGCATCAGGATCAGAATTTTGATCGCTATCTACAGTTGTATTTTGATCGACAGGAGTATTCTCGGTGCCTAACACCAGATTTCCTATCGTCAGCAACAAGATAAATCCAGCTGCAATTCCGGCGATTTTCCACCATAACGGAATCACTTTTCGATCCTTCTTAGACCCTTCAAGTTTTGCACTGATATTCTCCCAAACATCCTGGCTTGGGATAGCTTCAAAGTCTTTCAGCTTTTCTTGAAAAAGTCTATCTATATGTTTTTTATCACTCATTATAATGTCTGCAAGTTTACTTGCGATTTATAAGTTTCAATTTTATCTTTTAAAATCATTCTGGCTCGGGCCAGGTTCGATTTCGTTGTTCCAGTTGTAATATTGAGCATTTCTGCAATCTCCTTATGCGAAAACCCATCTAAAGCATACAGATTAAATACCATTCGGTATCTATCGGGTAACTCTTGAATACAAGAGAGCAAAAAATCAATATTTAGGTCATCGTCTTCACTTTCAACTGTTACATCTTCTATTTGTTCTTCGTTTACTATATTTAACACGCCTTTGCTTCTATACCGTTGCAAGGCGTTGTTTATCACGATTCGTTTTATCCATCCTTCAAACGCTCCTGTATTATTGAACTGACCGATCTTCTCAAAAATAATTAAAAATGCATCCTGCAGATTATCTTCTGCTTCGGCACGATTTCGTGAATACTTAAGACAAAGCGAAAACATTTTCCGGGAAAATAATTTGTATAATTCACTCTGAGCTTTTGTATCATTTCGTTTGCATTTTTCTATGAGTAGCTCTAAACCCAATAATCGCGTTTTAATTGGTTCATTTTACTGTATTCCAACAGGAACTTCTACGGTCAGGTACACATCTTCACCGTTTTCATCTTCACCCTGCCAAAAATTAAACACATAACTTGTAAATCCTGGGGCTACAAAGAAATCAAACCCCCTTTCTTCCTCAAAATCTACAAGGGTTTGGCATGGCTGGTCTATTCCGGTACTGTTTGTGACCAGGTTAACGACAGCAATGGTCCTTTGATTCCCATTTTCTATATAATAGAGGTCATTGAATGAATGACAGGTACTTGGGACATCATAAGTGTACATTATCCTGTTTACATCGTTCGGCATCAGAATATCAGGGACATCAGCGGTTCTTATAGGTATAATTTCAAAATGAAAATCTTCACCTGCAACGCTATCTTTACTACAAGACCAAATCGCACCAATGATGAGGCCAAAAAGGACTATTTTTCTCATAATAATTTGTTTTTAGAAACAATCTATGTTATGATATAGATGCTTAATGTACTAAAAGGTTGCGTAGAAATACTACAAAATCCCGAAAATGCTCGGGATTTGAAGGGTTTTTAGTTGTTTTCAGATATGATCTGTTTGATCTGTTCTTCAAGCTCTTCCATAAGCTCAGGATTGTCCTTTATTAGGTTTTTAACAGCATCCCTGCCCTGCCCTAGTTTAGTATCCTTATAGCTGAACCAGGAGCCACTTTTCTTAATGAGTTCATTATCGACTGCAATATCAAGGATTTCACCCACTTTTGAGATGCCTTCGCCATACATGATATCGAATTCGGTTAGTTTAAATGGTGGTGCGACTTTGTTTTTGACCACTTTTACCCTGGTTTTATTACCAAGGACATTATTATCGGAGTCTTTTATTTGCGTAGAACGGCGTATATCCAAACGTACAGAAGCATAGAACTTAAGCGCATTTCCACCCGTTGTTGTTTCCGGATTACCGAACATAACACCTATCTTTTCACGTAATTGGTTGATAAAGATCATGGTGCAATTGGTCTTACTGATCGTAGCAGTTAGCTTTCGAAGCGCCTGCGACATTAAACGGGCATGAAGACCCATTTTTGAATCCCCCATTTCTCCTTCGATCTCACTTTTTGGTGTAAGCGCAGCTACCGAATCTATTACGATGATGTCTATTGCACCGGAACGCACAAGATTTTCGGCAATCTCGAGGGCTTGCTCACCATGATCGGGTTGTGATATGATCAGATTGTCGATATCGATGCCTAATTTTTCGGCATAAAAGCGATCAAAGGCATGTTCTGCGTCAATAAAGGCCGCAATACCGCCTGCTTTTTGAGCCTCGGCAATGGCGTGCATTGCCAAGGTTGTTTTTCCTGAAGATTCAGGACCATAAATTTCTATAACCCGGCCTCTTGGATATCCACCAACGCCTAAGGCCAAATCCAAGCCTAGCGAGCCTGAAGAAATGGCATCTATATCTTCAATAGCGGCGTCGCTCATTTTCATTACAGTGCCTTTTCCGTAGGCCTTATCCAATTTATCTAAGGTTAATTTTAACGCTTTTAACTTTGCTTCTTTCTCGGAACTCATCTTTTCAATATTTCAATTCAACTTACTGCTAAAATAAGACATCTTTTAGCAGCATACAATTTTATAACGCAACCTTTTTACACTTTTTGCATCTATAGGATATAACTGGGAAATTATTTGCTATGAAAAGCGCCCTAATCGGTTCAAATTTTTAACCAGAATGAAGTTTTATACAAACTTTAAATAATAAAGAAAGCACCTTTAACCTATAAAAGGTGCTTTTTTATTGTGAGGCACTTTTTAAAATTAATAGTACATTTGCACTTATAATTTCTGAACCTTAAAAAAGTATAGCATGCAACTGTACAACACTTTAAGCGCTAAGGAAAGAGAAGCATTGATCGATGAAGCAGGAAAAGATCGCTTAACGCTCTCATTTTATAAATATGCGCATATTTTAAATCCAATAGATTTTCGTGATCAATTATTTCTTAGCTGGAACGCCTTAGATGTGCTAGGTCGAATTTATGTAGCTTCGGAAGGCATTAATGCGCAACTCTCTTTACCGGCTGATAATTTTGATGCTTTTAAATCGCATTTAGACGGTATATCCTTTCTAAAGAATGTTCGTCTGAATATTGCCAGAGAACAGTACAACAAATCCTTTTTAAAGCTTAAAATTAAAGTCCGTCATAAGATCGTATCCGATGGATTGAATGATGGTACTTTTGATGTGACCGATAAAGGCATTCATGTGGAAGCGAAGGAGTTTAATAAATTATTAGAGGATAAAAACACCATCGTTGTTGATATGAGAAATCACTATGAAAGTGAGATCGGCCATTTTCAAAAAGCGATTACCCCCGATGTGGATACCTTCAGAGATTCCCTGCCAATTATTGAAGAAGACCTTAAAGAGCACAAAGATGATCGTAACTTATTGATGTATTGTACTGGTGGTATCCGATGTGAAAAGGCCAGTGCCTATTTTAAACATAAAGGTTTTAAGAATGTGTATCAGCTTCAGGGCGGTATTATAGAATATGCCAAACAGGTGAATGAACAAGGCCTTGAAAATAAATTTATAGGCAAAAATTTTGTTTTCGACGACAGACGTTCCGAACGTATTAGCGATGCGGTCATTGCCCAGTGCCATCAATGTGGTTCTCCTTGCGATATGCACACCAATTGTGCTAATGATGCCTGTCATTTGTTATTTATTCAATGTGAATCATGTAGAGCAGAAATGAACAATTGCTGTTCGACAAATTGCAAGCAAATCCATGCTTTACCATTTGAAGAGCAGAAGAAATTAAGAAAGGGGCAGGGAAACAGTAATGACATCTTTAAAAAAGGACGAGCCGAACATCTGCCGTACAAGAAGGATTTGAGGAATATTTTTGAGCATTTAAGCAAAAAAGCCTGATGTATATATACAAGCTCTTGCACCTTAACAGGGTCATTAAAAATCACCGGCTTAAATTTCTCGGCCTCTATATCTTGCACAAATTGAATATGCGTTACCTGGCTGTAAATCTGGATCCTGTGATGGCCTGCAATTTTCGTTGTAAGATGTGTTATTTTACCGATCCTGATTATGTCAGGACTCTTAAAGGCCAATTGAAGGATGAAGAGCTTGAACGGATAGCCGAAGTAATTTTTAAACGGGCGATAAAACTTCAAATAGGATGTGGAACCGAACCTACTTTGTACAAAAATTTAGTGCGTATTGTGGAGTTGGGAAAAGCCTACAAAGTGCCTTATATTTCATTAACCACCAATGCCAATTTGCTTGACGAGGAACAAATTACTGCACTCATTAAGGCAGGCCTGAATGAATTCACCATCTCCCTTCATGGTGTCAATAAAGCATCTTATGAAGCTTTTATGAAGAACGGGAGTTATGAAAAATTCCATGAGGTTTTTAACATCTTTAAAAAATTAAAACGCGATCACAATTTCAAGGTTCGTATAAATTACACCTTCAATAAGGATAATTTTTATGAACTCGATACGTTCTTTGAACATTTTGATGGCCAAAGTTTTGATATTTTGCAGATCAGACCCATTCAGAAAATTGGAAACACCGAATACAACGATTTCAATTTAGAACCATTGCGCGAAGACTATTCAAAATTGATAAAAGGTATTAGGGAAAACTGTAAAACCAATGGCATAACCTTATTGGCTTCAGATGAGATTCCTGACACTTCAAAGATCAACA
>JABDLA010000084.1 GCA_013001965.1 Flavobacteriaceae bacterium | reverse complement strand
TCGGCATTGCCAACATCTCATCCATTGAATATCGGGATGGTAGGTATGCATGGTAATTATGCGCCTAATGTCTTAACCAATGAATGTGATGTTTTAATAGCCATTGGAATGCGTTTTGATGACCGGGTTACCGGGAATTTGGCCACCTATGCAAAACAAGCTAAGATCATACACTTTGAGATCGATCCAGCCGAGGTGGATAAAAATGTGAAGTGCGATATCGCTGTCTTGGGTGATGCCAAACAAAGTTTATCCGATCTTTTGCAATTACTGCATCAAAACTCCCATAAGAGCTGGCATCAAAAATTTAAAGAATTATATAAGATCGAGTTTGAAAAGGTCATTCAAAATGATCTTAGACCGGTTAAGGAAGGTCTGACCATGGGAGAGGTCATGAAAGAAATAAATATACAAACTAAAGGTAGTGCAGCAATTGTTTCCGATGTTGGTCAGCATCAGATGATCGCTTGCCGCTATGCCGAATTCAATCAAACAAAAAGCAATATAACTTCGGGTGGTTTAGGAACCATGGGCTTTGCATTGCCGGCCGCTATCGGTGCAAAAATGGCAGCACCGGATCGTGAAGTCGTGGCCATCATTGGCGACGGCGGTTACCAAATGACCATCCAAGAATTAGGTACCATTTTTCAAACCAAAGTTCCTGTAAAAATCGTTGTTTTAAACAACGAATTTTTAGGCATGGTAAGACAATGGCAGCAGCTATTTTTTGACAAACGCTATGCGTCAACCGAAATGACGAATCCCGATTTTGTGAGCATTGCTAAGGGTTACTATATCAACGCAAAACGCGTCACGAAACGGGAGGAGTTAGCTGTTGCTGTTGCTGAAATGATGGCCTGCGAAGAGGCCTATTTTCTTGAAGTATGCGTCGAAAAAGAAGATAATGTGTTTCCAATGATCCCTTCAGGAGCATCGGTTTCCGATATAAGATTAGAATAATATGAAAGCTAAAGTATTATATACGATTTCGATCTATACCGAAAATAATATTGGATTATTGAACAGGATTTCTGCAATATTTCAACGCAGGCACATTAATATTGAAAGCCTGAATACTTCGGTTTCTGAAATTGACGGTGTTTCCCGATTCACCATCCTTGCATACGTTTCAGAAGAACAGATCAAAAAGATCATAGGACAAATTGAAAAGCAGGTAGAGGTTATCAAAGCCTATTATCATACCTGTGATGAAACCATATACCAGGAATCCTGCATGTTTAAAATCAAATCTGACCTGCTATTTGAGGAGCGACAGATTCAAAATATTATAAAAGAAAGCAACGCACGAATTGTGACAGTGAATAAGGAATTTTTTGTTCTTGAAAAGTCCGGTCGGCGGGAGGAAGTCGAGCGCTTACACCGTGAACTCAGTGCATACGGAATCATGCAGTTTGTCCGCTCCGGAAGAATTGCGGTTACAAAAGATGAAATGAAAATAACCGAAATGCTGCATGCATTTCATAATTAATAAAATAAAGGAAAATGGCAAATTATTTTAATACGCTCTCATTGGGTCAGAAACTGGACCAATTGTCGAAATGCAGATTTATGGATACTTCTGAATTTTCAGATGGTGTAAACGCTCTTAAAAATAAAAAAATTGTTATCGTTGGTTGTGGCGCCCAGGGCCTTAATCAAGGCTTGAATATGAGGGATTCAGGCTTAAATATAGCCTATGCACTACGTGAAGCTGCAATTAAAGACGAACGTCAATCTTATCAGAATGCGAGGTCACATCATTTTGAAGTTGGGACCTATCAGGAATTGATCCCAGATGCCGATCTCGTTCTGAACTTGACGCCCGATAAGCAACATTCTAATGTGGTGGATACAGTGATGCCTTTGATGAAAAAAGGGGCAACCTTGTCCTATTCACACGGCTTTAATATTGTGGAGGAAGGCAAACAAATTAGAGAAGATATTACGGTTATTATGGTCGCGCCTAAATGTCCCGGTACTGAAGTTCGGGAAGAATATTTAAGGGGTTTTGGTGTGCCAACTTTAATCGCGGTACATCCCGAAAATGACCCTGAAGGAAAAGGCTGGGCTCAGGCCAAAGCCTATGCTGTGGCCACTGGCGGACATAAAGCTGGTGTTTTGGAATCGTCCTTTATCGCTGAGGTAAAAAGCGATCTGATGGGAGAGCAAACCATTTTGTGTGGCGTGTTACAGACGGCTTCTATTTTATGTTTTGATAAAATGGTTGAAGATGGTATTGATCCGGCCTATGCAGCCAAATTGATCCAATATGGTTCAGAAACAATAACTGAAGCCTTGAAACATGGAGGCATCACCAATATGATGGATCGCCTATCCAACCCTTCGAAAATTAGGGCCTATCAATTGTCAGAAGAATTAAAGGTGATCATGAAGCCTTTATTTGAAAAACACATGGACGATATCATGTCCGGATATTTTTCAGAAACAATGATGGAAGATTGGGATAACGATGATGCCAACCTGTTAAAATGGAGAGCCGATCTGGGTGAAACCGTCTTCGAAAGAACAGAAGCAACCTCCGATCATATTCCAGAGCAGGAGTACTTCGATCATAGTGTTTTAATGGTCGCTTTTATAAGAGCTGGCGTTGAGTTGGCCTTCGAAACTATGGTGGCCTCAGGTATTGTAGAGGAATCGGCTTATTATGAGTCTTTGCACGAGTTGCCATTAATTGCAAATACGGTGGCAAGAAAGAAATTATTTGAAATGAATCGCATCATATCGGATACGGCCGAATATGGCTGCTATCTTTTTGATCATGCGGCCAAACCATTGCTGGCCGACTTTATGAAAACCGTGTCATCTAATGTTATGGGTAAAAACTTTTCAAGCTCAAATGCTGTTGATAATGTAGAACTTATTGAAGTCAATGAGGCTATTCGATCCCATCCCATCGAGGTGACAGGTAAGGCATTGCGAGCTGCAATGACGGCTATGAAGGCTATAAAAACTGAAACCCAGGAAACAGCGGTCTACTCGTAAAAGCATATGCAAACATTTGTAACATACGAACCTAGTATCAAGGATATCGAAGATGCAGCCGAAAAATTAAAGAATGTGGCCTCGAAAACGCCTTTGATACGGAATAGGCATTATTCGGCATTCTTTAACAGCAATATTCTGTTTAAAAGGGAAGATCTTCAGCAAGTACGATCGTATAAGATCAGAGGGTCATATAATAAGATGTCCTCCTTAAGTCCTGAAGAAATTGAAAACGGCATTGTTTGTGTTAGTGCCGGCAACCACGCCCAAGGTGTTGCCTTATCTTGTAAATTATTGAAAATTCAGGGCACCATTTACATGCCCGCACCCACTCCTAAACAGAAGATCGATCAAGTTAAAATGTTTGGAGAGCATTATATCGATATCGTCCTGGAAGGCGATACATTTGATGATTCTTACGAAGCTGCGATCCTTGAATGTGAACGCTTAAATAAGACCTTTATCCATCCTTTCAATGATGAAAAAATAATTGAAGGTCAGGCAACTGTCGGACTTGAAATTATAAATCAATTCGATGGGACATTAGATTATGTGTTTGTCCCTGTTGGCGGCGGAGGATTAGCAGCCGGATTATCGTCTGTATTTAAAAAATTATCGCCAGAAACGAAGATCATCGGTGTTGAACCGGAAGGTGCACCTTCAATGTGTACCGCATTTGAAAAGAACAGGGTTGTAGAGCTCAAAACCATCGATAAGTTTGTTGATGGGGCTGCAGTCAGAAAGGTTGGTGAAAAAACATTTCATATTTGTAAAGCCCACTTAGATGCCATGATCACCGTTCCTGAAGGTAAAATATGTCAAACCATATTGGATCTTTATAATAAAGAAGCAATCGTAGTTGAACCAGCAGGTGCATTGAGTATTTCGGCTTTGGATTATTATGCCGATGAGATCAAAAATAAAAATGTTGTTTGTGTGCTAAGTGGGAGTAACAATGATATACTGCGAACGCCCGAAATTAAAGAGCGGGCATTATTTCATGCGAAATTGAAGCATTATTTTTTGATCAAATTTCCTCAACGCCCTGGTGCTTTAAGAGAATTTGTTGCAGATATGCTGGGGCCAAATGATGATATTACGCATTTTCAATACACCAAAAAGGCCAACCGCTTGACGGATATTGCTGTTGTTGGCATTCAATTGAAATCACCTTCAGATTTAGAGCCTTTAATTACTAAATTAAAGCTCAACGATTTTTATGGGGACTATTTGAATTCCAAACCTGAGCTTTTTCAGTTTTTAGTTTGAATGGTAGGATAAAAAACTTTCAACTTCATTAGTACAGACTATTATTTATAAATAAATTACCACAAAATTTACAGCTAATGAAAATAGCAATAATAGGTGCTGGAAATTTAGGTATTTCCATGGCAAAAGGACTTTTACCAACTGATATGTTGACGTCATTATATTTAACCAGGCGCCATACAAATGCATTGGATGAATTCAAAAATGAATCTAAAATTGTCATCACTTCAGATAATCGATTGGCCATTAAAAATTCTGATGTGATCATATTTGCAGTACAGCCCAATCACTTTGAATCGGTTTTAAAAGAGGTTCAGCACGATTTGCAGACAGATCATATTCTTATTTCAACCATTACAGGCTTCACAATTCCAAAGATTGAAGCCATTGTAGGTGAAAGCCATGCTGTTATACGGGCCATGCCGAATACAGCAATCGCTGTAGGTAAATCGATGACATGCATCTGTTGCAACGGTTCAGCCAAAGAAAATATTGACAAGGCCAGTGCTATATTCGATACTTTAGGGGCAACTATGATTATCCCGGAATCCCAAATGCAGGCTGCTACAGTAGTGTGTGCCAGTGGTATTGCTTTTTGGATGCGATTGATAAGAGCAACGACTCAAGCGGCAATTCAGTTGGGCTTTGATGCCAAAGAAGCCCAGGAATTGGCCATGCATACCTGTGAAGGTGCCGCAAACCTTTTGATATCAACAGGAAACCACCCCGAACAGGAAATTGATAAGGTAACAACACCAAAAGGATGTACTATTGAAGGATTAAATGAAATGGAGCATAAGGGCCTGAGTTCTTCTTTGATCCAGGGTATGGTGACCTCCTTTAACAAGATCAATTCAATTAAGGAACAACAACTTTAATCTCAAATTACATATTAGAAAAGGTGCAATGAATCATTGCACCTTTTTATGTCCTCATATTTAACTATTAACCAAAATACCAATTAAATAATCGTGGACTGTCCTAAATGTATATTTGTGAAATTTAAATTTGTATCGTTGGGATTGTTGATGTAATCTTCGATAAAATCCCCAACTTTAGAGGTGGTTACATTATCGAATTTGTCATTTAGATCCGGAGTGGTAATGCCTAAGGTTAGTGATTTCTCAACGGCCGAGCGTATTAGAGCTGCTTCCTTGGTCAGTTCAAAATGATCCAATAACATTGCCGCCGATAAAATTGAAGCAATCGGGTTTGCAATTCCCTTATTCGTTGCCTGTGGAAAGGATCCATGAATGGGCTCGAACAAGGCGTGTTTGTCTCCTATCGAGGCCGAAGCTAATAAGCCAATGGACCCACCAATAACACTCGCCTCATCACTTATGATATCGCCAAACATATTTTCGGTTAAAATGACATCAAATTGCTTTGGGTTTAAGATCAATTGCATGGCTGCGTTGTCAACAAACAAAAAGTCCAGTTCGACCTTTGGATATTCTTTTCCGATTTCCGTGACTACCTTTCGCCATAATCTTGAACTTTCCAGAACATTGGCCTTATCAACCATGGTCAGTTTTTTACGACGTGTTAGTGCTGCTTTAAAAGCTAAATGTGCTATGCGCTCAATTTCATGACGTGAATACACGCATAAATCGGAGGCTGTATTTCCATCCTTACTTAACTGTTTTTCTCCAAAATAAATTCCTCCTGTTAATTCGCGGTAAATACTGATATCGGTTCCTGAAATAACCTGGGATTTTAAAGGTGATCTTCCCAGTAATTTTTTATAAGCCTTTACAGGCCTGATGTTAGCATATAATCCGAGGCTTTTTCGCAATCGTAACAGGCCTTGTTCGGGCCTAATCTTGGCCGAAGGATCATTATCATATTTTGGATGTCCAATACTTCCGAATAAAACCGCATCGCTTTTTTCACAAAGATCCAGCGTGTCTTCCGGAAGAGGATTTCCGGTTTTATCGATGGCGACGGCACCAACATCGGCATGTTTAAATACAAACGAATGACCAAACTCAGCGGCGATTGCCTTAAGTGCCTTAATGGCTTGATTTGTTACCTCGGGACCAATGCCATCACCTGGTAATACAGCAATAGTTAATTTCATAAATAGTTTTTTTGTACTTCAAAGGCTTCAATCTCATCTTTTAAACTCAATAAATATTCGATATCGTCATAGCCGTTAATCAGGCATGTTTTTTTATATGGATCGATATCAAATTCTGCAATCTCATCTGAACCTTCAATACCAATGGTCTGTGGTTCAAGATCAACCTTTAACCTTAGTTTCGGATTCTGATGTATCTGATCTAATAATGTTCTTAAAAATCCCTCCGAAACCTGAATTGGTAATATTCCGTTATTCAGTGCATTCCCTTTAAAAATATCAGCGAAAAAACTGGACACCACGACTTTAAATCCATAATCGGCCAGTGCCCAGGCAGCATGTTCACGGCTGGAGCCGCATCCAAAATTATCACCTGCCACCAAAATATGTCCTGAGTATTCGGGATTATTCAGAGGAAAGGATGTATTAAGATCGCCTTCCTTAGTGAATCTCCAGTCACGAAATACATTGTCTCCAAAACCGGTTCGGTCAGTGGCTTTTAAAAAACGGGCAGGGATGATCTGATCGGTATCGATATTTTCAATATCCAATGGAACCGCATGCGAAATTAGTGTCGTGAACTTTTCCATTTAATTGAGATGTTTAGTTATGTCAATGATCTTGCCTTCCACCGCGGTTGCCGCTGCCATTAACGGACTAGCGAGAATGGTTCTTGATCCTTGGCCCTGACGTCCTTCAAAATTTCTGTTTGAGGTAGAAACACAATATTCATTCTGTGGAATTTTATCATCATTCATCGCTAAGCAAGCCGAACAACCGGGTTGTCTTAACTCAAATCCTGCGTCATCAAAAATGTCTTTAAGCCCTTCTTCAATGATCTGGGCTTCAACCTGCTTGCTTCCTGGCACCAACCATGCCGTAACATTTTCGGCTTTCTGTTTTCCTTTGATGTAATTAGCAGCCACTCTGAAATCTTCAATTCTTGAATTGGTGCAACTGCCTATGAATACATAATTGATGGGCTTGTCAATTAAGGAATCCCCTGCATTGAAGTTCATATAATCCAATGCTTTTTTAAAGGAAGCATTATTTTCTACAGGGATATTTTCTGATATTTTAATGCCCATTCCCGGATTTGTTCCATAGGTCAACATGGGCTCAATATCTTCTGCCGAAAAATGATATTCTTTATCAAATTGAGCATCCTGATCAGATCTCAGTGATTTCCAATACGCTTTCTTGGTCTCAAATTCGGCATCTTTAGGAGCAAACGGCCGTCCTTTGATATATTCAAAGGTAGTTTCATCAGGGGCGATCATTCCGCCTCTGGCTCCCATTTCAATACTCATATTACAAACCGTCATACGGCCTTCCATACTCATATTTTCGAATACATCACCAGCATATTCACAAAAATATCCCGTTCCCGAATTGGTTCCGAGCTGTGAAATGATATACAGGATAACATCTTTTGGAAGCACACCCTTCTTAAGTTGGCCATTGACATTGACCCTAAGGCTTTTTGGTTTCCTAAGCAACAAACACTGACTGGCAAAAACCTGGGCCACCTGGCTGGTACCTATGCCAAAGGCAATGGTGCCAAATGCGCCATGCGTTGAAGTGTGACTATCGCCACAAACAATAGTCATTCCGGGTTGTGTAATGCCCAGTTCCGGCGCCATGACATGAACAATGCCATTGTATTTATGACCCAATTCATAAAGGGTAATATTATGTTTTTTACAATTCTGAGAAAGTTGCTCAAGTTGCTTTCTTGATAACTCATCTTTTACCGGTAAGTGCTGATCAATAGTTGGTGTGTTGTGATCGGCGGTGGCAACGATATGGTCTGGTCTAAAAACAGGAATTCCGCGAACTTCTAATTCTTTAAAAGCTTGCGGACTGGTCACTTCGTGAATCAAATGCTTGTCTATATACAACACCTGAGGGCCATTCTCAATGGTTTTCACCACATGCGAATCCCAAACTTTATCGAATAGTGTCTTTTTCATTAGGCAGATATAATTTCAGAATAGACCTTACTGGTTTCAATGATTTGATGTATATCCGAATCTTCAATTTCTTTTTTCTGATCGGCAAAAGTTAAGAAGTTGGAATAAACTTCATCCAATTGCAACTTGGTAAGTTCATAGCCAATATTTTTTGCTCTGTATGCCAAAGCAGCTCTACCGCTTCGTGCGGTCAAAACGATAGCCGATTCGGTAACGCCAACATCATGTGGATTTATGATCTCATAGGTTTCCCGTTTTTTTATAACGCCATCCTGATGTATTCCTGAGCTGTGTGCAAATGCATTGGCACCAACTATTGCTTTATTCGGTTGTGTATAAATACCCATGCTATCAGAGACCAATTGACTGATTCCGTAGAGCATTTCGGTCTGAATGTTCGTATCGAGATTTAAATAAGGATGTTGTTTTAGGATCATGACCACTTCTTCAAGCGCGGTATTACCGGCACGCTCGCCGATACCATTTATAGTGCATTCTATTTGCCTTGCCCCATTGATAACGCCTTCTATAGAATTGGCGGTGGCCAATCCCAGGTCGTTGTGGCAATGACAAGATAAAACAGCCTTATCGATATCCTTCACATTTTCTTTCAGGTATTTAATTTTCGCACCATATTCGTGAGGGAGGCAATAACCGGTCGTATCCGGAATATTTAAAACCGTAGCTCCGGCTTTTATAGCAGCCTCACAAACGCGGGCGAGATATTCGTTTTCAGTTCTTCCGGCATCTTCAGCATAAAATTCTACATCTTCAACAAATGATTTAGCATAACTCACCGCTGCAACTGCGCGCTCCAAAATAGCATCCTGGGTAGACTTGAATTTGTATTTAATATGAGATTCTGAAGTGCCTATGCCGGTATGAATGCGAGGTTTAACAGCAAATTCTAAGGCTTCGGCTGCGATTTTAATATCATTTTTAACCGATCGTGATAGTCCGCAAACCGTAGCATTTTTTACCATTTTGGCAATTTCCTGAACCGATTTAAAATCACCAGGGCTTGATACCGGAAACCCTGCTTCTATAATATCAACACCTAAAAGATCAAGTTGTTCGGCAATGATGACTTTCTGGTCTGTGTTCAATTTACAACCGGGAACTTGTTCGCCATCTCTGAGGGTTGTGTCGAATATTTTTACATTAGAATTTGACATTATATCTCAATATATTTTCTTATTGAGCCACTAATTTATATTTTGGATTTCTCTTAAGAGGTTTCAAGCTTATTGTATTACGATGTTTAACCCCTTTCAACTGAACATAAAACATTGATAATCAATAAAATAAATTAAGTAATTGCACTATGACTAAGGAGCAGAAAGATAATTTGTTTGTACTGATCAAGTCATTGTCTAAATCAGAAAAAAGGCAGTTCAAACTTTATGTGGGTCGATTGGGTGTCAATGAAGATTCCAAATTTTTAATGCTGTTCAATGTCCTTGAAAAAATGCAGTCCTATGATGAGGATCTAATTTTAAAAAAAGGATTTGTCAAAAAACAACAGTTGTCAAACCTTAAAGCGCATCTGTACAAACAAATACTCATAAGCTTACGGTTAAACCCTTCGCATCAAAATATCAGGATTCAAATCAGGGAGCAACTCGATTTTGCAACCATCCTTTATCATAAAGGCTTGTACAAGCAAAGTTTAAAAATTCTTGATAAAGCGAAAGGACTGGCGATCGCACATGAAGAAAAAAATATCGCCTACGAGATTATTGAGTTGGAAAAGGTCATTGAGTCACAATACATAACAAGAAGTATTGGGAGTAGGGCCGATGAATTAACGCAACAATCAAAACTGCTTAGCAAACAAAATTCGCTTGCCAGTAAACTGTCCAACCTTTCGCTTCAGTTATATGGTTTATTCCTTAAAATAGGCTACGTAAAGAATAATGAGGACTATCAAAAGGTCAGAGATTTTTTTAATGACCGTATGCCAAGCTTTGATATAAAAACTTTGGGATTTCGGGAGAAACTGTGGTTATATAAATCGTATTTATGGTATAGTTTTTTAGTGCAGGATTTCTTATCCTGTTATAAATATGCTAAACGATGGGTGGATCTGTTCTATAACAATGAAGACATGATAAAACTGAATCCAGTGTTCTTTTTAAGAGGAAATCAGTACTTGCTTGAAGCCTTGTTTTTTACAAAAGACCACAAGCGATTTAAATCAGCACTTGAAGAATTTGAAAATATTACCCGGAAAGATTGGTTCCCAATTAATGATAATATCGAAGGACTGATTTTTTTATATACTTATGCGAATAAATTCAACCTTCATTTTATGGAAGGCAGTTTTCATGAAGGCTTGCATATTGTACCTGAAGTTCTGGATGGTTTAAAGAAATATAAATCCAGGATTGATGAGCATCACGTCATGGTATTTTATTATAAGATCGCCAGCTTGTATTTCGGAATAGGCGAGAATAAGAAATGCATCGAATACCTTGACAAGATCATCTCTAATAAATCTTTATCAATGCGTGAAGATCTTCTGTGCTTTTCACGGGTATTGAATCTGGTAGCTCATTATGAGGCCGGATTGGATTATAATTTGGATTCCCTTATTAAAAGCACCTATAAATTCCTGATCAAAATGGAGGATCTTTATGAAGTGCAAAAAGAAATGATCAAATTTTTAAGAAATTTAGGAAATATTTATCCACATGAACTCAAGGATGAATTTAGTAAACTTCATAAAAAGCTGAAGCAATACGAAGATCATCCCTATGAAAGACGGGCATTTCTATATCTTGATATCATCTCCTGGCTGGAAAGCAAAATTCAAAATAAACCGGTCAATGTCATCATTCAAGATAAATTTAAAGCCCTCAATTCTTAAAAAACATCTCAAATATTTGGATTTTAGCTTTTAGTTTTTGAATATTGGGGCTCAAATAGTTCTATATCATATTGTTGAGTTATCAAGAAAGGTGGAGGGAATAGACCCTTAGAAACCTTAGCAACCCTTTACTTATAAAGAAGGTGCTAAATCCTACTGAGAATTAATCAGATAGATAACGGAAAAAATTTCTTCATTTTCCTGATAACTTTATAAAAAATCAGGAATGAGCGACATATATAAAGATTTACAAAAACGAATTTTAGTGCTTGATGGTGCAATGGGAACCATGTTGCAGCGTTATGACTTTTCGGAAGAAGATTTTCGAGGCGAACGCTTTAAGGATTATCCCTCATCATTAAAAGGTAACAATGATCTTTTATCATTAACGCAGCCCGATGCTATTTCCGAAGTACATCGAAAGTATTTAGAAGCAGGTGCCGATATTATCGAAACAAACACCTTTTCAGGGACCACTATTGCAATGGCCGATTATAATATGGAAGATCTGGTCTTTGAACTAAATTTTGAGTCGGCAAAAATCGCCAGGCAGGTGGTGGATGAATTCACCAAGCAAAACCCTGGGCAACCAAAATATGTGGCAGGAAGTATAGGTCCTACCAATAAAACAGCCAGTCTGTCACCGGATGTGAACCGTCCCGAGTTTAGGGCAATTACATTTGAGGAACTGCGAATTGCCTATAAACAACAAGCAGAAGCCTTGATCGATGGTGGTTCAGATATCCTTTTAGTAGAGACCATATTTGATACACTTAATGCCAAAGCCGCCTTGTTTGCAATTGATGAAATTAAAGAAGAACGTCAAATTGATATCCCAATTATGGTTTCAGGAACCATTACCGATGCTTCAGGTCGTACGTTGTCCGGACAAACGGTTGAAGCGTTCTTAACCTCAATCTCGCACATTCCATTACTAAGTGTCGGATTTAATTGTGCTCTTGGAGCCGAACAGCTCAAACCTTATCTTCAACGATTATCGTATGAAACCGAACTATTTACTTCGGCACATCCAAACGCGGGTTTGCCAAATGCCTTTGGCGAATACGATCAAAGTCCTGAGGAAATGCAGGCATTAATAAAGTCCTATTTAGAGGATAATCTCATAAACATTATTGGAGGATGTTGCGGCACAAATCCCGAGCATATTAAAGCCATTGCAGAAGTGGCCAAACAATTTAGTCCCCGAAACGCAGCGCTATATGTATAACCCAAATCATAAATATTTGACTTTATCCGGACTTGAGCCATTAGTTGTCACTCCGGAAAGTAATTTTATCAATGTTGGTGAACGTACTAATGTAACAGGTTCGAAAAAGTTTCTGAGGTTGATCAAGGAAGAACAATACGAAGAGGCCTTAGAGGTTGCACGTCATCAAGTAGAAGGCGGGGCACAGATCATCGATGTCAATATGGATGAAGGCATGCTTGATGGAGTTTACGCGATGACCACTTTTTTAAATCTCATTGCTTCCGAGCCTGATATTGCAAGGGTTCCAATTATGATAGATAGTTCAAAATGGGAAATAATTGAAGCGGGATTAAGGGTTGCTCAGGGAAAATGCGTCGTGAATTCGATTAGTTTGAAAGAAGGTGAAGACGAATTTATCCGACAAGCAAAATTGATAAAACGTTATGGCGCAGCGGTCATAGTTATGGCATTTGACGAAAAAGGCCAGGCCGATAATTATGAACGACGTATTGAAATTTGTAAGCGCTCTTATGATATTCTGGTCAATGAAGTAAAATTCAAGCCACAGGATATCATTTTCGATCCGAATATATTCCCGGTTGCTACCGGCATGGAGGAGCATAAATTAAACGCCCTTGATTTTTTTAATGCCACAAAATGGATTCGTGAAAATTTACCATATGCCAATGTCTCGGGAGGCGTGAGCAATGTATCCTTTTCCTTCCGTGGAAATACTGCCGTAAGAGAGGCAATGCATTCGGCATTTTTATACCATGCCATTAAAAATGGGATGAATTTGGGAATAGTCAATCCGGCATTGTTGGAAGTGTATGATGAGATCCCAAAGGATCTTTTGGAGTGTGTAGAAGACGTTTTGCTGAATAGAAGGGAAGATGCCACCGAACGCTTATTGGATTTTGCCGAAACAATTAAAGGCCAAAAAAAAGACACCGAAACCGCCGTTCAAGAATGGCGAAGCGATCCATTACAAGATCGAATTACCCACGCATTGGTGAAGGGTATAGATGCTTTTATCGTTGAAGATGTTGAAGAAGCAAGGCAAAGTGTTGCTAAACCTATTGAGGTCATAGAAGGCCATTTGATGACCGGAATGAATGTGGTTGGCGATTTGTTTGGATCAGGGAAAATGTTCCTGCCTCAGG
>JABDLA010000157.1 GCA_013001965.1 Flavobacteriaceae bacterium | reverse complement strand
ACCGTTGAAGAAGGATCACCAAAGGTATCTCCATCACTGTCGGCATAG
Organism: Flavobacteriaceae bacterium; assembly: GCA_013001965.1. Taxonomy (GTDB): domain Bacteria; phylum Bacteroidota; class Bacteroidia; order Flavobacteriales; family Flavobacteriaceae; genus JABDLA01. The sequence continues at coordinate 5,798 of JABDLA010000157.1, read as the reverse complement.
TAAGTTGTAAATGTCAGTCCGTTATCCACGATCGTATCACAATCATTATCGATCCCATCACAGAGTTCAGGGGCACCTGGATATACGGTATTGTTGGTATCATCACAATCGGTATTATCGGCCACGTATCCGGCAGGCTGGTTACAGGAGACAATACTATCGGCAAGATCACCAAAAGTATCCCCATCGGTATCAGCATACCAGGTTGTTTGTCCGGTTACCGAAGGATCGGCATCATCGATAAGCCCATCACAGTCGTTGTCGATACCATCACATATTTCAGTGGCAGCCGGGTTAACAGCCGCAGCGGTATCATCACAGTCGGTATTATCGGCTACATATCCGGCAGGGGCACCATCACAGGTGGACACCGTTGAAGAAGGATCACCAAAGGTATCTCCATCACTGTCGGCATAGTAAGTTGTAAATGTCAGTCCGTTATCCACGATCGTATCACAGTCGTTATCGATCCCATCACAGAGTTCAGGGGCACCTGGATATACGGTATTGTTGGTATCATCACAGTCAGTATTATCGGCCACGTATCCGGCAGGCTGGTTACAGGAGACAATACTATCGGCAAGATCACCAAAAGTATCCCCATCGGTATCAGCATACCATGTTGTTTGTCCGGTTACCGACGGATCGGCATCATCGATAAGCCCATCACAGTCGTTATCGATCCCATCACAGATTTCAGTAGCGGCAGGATTAACTGCGCCATTAGTATCATCACAATCCATATTATTTGCTACATATCCGGCAGGAGCAGAGCAGTCTTGAATTGTATTGCCGGGGTCACCATAGGTATCACCATCGGTATCGGCATAGTAAGTATTTGTAACACCTTCATCAATGCCACCAACACAATTATCATCTATGCCATTACAAATTTCGGTGGCCGCAGGATTAACGGCAGCATTTGAATCATCACAATCGGTTGTAGGTAAAACATTTGTGGTATATCCTGCTCCTGGATTGGTGCATTGGGTCACCGTTGAAATCGCGTATAAATCGCCATCAGCATCTAAGTACCATACTGTATTCGGATTAATATTAGCATCCAAATCATTACAATCGGTATTATCGGCAACATATCCTGCTGGCTGTGAAACTGAAATCTGACTCACAGCAGGATTTCCGAAGGTATCTCCATCGAAGTCCTGATACCAAATCGTTCCATTGGTTGCGGTGAAGTTTATTTTATCTATTGCTATATCACTACTCCAATTCGGTCCGGTCGTTGCATTAAATCTAATCTTTATAACCTGATTTTCATAGACGCTTAAATCGATCGAATCTTGATTCCATTGGTTTCCGAGATTTCCGGAATACGATCTTAAAGTTGAATAATTTGTTCCATTGTCTGTACTTATCTGTACGTTTAACGTGCCAACACTGGTACCAAACATATGATAGCTATATGAAAATTGCGGATTGGTCTTGGCTGTTAAATCGAAGCACGGACCAATTAAATTTGCCACCATATTCGGGAATCCAACACCATTTCCAGAGGCTTCGGTATACATATACCATGTATCGCCGTCTCCTGAAGTAGGTCCTGTCCCTGAAGAAGGTGTACCAGAACTGTCCCTTGTCCAGTCGATATTATCAGTCGCATCCTGAGTCCAAAGCCCAACACCTGATTCAAAATCCTCAGAATAAGGATAGGTAGAAATTGTACTTCCAGTGCAGGTCGCTGCAGATGTTGTCGTAAAGTTTACTGAAGCCGAAAAGCCCGATGTCGTTGATGTGCATCGCGTTGCAATTTGCGCTTCATAATCAGTATTTTCTGATAAACCTAAAAGATTATAGGAATTGGTTGCAATATCTGTTATGGTTGTCCAGGTAGGTGCTCCTATAACTCTATATCTCAGGTCGTATGTGGCTGATGGAATGGCTGTCCAACTCAGGGCTGCCGAAACCGGTGTTATGATGTCAACTGTTAATCCAGTTGGAGGAACAGAATCATCACAAGGAATTTTTATTTCAATAATTTTAAAATCATCGAATTGAAATCCTTCAAAATCGGCATTTGCATAAGAATCTTTTCGGTTAGAACTATCTGTGTTGAATTTAAATCTCAGGAAAACTGTACCTTGATTTAATAAAAAGGAATTTGTAGAAGCATCAATTACGATCTCTTCCATACTCCATTTGTCTTGTGTGTCGCCATCATAGAGCGAACTAATGCCATTTTGTTCAGCATCATCCGAACCGGTTTTTAAGGTGCTATCTCCAGCATCATTTGTTGATGAATAGGTGTTATTAGCAGTTGGCGCTCCCGGTTTGGTCAATTTTCCGCATAATTCCGTCCATGTTGATCCGTTGGTTGAACCTTCGATGGTTACATAATCATAACTTCTTTCCAAATCCCATTTAGCGAAATACTGAATTAAAACCGTAGACATTCCGCTTAAGTTTACAGAACCGTTCATTTGCAAATATTCAGTCCTGTTGGCCGGGTAAATTCCTGATAAGGTCGAAGTTATGGCTCTTGAACCAGAATAAACATCGGCAGCAATATTGGTGTCTGTCCAGAGCCCGGTAGATGTCCAGTTGGTAAGAAGATCGGTATCCGGGTCATCAACGAAAATCACATTGGGATTATAAGTTTTTTTAATATTCGCTTCATATAACACATTTCCAGATCCATAATCATTTGTAAGGACAACTTTGAATTCAATTTCGTCCTCGGCCTGTATGCTAGGGTCGAGTGAATAACTAATATTGACGTTGTTTTGTTGTAAAACGGCCATTCCCGTTTGGGTACTTGGTCCTCCAATGGTTAATATATTTGATGACACAGGAGTAACAGTTAAAGTAAAGTCACTTGCTGTCTGACCTAGATTTTCAATGGCGAAATTTAAATTTCCAGATAAGGATGAAATATCAGATTGATTGAGATCATGAAGCTTTGCATATTTACCGCTATAATAGGCGGCAAGGAAATTCATTCGCATTGCTCTTCTGGCTATTGGCAAGTAATTCGAAGGTTGCGGCCAGAATCCTCCATATGTGCCACCGGTACCCTCTGAAGACAAACCGTTTTCAGGGGTCCAGGCCATAGAATTTTTTCCTGATCCAGTTCCGGACTGTAATGGTGCGCCACCATGAAAACCTGTGTAAGCAGTATCAGGGCCACCAAGCATCCAGTCATTCATATTTCCACTGTTCAATCCACTAATTGAAGTACTCGGGCCATGCGCATACCTGTTATAATAGGTCATATCGTGATTGTACTTCGAATATTCGTCGGGTCTTGGATTGGTTATCGCAGTTCCTGCGTAAGCATGAAGCATCGCATTTTTATAGGAGTGATGATTAAGTGTGATTGGAAAATCATGATCCAGGAAAAAATCACGCATGATCTGTGTTTCATTTTCAGAGAATGGTGCCGTTCCCATATAGGTATCATTACATGATAGATCGGACGAGCCACCATTATTCCAGAAATATTCAGAGTTTCTGTTCAGGTCTATACCTTCTAAATAGGTACTACATGATCCGGGAGCAGAAGTGTTTCTGTTTTTTCGTTGTCCACCACCACCGTCTGGAGCAGCTGTTTCATTCCAAACGAAACCGTCTGGGTTAAACACCGGAATGAAATATAAAGCCTGATTATCAACAAGATTTTTAATAGCAGTATCGGTAGCATAATTTTCTAATAAGTACCACATGAAGAACAACTGGTTCATCACGGTTGCTGCCTCTCTGGAGTGAATGAGAGATTGATATAAGGTTTCCGGTTCCCCGGCTTCATCGATATCAGGATTGTCAGAAATCCTAACATAATATACTGTACGCCCTTCAAAAGTGACATCGGCAGGGGGGTCGGTTGGTGTGACCGAAGCATCCAATTTTACTGAAATCAGATTAGGATAAGCGGCTCTCATATCATCCAATTCCTGTAAAACCTGAGTATAGGTCAAACAGCCACCAAAAGAATTTGGTGATGCATTTGGATTTAAATTCCAGTTGGCCGGAACCGCCCAATTGATTTCATCACAATCGTTGTATTGTCCTGTATTATTAATAATCTCATTGACACTATAAGATTTTTGAGCAGTTAATGCTTTTTCCTGTTCAATTTCCATTCGTGCTTTTGGCAGGTCTTCAACAGCACGCTTGCTATAAAATGCCTGCATGTCATCAATGAGAATGCTATAATTTATGTTATTAGCATCGAGTTGTTCAAGTTGAACATCAAAAACTTCCATAGTGATTTCATTCTCTTTGAAAACAACACCACAGCTAAGATCGATGCCTAAATTATTTAATTGATTGATCGTGTTTTCGGTTGGATTAGATATGCTAATCCTTTTATAAACATCTTGAGAGTAGGTAAGCTGCAATACCAATGACAGTATCACTATAAGTAGGTACTTTTTATTCATCATATTGGGATTTAATGAAATATTTGGCTGCTAATATAAATGAATTTATTCATAAAACATCCATGAAGTGCAATAAAAATCGATGAAATGCACTAAATAATTTGATGTCAGAATGCTAATTGGTTGAAATTCAAGGAATAATGCCTGGAAGTAAAAAAAAAAAAGGACTACAGTTTTGTGTCCTTTTTTATCGTAGCGAGAACGAGACTTGAACTCGTGACCTCCGGGTTATGAATCCGACGCTCTAACCACCTGAGCTACCTCGCCAAATTTAGGCTGCAAATATATGAACATTTATGTCGCAATCAAACTGCAAAAACCGAAAATATTTTTAATAATTATTCATAAAACTTAATAATTAATGTATATATTACCCGCCTAATATTAAGAACGCATATGGACGAAAAAATAAAATTTGAACTTGAGTTTCCAATTCATGCCTCGCCGCAATTATTATATCAATATCTGTCCACACCATCCGGTCTTTCAGAATGGTTTGCAGACAATGTGAATTCGAGGGGAGAATTATTTACTTTTATTTGGGATGATAGTGAGGAACAAGCCAAACTTCTGACTAAAAAAAGTGGTGAACGCATTAAGTTTAAATGGCTGAATGACGAAGACGAGGATAATTCCATTTTTTTTGAACTGCGAATTCAGGTTGATGAGATCACAAAGGATGTATCCATTATGGTTACAGATTTTGCCGAGGAAGATGAAATGGAAGAAGCCAAAATGCTATGGGACAATCAAATATCCGATTTAAAACAAGTCTTAGGATCAGCCTAATTAGAAAGCACTTTTATTAATATATTTGTCCCGATTAATTCGGGATTTTTTTATGATCAATTTCAACGGACAAATTACTGAACCAACTGCGCATTCCCTTTCCATAAATAATCGTGGATTTGCCTATGGCGATGCCCTTTTTGAAACCCTTAAAATTGCTAAGGGCCGTGTCCTGTATTGGGAAGATCACTATTTCAGACTTATGGCCTCCATGCGCATATTACGTATGGAAATTCCTATGAATTTCACACTGGAATTTTTAGAAGAGGAAATTCTCAGGACCTTGAATGCTGATAAAACAGGGAATACATCGGCTCGAGTGAAATTGACAGTCATGCGACAGGAGGGAGGCCTTTATGATCCTGAGAGTAATGCGGTGGATTATCTTATAAGTATACAACCTTTACCAGAGGTGTTATATAGAATAAATCCCGATCCCTGTAAAGTAGATTTGTTTAAAGACTTCTATATTGCACCGGGTTTACTGTCGAATTTAAAAACCAATAATCGCATTCTCAATGTGGTTGGCAGCATATTTGCAGCTGAAAATGACTTTGATAATTGCCTGCTACTCAATACGGATAAAGCTGTTGTTGAGGGCTTAAATGCGAA
>JABDLA010000150.1 GCA_013001965.1 Flavobacteriaceae bacterium | reverse complement strand
CTGTCCAATTTAGTCCGCTTTTTATTCCTATATAATGTTCTTGCCCTAGAACTGGAATTGAAAATATTATCCATAATAGTGTAATGATTTTTCTCATTCTTGTCTTTGATTAATTGGCCATAACGGTCTTGTATAACGCCCGTGGCGTTGTGACGGTTTGCGCGATGGCTAGGGAGTCTCATGGAGCGCACCAGCGTATCTTTCCGAGTGACTACTTGTTCAGCGCGGAAATGAGACGAGGTAGCAGCGTCGCTGCGTGAGAATCAGATGGCCCGGCAAAGCCGTTCGATTTATTTTTCAGATTAAAGATAGTTTATTTTGTGTAGGAATTCCAATTCGTTTAACCAATTATGCCATGGGCGGTATACGTTGTTAGCGCCAGTATTTTTCTTTGCTGTACATACTTTTTAATATGTCGTAAGAAATATATACTACTCCATTAATTAAAAGACAACTTATTGTTCCGTTATCACAGCTCATTTCTCCACCATAATTTTTGTCGTCAATATCAATTTCAGTTGTCAGGGTAATTTCATTGGTGTTTTTATTCCAAAGCTCAAGAGTTGCAACTCCACTTAGACTATCAGATTTTTTTCTGAAGTTCACCGATTTTACATTAACTATCCAATTGACATCATGTTGGTCAGAAAGTAATTTGAATTCGTCCAAGCCTCTTTTTTCAGGGCCTTTTGCAGGATAGATTATGGCATCATCAAAAGTTCCGTAAAGTTTGAAAGTCAGCCAACCATACAGATAGAATGTAAATGCTTTTGAAATATCTGAATTGCGCGCAAACTCACATTCCACTTTGTTCATCTTCTTGATGAAATCTCGATCTTCATTTTCATTTTTAACCGAAATACATTCTTCAACCTGCTTGTCCGTTAATGTGTTCTTATACTGTTCAGATTCTGAAACTAATATTTCGTCTAATTTAAATTCAATAGGAGTCAAAACTAAAACTCTTGGGGATTTTATATCCTGACCAAACGACATTTGTGTCAATAGAAAGATTACTAAAATATATTTCATCTGCGTTTTATTGGCGCTAACGGTTTGGCTATGAGCAGTAGCGTCCCGCAGGACGCTATTGCTTATAGGTTTTGTTGGGCATAGTTATTTCAATTTTTCTTTAAATGTTGTCATCATTTGAATCGGTGACTTATGAGGCCTGCCTGTCACTTTCTCAAAATCAGAAGGAACATCATTTACACCTTTTTTAATTCCATGGTATATTCCTGCAATAACAGTTCCTATGAAATCTCCTAATTCAGCTTTTCGCTCCTGTTCATAATCAGCAACAGGTACCGAGTTAAATTTCAGATTCGTATTAAACTCTTGATTAATGTATTCAGCTAATTGGGATTGGGTAATTGATGTGCCTGCCAAATTATAGCTCTGTCCGTTGTGTATGTCGTGAAGTAGCATTCGTGTGTACGCTAAACCCAATTCGTCTCTGCTGGTATAGCCACATTTTCCATCACCTGCACAGTTTCTAATTTCACCTTCTTTTACATAGGTGTTGATATACTCAAGGTCAGGTTCTATGTAAATTCCATTTCTACCAATAACCCAATTTAATCCTGATTCCCGTACATCTTTTTCAGTCTGACGATTGCTTTTTACAATGGGGCTAAAAGCGGTTTCTTCCTCGTCTCCAATAATGCTGGTGTAAACTATTTTCTTTACAGCATTCTGTTTAGCCGCCTCAATTACATTTCTGTGTTGTTGGATTCTTTTTTGTGGGTCGTCCATACCTGAAATCAGAAGAACAGAATCAATACCTATAAAAGCGGAATTAAAATCTTCTCTGCTATTGTAATCACCTTTTCTGACTTCAATTCCAAGGTGAGAAGCTTTTTCAGGAGTTCTAACAATCCCAATCACGTTCTCTTCACCAATTTCCTTTATCAGCTCATTTACAATTTCGGAACCTAGTTTTCCGTTTGCTGCTGTAACTGCAATTTTCATTTTTTGGTTTTTTTAATTATGCCCAGCGGTATTGTATAACGCCCTGTGGCGGTGACAAGCGGCTGAATCGGCAGAACAAAATTTGCGAAGCAAATGTTGGAAGCAGCTCAAGGAGCTGCGTGCGAATCAGCGTGAGTCGGCGCCGCTGTTGCGTATTTATCAGATTTAAAGATAGTTTATTTTGTGTAGGATTTCCAATTCACTTAACTATTGGAGCTATGGGCGATATACGTTGTTAGGCGTTGTTTTAATTATTGCCTTTCAATCAATTCAATTATTTTATCTGCCAATTTTATAGCATTGGAATAATGTCTTTTTTGGTCCAAACTCATATTACGTTTCGCGCCAAGAATCCAATAGTACTCGGTATTTTCTATTAAGCTCTCAATTTCTATATTCGGCCGTTTTACTGAAAACCCAAGTGCTTCTGCATATTCTTTTGTTGTAAATATTGTTCTGGCAATTTCAGGAGTGATATATAGATGTTGATAAAGTTGAATACTGACCTCATTATTCTTTTCATTACGCTCATTGAAGGTATAGTATTCAAATAGTTTTTCTTTCAATTTTTTATCATTGATTAAATTCGAGTGACTTGAAGAAACAAGTTGATTATATGTTGATTTTTCGGGGATAAAAAAGGTCTCAAAAATAAGAGACTGATTCAATAAAGCAAAGTTGAGCGTTTCATTGGAGGAAATATCAGGATTAACAAGCACAGATGTAATAGTATCAATATTGCGAAGTTGAGTCTCAAGAGTTTCTATATTTTTTTTCAAAGTCTCAATGTCGTTCGTGAGATCATGTTTAAAATCTACATAATATTGTTTTGCAATTCTATTGTTCGTTTTATTTTCTTTCCAGTTGGCAAGGGAAATCGCAATTAGAATCCCAATTACGACAACCAAAATGTTGACAACTTGCTCTGCCCAATTGATTTTTTTTAATTTCCACATGTCTCTATTAAAATTACGCCTAACGGTCTTGTATATGATTTGTGGCGGCTAGGCGGTGCGCGTCGGCAAGAACACCTACCGAGCGACTGGCGAGGTAGGGTGGACCTGCCTGCCGGTTTACATACCGAAGGTATGCAGGCAGGAGCGTCAGCGTGCGTTTCGGAGCAAGGCGAAACCGCTCATCGGTTTTATCCGAAAGACTAATTTACAATAATTGGGGAGATTTTAAGCTGGCTCAATTTGAGACATAAATTATATACATTGTTAGCATAAGTTTTATTGACGAAACTCTGCAAAGAAAATATACCCAAGTAAAGCGAAAGCTGATAAAATAAATGAACTGTAACCAATAACCTCAATAAATCGGTAAACGAATGGTTTCTTCGTGAAATTAAATAATGTTGACCCGATTTTGCCCTTTTCGTAATATTCTTTCATTTTACTTTTTAAGAACTTTTCGTTCTTACGAATAAAATATATCTCCAGAAAAAGGCTTATAGTTAAAAACATTATTCCAATCACAAGTAGAACGACTGTGATGAAAAAAAAGTATTTAGCATTTTGAGAGTCAATGTTTTCAGATTTCAGTCCTACAAAAAGTGCTAAAAATCCAGTGCCGATTGTTATTAAATTTTTAATGAAATCTTTTCGTGCTTTTCCCAATGCAGTTGAAAGTTCTTCTGCTTTTTTGAGAATTTGGTTTTCGATGCTCATTTCTACTAAAAATTTATGCTAACGGTATTGTATAACGCCTCGATGCGTTATGAAATTAGTGTTTTTTATGGGAATTCCCATTCAATTAACCATCCAGCAAGGATTTTCAGATAGGAAAATCCGAAGCAGTTGGCGTTATGCGTTGTTAGGTACAGTATTAGTCAGTTTATGTGGTTGTCATATAATTAAATTCAACAATCTAATCTGATAGTTAAATTACCTATTTTTAATCTGGTGGTGCTCCATCACAACACCATTTTTTGCAAATCATAAGCCCACCGCGTAAGTACAATGGAGTTTCACATTCAGTTACTCTCCATGTTCCTAAAACTGATTGAGCCCAAGATTTTTTGAAAGGATAATCCGCACTAATTCGTTTGCGATCTAATCCTATAAGGATGGATCTCATCGATAAACCTTTAGTTGTCCATTTATTGCAAATAGTGAAGCCTAATACTATTGGAGTCGCAAGGTATTCCCAACATTCATCACCAAAACTTTCCTCCAATCCTGAACCTTGTCCTGCCGAATTACTCCAACTATATGAATATCCGCCCTGTAATTCTCTTGCCTCGCTACCTAAATTAAAAATTCCGCCTATGTTGATTGAATGTTCGGATCCTTTTTCAATTTCAAAAGAACCTGTAAAATTGGTTTCTACACTGCAATTACCTTGTGTAGCTAGTACACCGGGAATTTTTTCCCATCTATAAACTCCTTCAACAACTCTATTAGTTCGTTTACCATGCCAGATACTGCTTGGTGTATCATCTAGCTTGTGCGAATAACTGGCTGGAGTAGATGGCATGTGAGCCAATTTCCAACCATTTGGACATTTTGGTTCCATATTTCAATTTAATAAGAGATTTGTCAAATTAGTTTTTCTTTTGTGTATCACAAGGTTGATATTGTACCTAACGGTTTTGTCTAAAAGTCAGTAACGCTAGTTTCTGACTTTCTATTAAACTTCAGAGTTCAAGTTAAACATCTGCGCGGGATTTTCCGATGGAAAATCCGCTGTTATTGCT
>JABDLA010000132.1 GCA_013001965.1 Flavobacteriaceae bacterium | reverse complement strand
CCTGTGAGAAGGACCACAACGGTGACAGGAAGATGAAAATAATTAATGCAATGCGATGGAATCTACTCATACAAGAGGGTCGTTAGGCATACATGAATTAATTTCCGTTTGTGCTTGGCCGTTCCCTGTCTCTCAGTTCTGCGCGATCACGGAAATTTCGAAACCGCCTGATCATGCGCTCCCTTAACAATTGCCATTGCTCTTCCGATAGCGTCGTGTTGAAAGTTGCCCGAATCCGGTTCAAGCTCGATCGCTGGGTTTTGATCAGTTCTTTTTGATCTGCAGAAAAGGAGCTGTTCAATTGTCGGCGTTTTTGTTCCAGAGTTAAATCGGAATTTCGGAGAATCTCAATTTGTGCATTACTAAGCGATTGCCTCAGGATCTCTCTGTTCTTTTTAATCAATTTACGCTCTTCTTTGATCATTCGCTCTTGTGTGCTTGTGAGCGTCGGACTTGAAGCTCTGTCCTCAGTTTGTCCGTAAGACATTTGAGCACCACATAACATCACTATCAAAACAGCGAAAAAATGCCTTTTTATGATTGAAATTGGACGCATAATTGATCTTTTAGTTAAGGTGTATTTCTATTTAGACTTCAATCGCCGTTAAATAGTTTAATCTAAAAATAAGAAATAATGTCCAAGGCCCTGAGTTTTTATTCCAATTAAGATTTAAGATCGATGGTTTATGTTTGTTTTTCTTTTAATACATTTATAATCCGAACGAACTAACTAATCCGGTTAATGAAACAAATTGAAAGTATTGTAAAGGCCTTCTCCGATTATGCCTGGGGATTGCCTTTAGTGATATTGCTCATAGGCGGCGGACTGTATCTTCTGATATTATCTCGATTTCTTCCATTTCGACATTTCGGCCATGCCATAAAAGTACTTAGAGGGAAGTATGATGATCCTGATGATCCCGGACAAATTAGTCATTTCAAAGCCTTGACGACCGCATTGGCATCAACAATTGGAATGGGAAATATTGCCGGTGTGGCTGTTGCGATCTCAGTGGGAGGTCCCGGAGCCATGTTTTGGATGTGGGTGAGTGCCATTGTTGGTATGTCAACAAAATTCTTTACGTCCACCCTGGCTATACTTTATAGAGGGAAGGATAGTGCCGGAGAGTTGCAAGGTGGCCCAATGTATTATATCATGGAAGGTCTTGGAAGATCCTGGAAACCCTTAGCGATTATGTTCAGTATTTTCGGTATGATAGGTGCATTACCTGTTGTTAATGTCAATCAATTAACTCAGGCCATAAACGATATTATTCTTAAGCCGAACGGCGTGGAAGTTGGATTGGGAACCAATTTAATCATCGCTTTTGTACTTGTAACTGTAACTTCGGTTGTGATATTTGGCGGACTGAAACGCATTAGTAATACAGCGTCCAGATTAGTGCCGACCATGGTTATTCTTTATTTCGTTTTTGTACTTATAATTTTAGTAACCAATTTTGATGAAGTGCCTAAGTATTTTGTGATGATGTTCACCGATGCCTTTGCGGCCAATAATTATAAAGGGGACCCGATTTTCGGAGGCATATTAGGGGCTTTGATCCTGCATGGTATTCGTAGAGGTGCATTTTCAAATGAGGCCGGAATTGGTACAGCACCCATGGCGCATGGCGCAGCTAAGACCGATGAACCGGTCAGGGAAGGCCTTGTCGCCATGATGGGACCGGCAATTGATACATTGGTCGTTTGTACATTAACAGCCTTAGCAATTTTAGTAACCGGAGTGTGGCAAACAACCTCCGACGATGGCGTAAGTTTGACGGCATCTGCGTTTGGGCAAGCCTTACCCGGATATGGTCAGTACTTATTAATGGTATGTGTATTCATATTCAGCATATCGTCTTTATTTTCTTATTCATATTATGGAACAAAATGCATGTCCTTTCTCATTGGCGCCAAACGGAAACATTATTATGTTTACTTCTATATTTTAAGCATCATTTTAGCCGCTACAACGCCGTTTAGTATGATGCTGAACCTTATCGACGGCACCTTTGCGCTAATGGCCGTACCAACGATGATCTCTACAATTATTCTGGCACCGAAAGTGGTTAAGGAAATTAAAAAATATCAATTAAAAATTAAAGAAGACAGACTATGAGCAATGCTAATAAAGCCAGGGCCTATTGGCGGGCGAACATTAAATATGTTTTAATACTTCTTTCCATTTGGTTCCTGGTGTCTTATGGCGCGGGGATCATCTTTAAGGATGCCCTGAATACTATCAAATTAGGTGGATTTAAATTGGGATTCTGGTTTGCACAACAGGGATCGATGTATGTCTTTGTCGCACTCATATTCATCTATGTCTATCTGATGAACAGGCTTGATAAAAAATTCGGATATGATGAATAGCCTTTTAGTATTGGAACCGATCAATGTCCAGAATTGGACCTATATCATCGTCGGATTAACATTTGCCCTCTATATAGGTATAGCCATATGGTCACGGGCAAGTTCAACCGGTGAATTCTATATCGCCGGAAAAGGTGTTTCACCTTGGGCTAATGGTATGGCCACTGCAGCCGACTGGATGAGTGCCGCTTCTTTTATCGGTATGGCAGGGATCATTTCCTTCGCGGGGTATGATGGTGCTGTATATTTGATGGGCTGGACCGGAGGTTATGTACTGCTGGCATTA
>JABDLA010000130.1 GCA_013001965.1 Flavobacteriaceae bacterium | reverse complement strand
TCGTACTTGTGGTTGCAACTTTTATTGAATTAGGTCAGTATTTCGATCTTCTTGGCAAACTTGATCTCGCCGAAAATCCAGTTGCACGATTGGTGTTGGGGACAACATTTAGCATCGCTGATCTTTTGGCTTATTTGGCAGGTATTGTTGTGGTAGTTATTGTGGAAAAAACGAGAAATTCGCACCTAAATCCTTAATGGTGAACAACGATATGGAGTTCGATGTCTATTTTATTGCCTATTAAACCGTTCATCGATCCAAATTCCAAATTGAAATCCTTTCTATTAATCTGAGTTTCGGCTTTAAGCATCTTGATATTTGAATCTTTAATAATGATAAGATCATAAGGAAAACTGATCTCGCGCTCTTCATCCTTGATCTTTAGCTTTCCTTTTAATTTGGTTTGACCATCTTCAGTATATATTTGAATAACTTCAAAGGTTATAAACGGGAATTGCGCAACGTCCAAATAGGCTTCCTCTTTAATGATATCATCACGTTCTTCATTATCTGTAAAAATACTACCGACTTCAATTTTGCTATTTAAAGCCTTTAATTGAGATCCATCAATGACGAGCTGCCCGGAAAACTTTCGAAAATTGCCTTTGACTTTAAATGCACCTAAATGTGAGATTTTAAAACCGATTTGCGATTGATCCTGATCGATCACATAAGTACGCTCCTGAGCATTAGTAAAAAGGCATTGACCTATTATTAAGGTAACAACCAGATAAATAAGTCTACTATGGATCCTATTCCGCAATGGCTAAAATGGTTAAGGTAATATCAACCTCATCAGCAACTAGTTTAATGCCATTAGGCAATTGCCTATTAAATTTAACACCATAGTCCTGACGATTAATCGTAATCGATGCTGTAAAGGCGATGGATTGCTTTTGAGTAGGCAGATCCATTAGAGGGCCTTTAATACGATATGGCAATTCAATTTCATTGGTGACGCCATGAATGGTCAGATCCCCAACCAAAAAGTTTTGACCTTCTTTGGTTACATTACTTTTCGATTTAAACGAAATTTCGGGGTAGTTGGCCGCATCTAAAAACGCCACACTTTTTACGGCATCTTCTCCACCTATATTATTGGCATCATAACTATCAACCTTGATCACTGAATTTGCTGAGGTTTTGGACGGATCATCGGCCGAATAGGTTATCGTTCCCTGAACATCTTTAAACCGTCCAACAACATCCACAACACCGAAGCGTTCAACTTCTATTTGAACACTGCTGTGTCCGGCATCGATCTTAAAATTTTGAGCAATAGCTTGAGCAGAAACAAATAAGAGGGTAACAAAGAAGAATAATTTAGCTTTCATATTTGGTTTTTTAATTGATTTAAGAATTGGTCGAAATTTAATTCCGAAGCTTTCCTGAAAAAACACTGACCTTTGAATTAAAGGGATTCCCTGAGGTTCTTCGATGCGAAACTACTTGTCCGCAATGCCAGAGCGCATCAGCAATTGGCCCATTGATATTATTCCAGAACGGATATTCCGAGCTATTATCACCGCGCTCAAAAACAATGGTAAATTGAGAAAGGTCTTCACATTGCCTTAAAATATCGGCTGCCGTTTTTATCTGTTCCAAGGTCTTTTTACGTTTTTCAGCGAAGGTCATTTCTTCTCTATCCACTTGAATATTTGGTTTTTTCAAGGTTGAATTCATGATAACGCGTGTTAAGCCAAACAGATGATCAATGGTTTCAGCTGTTGTTCGACCCTCTTCACTGGGTTTAAACGCAAGGTCTTCATCCCGAAGGCCTTCAGTAGCCCAATAGTATCGAAATCCAAGGCCATCGATAAGCCGGGCAGCAACGGTGCATGCATTATAGGTTTCCGGATAATCGGGAATCTCATAATAAGGTAATTGCGCTTCTTTATTGTCTTGAGCCGTTGCCATTGTAAATGAAATTAAAAACAGAATAAGAACGTTGGTTTTGAATTGCATGATGCTATTGGTTTAATAGATTGAAATTTAAAAGATAAATTAGTTTTGAAAAAAAAATTAACTAAAAATAGCCTTCAGTTTAACATTAGACTCCCTGATAAGGCTATGACCGCAATGATTTGATGTATTGTGATGGTGTGATCGCATGAATTTTTTTGAAGGATTTATTAAAAGTTACCTTATTATTATAGCCCACTTCGTAAGCAATATCAATGATATTCAATTCATTTAATTTATCCTGATTGATCATATTTACCGCCTCGTCAATCCTGTATTTGTTGATCAATTCAAAGAAATTCATATCAAAATGTGCATTGATCACCTGGGAGGTATTATGCCTGCTCGTGCCTAGTTTTTCTGAAAGCAATTCCAGGCTCATCTCATTATTCTTATAGATTTTCTCCTCGTTGAGCAGCTGTAACAAATGTTGTTTCAGTTCATCAGAAAAGCTCTCGGTCAAACCTGATTTCTTATACTTAAAAATATTGATGGGATCTACCAGTTTCACCTCACCTTTAAATATTTCAGGCTGAACATAGGTGATATAGGCCACATAGAATACGATCCCGACCATCACCAGAATTTGAATATGAAACACCGGAAGCGTACTTATGAATCCTGAAGTAATTGTGGAAAAGATCAGAAAGGTAAGCACGTAGATAAAATAGATGGCGATAATATTTCTTTGCCATAAGAGCATATTGCTCCTTTCCTCGGCATCTTTAATTGATTGCCTGTAAATCCTATAGGTTAAAACTGCATACAACAGCAGTGAAATGATCTTGGCCGCGATTATTAAATTAGCTTCGCTTAATAGGATGTCCTCCTGATCAAAGAGAATAACAAATTTTTCCTGAGATGACAACAGGTAAAAAGGGAATATATAGATCAATAATACAATAGCGGGTAAAAAATGAATGCCGTCAAGCCAACGCAGCCGATAATTTGTTACTGTCATACGGAAATACAGATATATAAGAGGTCCATATAAGAGTGTAAATACCGTAGATACCAGTAAGCTATCCGGAAAATAATAATGGCAATTAATCAGGTATAAACTGAGGTGAATGATAAACAGCGAGTGAAACAAAACAAACAGGCTTATCAAGAATGTACTTTGCTTATTAACCCCTCTTTTTAAATTCAAAACGACAAAAATAAAAAGACCAATAAAGCCCGCAAACAAGTAAAAGATCGATAAAAAATTAAACTGTGGTTTATAGTTAGCTTTAAAATTTAAATAGAGATTTGTATGCTCAATATTTGAGAAATAATGGTCATTAATGATGGACAGATCAGAGGTTGCACGTATGTATCGTTTTGCATAAGTAATCGCCTGTTCGGCATTTAGGCTGTCAGCATATACTTTTGCAAGCCGCCTGAACTCTTGAATGGAGTCTGTGGTTTTCAATTGAGTTTCGGTTTCAGTGTCTTGTAGAATGAAAGGAGCTAAAGACGATGACCCAAATGAATATTTAGGCATAAACAATACACCCAGAAGCAGAATTAAGAAGATATATTCGGCTTTAAAATTTGTCAGCAGTTTTTCTTTCACAAAGCACCTATTAGCAGTATTAAATATACAACTTGATTTGAGAACACAGTGATCGAACACTTCTATCGTGATCTATACTTATGCTGAAGTTTTTAATCTTTTAATTTTTGATCGGTATTGATATTATTAATACCATATTTATCAATAAGGTATACCAAAGATGTCATCGCTGCGGTTCCTAATTCCAATTCGCGCTTATTCACTGCATCGAAGGTATCGTTTGCAGCGTGATGGTGGTCAAAATAGCGTTGAGAATCGGGCCGCAAGCCGGCAAGCACATTATTTGATCCTTTTAAGGGGCCAACATCAGCTCCGCTTCCACCCCTTTCAAAGTAATGCAATAAATAGGGTTTGAATAATGGTTTCCAGCTCAATATCTGCTGAAAATTCGAGTCGCTGCAATCAAATGAAAATCCTCTTGGTGTAAATCCACCGGAATCACTTTCCAGTGCGAATATATGATTCTCACCGCGCTCCTTAGCTACGGCTGCATATTTGGTTGCACCCCTTAAGCCGTTTTCTTCATTCATGAACAAGACCACACGAAGTGTGCGTTTGGGTTTAATTCCATTTTCCTTGAACAAACGCAGTACGTCCATCGATTGGACACAACCAGCGCCATCGTCATGCGAACCATCTCCCAGGTCCCAGGAATCCAGATGACCGCCAACCGTAATTATCTCTCTTGGAAATTCAGATCCTGTAATCTCTCCAATGACATTATAGGACTGTACATCATTAAGTTGCCTGCAATTTTGTTTGAAATAGAATTTAATATTTTTATCAAGAGCAAGCATGCCACTCAATAGTTCTGCATCATTTGTACTAATAGCCGCGGAAGGGATCCGTTGACTTAATGGCAGGTCACCATAGCTCATGCTGCCCGTATGCGGCAGATCATCCAGACGTAAATTCATCGATCTTACGATCACACCAACCGCACCAAGTTTTCCGGCTTCCATGGCACCTGAATAACGCTGATCGACGCAGCCTCCATAGGCCTGAAATGTATTAATTAGTGTAGGATCCATCGGGCGATTGAAAAACACGATCTTGCCTTCGACAGAAGCGCGGTCCATAGCTTTAAGTTCATCAATACCCTTTACTTCTATAAGATTGGCTTTTATCCCTTCGAGTGGCGTCGGCATCGAGCCGCCAAGGGCACAAATATTCACCGAAGTTGTTTCGCCCGGACTGGTTTCAATAAATGCAAATTCGGGCGTACCTCTTACCCATTTTGGAACCATGACCGGTTGCAACCATACCTTATCAAGGCCAAGATTCTCAAGTTCCTCCTTGGTATAGAGCACAGCACGCTCGGCGTTTAAAGAGCCTGAAAGGCGACCACCAATTTGATTTGACAAATGATCTAACCATTCATAGCTCTTGCCATTAAGCAATGCTGAATTATAGATTTTTTTTATGTTTTCGGCATCCGATTGTGCGGTAACACTAATGGTTAACAGCAGTGTTAGAAGGCATATTATTTTTTTCATAATAAAAACTAAGTCATAAATATACTATTTCTAAATATTTGAATATGAAAAGAAATCATAAAAAAATCCAGCTCTTGAATTAAGAGCCGGACTTTCATCATTGCATGAATAAACGTTTTAAATGCCTTTACATTATCAACGTCATCTTTATGACCATTAATAATGGAAATGGTTTAATTATTCGTTGTTAAGCTGCTGCTTATAGAGTTCAATATTTGCCTGGATCTCCTCCTCCAATTCGGGTTCGTCAATGTCCTCATAAGTCCTTAGTGTATCCAATAAGATTTTGGCAACGATATAGCGTGCTGTTGGCTTATCATCGGCCGGAATTGTGTACCAGGGAGCATGTGGTTTTGACGTTCTGTTGATGGCATCTTCATAACAACGCTGATAATCGTCCCAAAGCTTTCTTTCTTTAAGGTCCCCGGGTGAGAACTTCCAGTGTTTTTCCTCTTTGTTAAGACGCCTTAAAAGTCGATTCTTCTGCTCATCTTTAGATAAATTAAGATAGAATTTGAAGATGATCGTTCCATTCTCAGAAATGTGTTTTTCAAAGTTATTGATCTGCTTAAAACGGCTGTCCCAGAAACTGTCATTCACGTCTTCAATGCTATTTACCGATGGAATATTTTCACCTAAGATATAGCCTGGATGAACCCGGGTAACCAATACATTTTCATAATGGGTTCGATTAAATATTCCAAATTTGCCTCGAGCCGGCAAGGCGATATAATGACGCCATAAATAATCGTGTTTTAATTCAATTGGTGTAGGAACTTTGAAGCTGTGAACAATGACCCCTCGTGAATTGAAATCCTTGAACACCTCGCGGATCATACTATCCTTTCCTGCCGTATCCATGCCTTGAATACAAATAAGAACTGCATATTTGCCATGGGCATAAAGTGTATCCTGCAGCTTTCCTAATTTTTTTCGTACCCGCTTTAATTCAGACTCAATGGTCTTTTTATCCCCTTCCAGATCATAGGACGATGATCTGTCGGAGAGTTTTATTGGCGATTCTACTATAAATTCAGTTGGACTTATCTGCTTCATTGTTGTTCCTTATTTATTTGTTGTTCCTTTTATCTATTTCGCAGCGAATAATTTGACATCTTTCTCACTCACTTCAGTGCCACCCAAAATGATAAGCCGTTCAACAACATTTCTCAATTCCCTGATGTTTCCTGTCCAATCATATTCTTGCAGAAGTTTAATGGCCTTTGCAGAAAATGACTTTTTAGCAATGCCCTGTTCGTTAGCAATCTTTTTAGAAAAATGATCAATCAATAACGGAATATCTTCCCGGCGCTCATTCAAGGCCGGAACTTGAATTAAAATGACGGCCAATCGATGGTATAAATCCTCTCGAAATTTCCCTTCACTGATTTCCTTTTTAAGATCTTTGTTGGTCGCTGTGATCACGCGTACATCAACCTTAATGTCCTTATCACTACCTACGCGTTGCACTTTGCTCTCCTGAAGCGCTCTTAAAACTTTGGCCTGGGCTGATAAGCTCATGTCACCAACTTCATCCAAAAATATGGTTCCGCCATTGGCTGCTTCGAATTTCCCCGCTCTATCTTTATTCGCGCTCGTAAATGCCCCTTTGACATGTCCGAACAATTCACTTTCAATAAGCTCACTTGGGATAGCAGCACAGTTCACTTCTATCATTGGGCCACTTGACCTGTCGCTTTGCTGATGTAACCAATGTGCAACGATTTCCTTTCCTGTTCCATTGGGACCTGTAATTAAAACCCTGGCATCGGTTGGTGCGACCTTCTCTATCATTTCCTTGATCTGAGAAATGCCTTCGCTTTCACCAATCATTTCATACTTCTTGCTGACCTTCTTCTTCAGCCGTGTGTTTTCAACAACCAGTTCCTTACGGTCTAAGGCATTTCGCACCGTATTAAGCAGTCGGTTAAGGTCAGGCGGCTTGGAAATATAATCGAAGGCACCAAGTCGCATTGTATTGACCGCTGTATCCAAATCGCCATGACCGGAGATCATGACTACCGGAATTTCCGGTTTCAGGGTTCTTACGGCTTCTAAGACTTCAACGCCATCCATTTTTGGCATTTTAATATCACATAATACCAGTCCAAAGTCCTCTTTTTTTATCTTCTCAATCCCCTCAAGGCCATCTTCGGCTTCATCAACTTCGTAGGACTCACTTTCTTCAGTGAGGATCTTGGTCAAAACGCGCCTAATGGCTGCTTCATCTTCAATGATTAGTATTTTTGGCATATTTATTTTTTAACTGTTGTACAAATGCACATCTCTTTGTGGGAAAGGGATCGTGATGTTATTTTCTTTGAAAAGTTCATTTATCCGAAACCTGATATCGCTTTTAGGCAAGGCGGCCTGAAAGCTGTCGTTTAAAGTAAAAACCAGTCTGAAATCTAAAGAAGAATCACCAAAATTCATGAACAATACCAATGGCTCCGGGACTTTTAAAACTCCAAATTGTTCGTTGGCAGCCTGTAGCAATAATTCTTTTACTTTTTCCACATCCGATCCATAAGCTACACCAACAGTAACGTATTCGCGTGTAACGGTTCCATTTTGAGTCCAGTTGTATAAGCTATTAGTGAGATACAAATGGTTGGGGATTATCAATACCTTGTTATCTATGGTTACTGCCCGAGTCGTTCTTAAATTGATGACTTCTACACGCCCAACTTTGCCTTCTAATTCAATGATATCACCTACATGAACCGTTTGATCGAGAAGGATGAAAATACCTGATATGATATCCTGAAACAGTGTCTGCAATGCAAGACCAACACCGATGAGAAGGGCTGCCGATGCTGCAAATAAAGCTGTTAACTGAACGCCGGAAGACTGCAAGGTCACAAGGAAAATGATCACATATATGAACCATTTCATATAGCTGAAAAAAGAAATGAATTTTGCCTTATCCTCTGAATCTAATTTCCTGGTAAGAAACCTTCGGATAATATTTAATAAAATGGAGGTCACGGCTATCGCTATGATAACGATCAAAAGCGATTTAACCGAAATGAAAATGTCTTCATTAAAAGAAAACCTATGATTCAATATTTCTTTGATCTTATCCATAATTTAATATTTTAACCACTTAAATAATTCTTTGTAACTCGCCTTTTTTCCATACATCAGAATTCCCACACGATAGATCTTTGCAGCGAACCATACCGTAAAAATAAAGGTTCCGACAAGTAAAAGTAAAGATACTAATTGCTGCCATATTGGAACACCGAATGGAATACGCATTAACATCACCACCGGCGAGGTAAATGGAATGAAAGAAAATACCGTAGAAACTGTTCCATGCGGATCTTCAATAACCGTAAAAACACCTACATAAACTGCCAAGATCAGTGGAATTAAAATGGGCATTAAAAACTGTTGTGTATCGGTTTCATTATCGACAGCCGCACCAATTGCCGCATATAAGGAACTATATAATAGATATCCGCCAATAAAAAAGAGAAGAAAAGCAACGAATAAATTGGTCAATGGTAAATTATAGATCGCGTTCATCACGGTTTGCATGGCCATCTGTCCTTCAGGCTGCTCCAAGGCCTGTTGCATCATCTCCTGTTGCTCCATTTGCATTTCACCCATACTGATGCCAAAAATGGCTGTAACGATCAACATAAGGCCACCTCCTAAAATCACCCATATGGCGAATTGTGTAATACCTGCCAATGAGGTCCCGATGATCTTTCCCATGAGCAATTGAATTGGTTTTACCGAAGAAATAATGATCTCAATGATCCGACTGGTTTTTTCTTCAATCACCGAACGCATAATCATGTTGCCGTAAATGATAATGAACATGAAAAGCAAATATCCAGCGAATCCTCCAAATGCCAATTTTACAACATTATCAATTTTTGACGATTTCTCGCCAAGAAAACTTTCCTGGGCAATATCAATTTTTGTTTCCGATGCTCTTAACTTTTCAATATCTACGCCTTCTTGCTGGAGCTTGAGGTCGGTTAATTTTTTCTCGAGTTTGCTTTCTAAACTTGAGATCAGGGTTAAGGAAGGTGAATCTTCAGAATAAAATTTAATACTATTGGCAATGTCACTCACATCCTCATAATCGCCTACATATAACAATCCATAATCTTCCCTGGTTTCAACATCTTGTTTCGCCTTCTCCAGGCTGATACCGGCGTCCAAATAATTAAAGGTGATATTATCATTACTTTCAAAAAGTCCACTAATTTGACCCGATTGATCAAGGATAGCAACGGTTCGCTCCTTACTGCTGTTTAGTGATGACAGATAGCCAACCAATGCAAACAAAGCAATAAAAATAATCGGACTTAAAATGGTCATTATAATAAAAGCCTTATTTCTGACCTTCGTTAAATACTCCCGTTTTATGACTAAACTCAGGTGGTTCATTTTTAGCTGTTTTTTACGGTTTGAATAAAAATGTCACTTGCTGAGGGCACCAACTCATTAAAATGATTAACCTGCCCTTTGGTTGTTAAAAACATAAGCAGATCATTCGATGATTCTCCATTCTTAAGTTTAATATTGAGTTTTAAATCGTCATTCAGAGATTTAAAATCGGCTGGACCTACCTCAAATTTTTCCTTTAAGATATTGGTTAGTTGTTGCTCATTATCTGTAACCAATCCAACTTCGAACGTATTGGTTTTATATTGCCTTTTTATGTCCTGAAGTTTACCGTCAAGTATCTTATTGGACTGATGTAACAAGGCGATATGATCACAAAGTTCTTCAACAGATTCCATACGATGCGTAGCAAAGATAATTGTGGCCCCATTTTCACGCAATTTGAGTATTTCGTCTTTGATGAGATTGGCATTGATTGGATCAAAGCCTGAAAAGGGTTCATCAAAAATGAGCAATTTAGGTTCATGCAGAACAGTGACCACAAATTGGATCTTCTGCGCCATTCCCTTAGATAATTCCTGAATTTTCTTATTCCACCAATCGCCTATTTCCAGTTTCTCAAACCACAATTTTAATCGTTTTTTCGCTACAGATCTCGACAATCCTTTCAACTGTGCCAAATACAATGCTTGTTCTCCCACCTTCATCGATTTGTACAATCCGCGTTCTTCGGGCAGGTAACCTATGTCCTGAATATGGTGTGCCAATAAGGGTTCGTTATCGAGCAGAACACGGCCAGAATCCGGCATTGTGATCTGATTTATTATTCGGATGAGTGTGGTTTTACCAGCACCATTTGGGCCCAGTAATCCAAATATGCTTCCCTGAGGAACCGCGATGGAAACCTGATTTAAAGCCCTGAAATCACCGAAATTTTTAGAGACCGAATCGGCCACTAATATATTGTTCATGCAGTTATTTTTTGCGTCCTAAAATAAGTCCGGTAAAGATATTAAATGTTATATCAATTTTGGATGTTTTTTGAAGAATTGCTTAAAAAAACAAAACCCACCCTTAAAAAAATTAAGGATGGGAAAAATTGCTATGAAAAAGAAAAATTACCACTAACACATATTAGTGATAATCAAATATAACTTTTTTTATTTTAAGTTGAGATAATATGTTCATTTCTTTTTAACATCAACACCTAATCTCAAGCTTAACTTTCTCAAAAATCAAATTTCTTCTTAGGAGAACATGTCCTTCACTTTTTCAAAAAAGGACTTATCAGAACTTTCCGGTTTAGGCTCAAAATGTTCATCCTCCTGCATGGTTTCGAAAAATGCTTTCTGCTCTTTATTGAGCGTTTTTGGTGTCCATACATTAATATGTACCAGAAGGTCTCCTTTGCCATAACCGTTTATGCTCGGTATACCTTTTCCGCGTAAGCGTAAAATTTTTCCGGATTGAACGCCGGCCTCAATTTTTATCCTCACCTTTCCGGTAACAGTGTCTATTTCTTTTGAAGTGCCTAAGACCGCTTCAGGAAAACTTACATAAAGATCATAATGCAAATTATCGCCTTCACGCTGAAGCGTTGGATGGTGTTCTTCAGCAATGACAACAAGAAGATCTCCGCTTATCCCATTCCCAGGCGCATCATTTCCTTTACCGGTAACCTTAAGCTGCATCCCATCAACAACTCCTGCCGGAATTTTGATCGATACGGTTTCTTCGCTGGCGATCATACCTTGACTATCTGCTTCAGAAGGTTTCTTATTAATGGTCTGACCGGCACCACCACAAACATTACAGGTTGTAGATGTTTGCATCCGACCTAGTATGGTATTTGTCACACGGGTCACCTGTCCACTGCCATGGCAGGTTGGGCAACTTTTGTAGGTTGTTCCAGGCGCTTGCTTCTTGCGTTTTACCTTTACCTTTTTCTCAACCCCCTTAGCGATCTCTTCAAGAGTTAATTTAACCTTTATACGAAGGTTGCTTCCCTTAACAACACGCTGTCTGCCGCCTCCAAAACCTGAGAAACCACCACCAAAAGCACCGCCAAATATGTCACCAAACTGACTGAATATATCATCCATATTCATTCCACCACCCCCAAAACCACCTGCGCCTTCGAAGGCTGAGTGGCCAAATTGATCATAGCGTGCCTTTTTATCCGGATCACTTAAGACCTCATAGGCTTCAGCAGCTTTCTTAAACTTATCTTCGGCAGCTTTATCATCGGGGTTTTTATCCGGGTGATATTTTAAAGCCATCTTCCGATATGCTTTTTTGATCTCGCTTTCTGAGGCATTTTTATCAACGCCTAAAATTTTATAATAGTCTTCTTTTGCCATTTGTGTTTTTGATTATTGTCCAATGACAACTTTAGGAAATCGGATCACCTTATCACCAAGCAAGTAGCCTTTTTCAATGACTTCAATTATTTTTCCTTTTAATTTTTTTGAAGGTGCCGGAATTTGGCTGACCGCTTCATGATCATCAGGATTAAAAACATCGCCTTGTTTTACTTCCATTTTGGACAATCCTTTTTGCTCGAGGGTGGATATCAATTTTTGATAGATCAAGAAGACACCTTTGCGTAATTCTTCCGCCTCTTTATCTTCTTCAATATGGTTGAGGGCACGTTCAAAATCATCGAGAACCGGTAGCATCGCAACCATCACATCCTGACTGGCGGTTTTAAACAGATCGATGCGTTCCTTGGCAGTACGTTTCTTATAATTCTCAAATTCGGCAAATAAACGCAAAAACTTATCCTTCTCAAGCTGAAGCTCTTCCTGCAGTTTTTCGTCTTCCGTTTTTTCGTCTTTTGGCTCCTTGATAACATCCTCCTGCATTACTGCCTCGGTTTGATTCTCCATAACATCTTTTTTATCCGCTTTATTCTTCGTCTTTTTACTCATACTTTGTACATAAAAATATTCGTGAACTTCAATTCTTCTTTTAGATTGGCAAAAGTACTGCCATTATTATTAAAATGTCAAAATGTCACATAATATTTTTTCTTTTTTTTAACATCAAAATTATTCTGAATACTTATTTTAGCGCCATAACTTTAAACACTATACCCATGAAAAAAAATGTTCTGAATGTATTTACAATTATCGCTCTTACGGTTGCTATCGTTGGATGTAAGAAAAAAGCTGATGAAGCAAAGACAACAGATGCCACGGAAGCTACCACAGCTAAGGCCAGTTCTGTAAAATATGTCGCCAACTCCGATGCTTCCATGATTGAATGGAAAGGATTTAAACCAACGGGAACGCATAACGGCAGTATAAAAATTGAAAATGGTGTCATGACCTTAAACGACGGAAAAATAGAAAGCGGAACGTTTTTAATCGATATGAATTCTATCGTAGACCTTGATATGCCGGCTGATAACGAAATGAATGGAAAATTGGTCGGGCATTTAAAAAGTGCCGATTTCTTTGATGTTGAAAAGTATCCCAATGCGGCTTTTGAAGTCACAGGATTTGAAGACAAAGATGGCAAAATGATGTTGAGCGGAAACTTAAAATTAAAGGAGAAGCAAAATAATGTCACCTTTCCTGTTACTGTATCCACAGATGGTGATCAGCTTACTTTAACCAGTGAAACATTTACCATCGATCGTTCTAAATGGGATGTTAAATATGGTTCTAAATCATTCTTTGATGACCTTGGTGATAAATTCATCAATGACGATATTGAATTAAAGATCACACTGAAAGCGAAGAAGTCCTAATTTCAGAATTAAAATAATTGGAAAGCCTTGCTATATAAAGCAGGGCTTTTTTTGTGTCTTCAAATTTTAATAAATAATTAGAGAAGATCCTTCAATGCAGATTCGAGTTGATAGTACTTAAAACCAAACCCCAGGCTCTCCAGTTTCTTTGAACTTACCCTGGCCCCTTTAGTGATAATAACATGCATTTCACCCAAAATAAGTCGCAGGATATTCTCAGGAATATTGGGCAATAAAATTCGCCTTTTAAGAGTTTTGGCTATGAGTCGCATCATGGCACTATGGGTCACCGGATTAGGTGCAACTGCATTATAAATGCCATCGAATTTATTGGACATTGCAAATAAGAAAATTTGGCTGACATCCTCAATGTGAATCCAGGATTGCCATTGCTTTCCTGTACCAATACAAGCTCCAAGAAATCGTTTTATCGGCTGACTAATCTTTGGTAATGCCCCTCCATCTTTGGCAAGAACCAGGCCAACTCTAATTTTTGAGACAGGTATATCTAAGGTCTTAAAGGCATCAGCTTCTCGCTCCCATTGCCGAACAACTTCCGATAGAAATCCTTGATCCTCATTGGTGTGAGATTCCTCATAATACTGTGTGTAGGATGGCGGATAATAACCAATTGCGCTTGCGGAGATCAGTTGATCGATCTTGACATCATGATTTTTTATGGACTCTAAAAGAAAACGGAGTGACTTTGCCCGGCTATTGATAATCTCAGTTTTTGCTGTTTGAGTCCAACGTTGTGCAATAGGTGCACCGGCGAGATTAATGATAACCGATACGCCATCAAAGCAATCAAGATCTATCTCACTGGCATTCGGGTTCCACAAAAAGCCTTTATAATGAGTCGTATTTTGAATTTTGGAAGCAGAAGTCGTTAAATAATGGACGTTAATACCCTGGTCGTGACAGTCCGATACAATTTGCTGTCCAATTAATCCTGTTGCTCCTGTTATCAATACTTTTTTCATCTCAATACAAAATTAATGCTTACAACTGTGCATACCTTCTAATTAGGCAAGCTTTAACACTAAATTATGCTTGTATTTACCTTTTTTTAGTTGCCCTTAACATATGTCGCTTTCCCGGAGGACCTTTTAAGCGTTCCAGTTCAAAACCGCAGCCCAGCAATGCGCGTTTGACATCGCCTTTAGCAGAGTAGGTAACCAATATACCATTGTCCTTTAGAGCATCGTACATTTTCTTAAAGATATCTTCTGTCCATAATTCCGGTTGAACCCTCGGCCCAAAGGCATCGAAAAAAATAAGGTTGAACGCATTTTTATCAGTAATCTCTGAAAACAGCTGTTGCCTCTTTATTAGTTTGAAAAGTGGTGAAATCTCAACTTCTTCCTCCCAAACCGAACCATGTAATTTCTGAAATCGGTCATCCTGATCTTTGGAAATAAGTTGTGCATAATTTAATTGATCGATTTCTTCTTCGGAAACCGGATAGGCTTCGATTCCCTGATAATTGATGGCGATCTGAAGTCGATCGGCCTCACAACTACTTAAAAAAGCATTTAAACCAGTCCCAAATCCAATTTCTAAAATACGAACAGTCTCACAAGCGGTTTCAGTCTGTAAATATTGCAGACCGTTCTTGATAAAAACATGCCTGGCCTCCTGAATTGCACCATGTTTAGAATGGTATTGTTCATTCCATTCTTCCAGATGGATGGTTTTGGATCCATCGGCTGTAGTAATGATCTTTCGTTTCACCTTACTGTTTCAGTAAGACACCGTCTGCTTCAAAAGAATAGGTTTTTTTAGGTGCCTGAATGGCTTGGATCTCTTCCTCAGACTTCCCGGCATCCTCAGCATAGTGTCGTTGGTCTTCAACCGACATTTCATCAACAAATGCAATGCCGTTAATGATAACTTCTTTCCCCGCAATATCCTTCGGCATAAAAAAACCATAGTCTTTAAATTTTACCATGATCTGATTTCCATCTTCAAGATCCAATTTCATCCAGCAGCCTTTAGATTGACAGACTTCATCAACCTTTGCCACCATTTTTGAATTGACCGTATCTCCTACCATCATGCCTTTATAATGTTCGGCCATGCGCTCTGCAGAAAGGGCATCATCGGCCATAATTTCTTTCCCAATAGAAATATAAGCCATCTCGGCCTTGGTATCTGTCGTTTTTTCTTCGGTTTTTTCCTTTGAATTACAGCCAAGGACCAAAGCTATCATACAAATTAATCCAGCGATTTTTCTCATTCGTTTACTCTTAATTATTAGGCCATAAATATACGGGTTTTTTAAATTATTTATACTTTTTTTATGAGGCTTTAATTACTTAAATTTGCACTGAAAAGCATGTCCTATGATTTATGAACCAAAGTGTAAAATAGATATTGAAACTGCGAGCAGTTCGCGAATAAATGAGGTTGATTTTGATCATCTTGAATTTGGTAAGATCTTCACCGATCATATGTTCGAATGTGATTATAAAGATGGCATTTGGCAGACTCCTCGAATAAAGAAATATGAAGCCTTGACAATAGATCCGTCTGCCAGGGTTTTTCACTATGGCCAGGCCGTTTTTGAGGGAATGAAAGCCTATAAGGACGACAATGATGACGTTTGGTTATTTCGGCCTGATGAAAATTTCAGAAGAATCAATAAATCGGCAAAACGTCTTGCGATCCCTGAATTTCCTGAAGAGTATTTCTTCGAAGGGATGAAAACCTTATTAAATCTTGATTCGGGCTGGGTCAAAAAGGGGCTTGGTAATTCCCTATATATCCGTCCTTTTATAATTGCGACAGAGCCGGCCATTTCAGCCGCACCTGCAACCGAGTATAAATTCCTGATCATCTGTTCACCGGCGAAAGCCTATTATTCAGGTGAGATTCGTGTACTTATAGCAGAAAAATATAGCCGAGCTGCCGATGGTGGAACGGGATTTGCAAAAGCCGCCGGAAATTATGCGGCACAATTTTATCCCACCAGCCTGGCAAATAATAAAGGCTATCAGCAAATCATATGGACTGATGCCAACTCTCATGAATACCTCGAAGAAGCCGGAACAATGAATGTGTTCTTCCGCATTGGCGATACCCTTATAACTGCACCAACCAACGATAGAATATTAGATGGTGTCACACGAAAAAGCATCATTCAAATTGCTGAGGATTTAGGCATCAACTGTGAGGTACGACCCATAAGTGTGACTGAAATAAAGCAAGCCGCTTCTGAAGGTCAGTTAAAAGAGATCTTTGGAGCGGGAACCGCAGCTGTGATCAGTCCGATATTAGGTTTTCAACATGCCGATGAGGTCTATGAAATAGGTGAGATGGAATCCTCTTATGGTTCTATTTTGAAGGAAAAATTAATGGCGATACAATACAATACAGGAGACGACCCACACAACTGGCGTTATAAAGTATAATTGAAAGGAAGCGAATGCTTCCTTTTTATTTTTCCAAAATAGCTTTGATATTAGGCTTAAAGTAATTAGGACCTTTTAAGACCTTACCGTCTTCACGATAGATGGGCTCACCATCTGCTCCTAATTTGCTCATATTGGATCGTTGAATCTCATTGAAAACCTCCTCTATCTTGTATTGCAGTCCGTGCTCAATAATGGTTCCGCATAAAATGTAAAGCATGTCGCCCAATGCATCGGCCACTTCAACAAGGTCGCCATCGTTAGCAGCGTCCAGATACTCCTCATTTTCTTCGCGCATGAGTTTGTAGCGCAGCATATTTTTATCGACGCCAAGATCGGCGACCGGAGATTCTAAATAATCCAGTTTAAAGGCTTTGTGAAATGCCTTTACAGCTTCCATTTTTTGTTTCATTCTGAAATTTTATTTTACCAGTTTAAT
>JABDLA010000123.1 GCA_013001965.1 Flavobacteriaceae bacterium | reverse complement strand
CGGAGGTATTGGCTCCGGGTGTTTGGGGCATCGTCCCCGATAATAAACGTCAGGACCAAATCAAGGACTATTATAAGGAATCAGTGAAATATGGTAGCGGACTCAATGCACAATCGGAAAAATTATTCGATCATTATATGTATCGCGAAGTTGCCTTTACACAGCGTTGTATTGTGCCGGTAACCGGTTTCTTTGAACCGCATCATTATGAGAAGAAGTCTTATCCCTATTATATCCACCGTGAGGATGATGATGCCTTTGCCTTAGCCGGGATCTATACGGTCATCGATACCTTTATCACCTTTTCCATTCTCACTCGTGCAGCTTCTCCACTGATCGCACAAATTCACAACAAACGAAAACGAGAACCGGTGATGCTGCCGGCCGCTCTTGAACACTCCTGGCTCGATGCGGAGCTCTCGCAGGCTGATGTTATGGAGCATGTGAATACACCATATCTCTATGACGAACTCGAGACCTATACGGTTTCAAAGGATGTGCATAATCATCGGGTGGATTCGAATGTGGCGACCATTACGGAGCGTATTGATTATCCGGAATTACAGCGTTTGTTTTAATTGATGTCATTCTGAATGAAATGCAATGGAATGAAGAATCCCTCTTTAAATAATAGTTAGATTCTTCACTGCGTTCAGAATGACAAAAGTATGTCACTCTGAACTCGTTTCAGGGTCTTGTTGAACTGAAATAGATGCTGAAATGAATTCAGCATGACAACGGTTTGTCACTCTGAATTCGTTTCAGGGTCTTGTTACATCGATTACATCACTGAATAAACCGAATTCCGTAGCGACCACAAATTTCAGCAACCTTCGGGAAGTCGGGTGGTCCTGCGGGCAGTTGGCCCAATTCTTCAAACATGTCCTCAATACCTGCCGGAAATACGCTCAAGATCACCTTGGCTTTTTTATCGCCAATGATCTTCCAGGAATGTGGAACCCCTCGTGGACCAAAGGCCAGATCTCCTGCTTTTAATACCGTGGTTGTATCACCTACCGTCAATTCCATTTCACCTTCCAGGACTTTGAAGACCTCATCTTCATTTTCATGAACGTGAGGTGGAATTCCAATGCCGGGATCATTTTCTTCTTCAATGAGGGTGAATAAGCCGTTGGTATCCTTTCCGGTGAGCTTGAACGTTTGGCGGTCGCCAATAACATTGATGGTCTTGCCCTCGTCATGTCTGACGATCTTGGGTTTTAAACCTGAGATTATTTTTTTAGATGTAGCCGCAATCATGGTTGGTACGGCGACCACTGCTGCTCCAATGGCAGTACTCATTTTAAGGAAATCTTTTCTGTTCATAATGGTTGATTAATTATCTGATTAATAAGATTTAAATTAGAAACAATTTTTCACATATCCAAGAATTAAACAAAACCATCGATACATCGCGTGTTCTGAGCTTCAGCGGTTGTTTTAATGATTAGGATAGATGCTGAAATGAATTCAGCATGACATAGCATTGTCACTCTGAACCATGTGCTGAACTTGATTCAGTATTGATTCAGAGTCTTGTTGAACTGAAATAGATGCTGAAATAAATTCATCATGACAACAAATAAAAATCCTTAATTTAGAACTCAAAATATAAACAAATGAACTTCTTTAAAAAACTTGGCACAGGATACATCCTAATGCTTGTGCTTTGCGCGGCTATCATCATCGTCGCTGAATACCTTTTTCTAAGCGGTGAACAAATGCACGGCATCTTTATCGGACTCTGGGCCCCGATGTTACTCGGATTATTAATCTTATTTAAACTGGTCGAAAATGGAAACAGATAGCATTGTTTTATGGTTTTCCATTGTGGTTTCGGTATGTGTGGCCATTTGGGCCGTAGTAGTTATTCGGACTTATAATAAGATCGGGAAAGATTAAATTTTTTAAAAAATATTTTTAAGAACGCACTAGATATCAATGTATTTCGCTAAAAAAGCGTAATTTTATAATCATTAATAGCTCTTTATACTTTTAATCCATTGTATAATGAAAATCATGGCTCTCCTCCTTTTTATAGGTTGTTTTTTAATAACTTCTCTATACGCCCAAGAGGAAATACTTCAGGAAAAGGCCGCTGTTCTGTTTAAGGATAGCAAGAGTAATATTTCCAATGCCGAAAAAAATGAAATTTTTGAGCTTACCGGGTTTGACCTTCTCGCTGACAAATCGCAATTTCATTTGGCTGAAAACAAAAATGGCGAATTCCCGTTTAAGGCATATGTGTATCCCTTAGATCTGAATAATGATGGAATTGAAGAAATCGGGATCACTTTTGGAAATATGATAACTTCAGGAAATGTAGGAAGTTCTGCTTTTCTTTTCATCAAAAACGAAAAAGGTCATTATGTTCGTCACTTCGGAATTCCGGGATTTCTGGCCTTCCTACCTTTGGAAAACAATGATTTCCCCGATGTAATCATTGGAGGTACTAATTTAGAATTCCCAGTGTGGCGATGGAATGGTACTGAATTTTCAATGGATCGAAAAATTAGCCAAACCGAGTTCAATAAAGTCAATGCAAAATTTATGAATGAGGTAAGTAAAGCCTATACACAATCCTTAAGTAAAGAATAAAATTAGTGGACTTATGAGCTGGATTCTGTAGAAAAGAAATTTAAAGATTTAAGCGAATTAATGAAATAATGCTTAATTTTACTATTAATAGCCCTTAATACTATTAATCCATTGTATCATGAAAAAAATCCCTTCCCTCCTTCTCGTATGCTTATTAGCATTTTCTATGGCCTTTGCCCAGTATGAAAAACGCTCTTCGGAAGCTAACGTCTTATTTACTGATGTAAAGACGCAATTGAGCAACAATGAACTCAATGAGATCTATGATCTTACAGGTTTTGCACTCGCTAAGAACGGCACTCAATTTTATTTAAAAGATGAGCCGGAAACAGCCGAAGCACCTTTTGATGTGACTGTTTATCCATTAGACCTTAATTATGACGGCATTGAAGAGATGGCCTTCGAATATGGTCATGCAACAGATGGCCGTAAAGCAGGCCTGTCAACCCTGCTCTGCG
The DNA here is from genome assembly GCA_013001965.1 of Flavobacteriaceae bacterium. Classification (GTDB taxonomy): domain Bacteria; phylum Bacteroidota; class Bacteroidia; order Flavobacteriales; family Flavobacteriaceae; genus JABDLA01. The sequence continues at coordinate 8,770 of JABDLA010000123.1, read as the reverse complement.
TACGTGATATGGAAGGCCGTTACCGAGCTAATTTCGGCTTTAAAGGCACCATTGTTTTTCTGAATATAAATCCGTTAACTCTTCCCGATATTTTGGTAAGACAATCGTCCTTTGGCTATCCCATTTGGCGCTGGAATGGTGATAACTATTTGGAGCACAAAACGATTGACAGCAAGGTGTTACGCCGAATGCATGTTACCTATCTGGCTAACGCCAGTAAAGCCTATACTGCGCCATCGGTTCGTGAATAATTCGTTTAGCAAGTCATTCTAAGCTTTTGAAAAAGGTGTAAGAATCTTAATCTTTTTGACCTTAATTATTAATAGAGATTGTCAGGTCGCTAGCTACGCTATGTATCTAAAGTTAGGGAATAGTATCGAAGGTATTAGTGGCTAGGTTTTAGAATTAGTATATTTATAGATTATTTTCTATATTTATATTTATGGGAATACTAAGATTTGAAGATATTATGGCATGGCAAAAAGCCCAAATGCTGTCAATTCAGGTTTACAAAAATTTTTGGAAAATTAAAGATTTCGGTTATAGAGATCAAATTACTCGTGCATCTGTATCTGTTTCAAATAATATCGCGGAGGGTTTCGATCGAAAATCCAAAGCAGACTTTTCCAGGTTTCTAAATTATGCCCTTGCTTCTAATAGTGAGGTACGATCTATGCTTTATTTAGCTCCAAAATTGAAATATCTGGATGAAAATAAATCAAAATCCTTAATCGAATTGACCAATGAAATATCTAAAATAATACATGGATTAAAAAAATCTCTGAAATAATAGTTTAGTAACCTTTTCCAATTACCTATTCACTAAAACCTATTTCCTAAATACCTAACCCCTAAACTTATTTCTTATAAAACTTCACCCATTTCAGATAAGAGAAGAATCCTAACAGGATCACAATAGCCACTGCGATCAAAATTATATTCAGGCTCGCGGCTTGTCCGCTCTGGTAAGAATGCAGGCCTGAGAGATAGAAATTAACACCGAAATAGGTAAATATGATAAACGACAAAGCCCAGATCGAACTCAAATTGAACCACCAGCGTCCGCGAAGACCGGGAATAAATCGCATATGGATCACAAAAGCATACATCATGATACTGATCAGTGCCCAGGTTTCTTTTGGATCCCAGCCCCAATAGCGCCCCCAACTTTCATTTGCCCACATGCCGCCCAAAAAGTTTCCAATGGCTAGCATCACCAATCCAACCGTTAATGCCATTTCATTCACGATGGTGAGCTCCTGGATGTTCAGATTCATCTTCTCGAAATTCTTTTTAGTGGTCAAGATCATAAGGACTAAACTCACTGTCCCTAAGATCATACCAAGGGCGAAAGGCCCATAACTTCCAACGATAACAGCCACATGGATCATCAACCAATATGAATTGAGTACCGGCTGTAAATTAGCGATGGACGGATCCATCCAGTTCCAGTGCGCAATCATCAGGATCATCGAACACACAAAGGCCGTCGAGGCCATGGTTAATGCCGATTTCCTTCCGAAGAGCAATCCGAAAAGCATGGTCGCCCATGCCACATAGATCATGGATTCATAGGCATCACTCCAGGGCGCATGTCCCGAAATATACCAGCGTGCGATCAGCCCAGCAGTATGAAGGACAAATAAACCGATGATCACAACTTTAAAAAAGGTCACGATGCCATCTACATATTTGCTTCTGTCATTAAAGATCTGAACAATAAGCATGATGAACATCAAGGTCCCGGCGTACATATACCAGCTGAACAATTTTTTAAATATATCGTACTTATTATACAGGACTTCCATATTCACCTTTTCATCGCTTAACATCACTTCAGGGCCAAGATTCTGTTGAGTCTTTTTAATTGCGTCCAACAATTTATCCGCTTCCGAATAATCGCCTGTCTTATTTTTCGCCTCATTTAAATTGATGAGATAGGCGTTAAATCCGGTATTGATGAAATTGCCGTACAGGCTATCTTCAAATTTGTAATTACCCTCACGGTATTCCAATGGTGAGATCCAGGTATTATTGTCGTCGTTAGGCACCGGGAAGAGTTTTAAAGAGCGCCCCTCAAGGGTATTATACAATAAATTCACCCGTTGATCGGCCTCTTTAAATTCCTTCTGAATAGCCGTTGGAACCTGTGATTTATAGGCTTCCTCCAGATAAGGCCCTAATTTGTAATTGCCGCTGGGAGTAAAGAAATTTGCCAGGGTCGCATATTTGGAATCTTTGTCAACGCCTATCAAATTTCGGATGGTATCGGCTTTTTTCTTTTTCAGATAAATGATAGGGACATTATACCACAGTAAGGGACTCTCCTGCATCGACAAAAAAACCTGATTGGCATCGTGGCCTTCATAATTGTCATATTTACTCAGTTTTCGTAAGAGTTCTGAAGCATAGGTATTGATGGGTTTCATACGCCCATCAAAATCCTGAATGACCAGTCGGCCCAATTTATCGGCTTCCTCCTTAGCGGTTATATGTACCCCCAGGATGGAATCTACCTGTACCTTCTTTGGTCCTGAATGCCCATGGCCATCATCGGCCGAATGCTGTTCTTCCCCTTGTGCATTTACCCCAAAGGTGATCAATAAGGCAACGATGGTGGTCAATTTCGACTTTTTGAGTTTTAACTCTTTAAGCGATTGACGCAGATCATCAAAGCGGGTATGTTTGGCAAATAAGATGGCCATCAATCCGAAGTACAAAAGAAAATAGCCCAAATACGTAATACGTGTTCCCCAGCTGTCATGATTCACTGATAGGATCGTTCCTTTTTCATCGGGATCAAAACTGGCCTGGAAAAATTTATAGCCGCCATGATTCAAAATGTTATTCATATAAATATGGAAGTCGAAGTCACCGTTTACCTTATCATAAACCGTAACCTTACTTTCATAAGACGAATAGCTGTTTTTAGTTCCCGGATATCGTTCTGCAATAAAGTCGTTCAATTTGATCTCAAACGGCAGTTCAAGGACCCTTGAGCCATATCGAAATGCAAAATCCAATCCGCCAATTTTCACCTGTTTAAAAGTATTATTGGTTCCCTGACCGCCCAGTAATCGAACTTCCTGGGTTTCCCCTCCGGTGGATACCGAAAGTACCAGGCCATCTTCATCGTTTTTTAGTATTTCTGATTTCTTAATGATCTTAAACTTCCCTTTAATGACAGGTTTCGGAAAAACAAGGGTATTGTTTCCAATGATATATTGGGAGCGTAATATCAAGGGTTGAATACTATCTTTTACCAAGGTTCCACGCGCTCCGGTTGCCATGGTCATATATTCACCTTCAAAAGGCGATTGGATGGTGAGCGTACTGTCGGTAAATACAATATTGACAGCGCCATGAGTGGGTTTATTGAGCGTATATAGAACATTATGAATACTTTGGATCTGACCTTCTTTCAGGAAATGATTGTGAGGTTGGCCTGAAGCTGCCTCTACGATCTTAAAGTAATTCTCTCCGTCATCATCAGGAATAACATCCTCCTCTGCCCCTGTGATAAATTCTTTGAGCTCATAAGTAATCTCTTGTCCGTTATAATCGGTTGTTTGTTTGAATTTGTTATTGAGTCGCGGTGAAAAATCGACTGCATCATGCCGAACGCGACGTTGAGCTTTCCCATCAACCATATAATCCCCGTCGATATAAGTTGTGAGATAGGTTTTTTGAGAGAGGAATTTATTTTCGGTTGCGCCTTCACGAATAGCCATCATGCCTTCATAACCAATATAGCGTGTCACAAAAGCACCGAGTAGAATAAAAATAAAAGCAAGATGCAGGGTTAGCGAAGCCCATTTTTCCTTTTTATGCAATTGATAACGGAAAATATTACCAACGAAATTCACAACAAACAATCCCATAATGGCTTCAAACCACCAGGCATTATAAATTAAAGTTCGTGTATATGGTGTTGGAGACGTATCCTGACCGGCGTCAAGAAAAGTACCGGTAATCATAGCCGCTGCGAATGCAATGAACAAAAAGCCGGTTAAGCGCGTTGAAAATAAAATGTTGCCAATTTTTTTAAGCATCCTGATACTCGATCATTTTCATCAGGGTCAAAGGTAACTATTTTAGTTTGTATTCCTACTGAGATTAGTTCTGAAATCTGTGTTAAAAATCTATTCGCTTTCCAATCGGGCTTCAAATATTTTCAGATATAAAAAAGTGCTCATTTTTCTGGCCCTGTTCTTGGCCACCTGCGCCATCTCCCCTTCAAATAATTCATCTATGGTTTCATACCAGAGGTTGAGCCATTGTCCAAAGTGTTCCTGTGTAATGGAATGGTCGTTCTCCCGATCCACTTTTACATGAGCTTCCAGCGGATTGCCAAGATATTTCGTTCTTAAAAAAAGACTGGATTCCCAGAAGCTTGTAAGTCGTTCATAGTGCGCATCCCAATCTTTTATTGATTTAAAAAAGTGTTTCAAGGTCGGGTCCTTTAAGACCTTCTCATAAAAAGTAGTCACCAATTTATAAATGTCGTCCCTGGTGGAAATATCGCTTTTCAATTCTTGATCTTTTAGAAATTAACAGAATTCCTGTAAGGTCGGATTCTTGATTACCGACCTAAATAGTTAAGCTATAAAATTAAGTTATTATCTCATTAAAATTGCATCGATATGGATAGAAAATCATTTCTTAAGAAAACGGCTGCTGCTGTTCTTTTAGCTGCACCTGCCACTGCTCTTATCAGCTGTTCGTCATCAGACAACTCTGGAAACACTAATAATAACAACAATAATAATAATGCAGATTGTATAGCCAATGGCGCAGAAGCCAGCGTCATCACAGGAAATCATGGCCATTCTTTAGTTGTACCCAGCGCCGATGTTAATGCGGGCGTCGAAAAAGATTACAGTATTGATGGCACAGCTAATCACGGACATATGGTGACCATAACCGCAGCTAATTTTACAAGTCTTAGTGCAAACCAACAGATCGTGGTGACCTCATCAAATTCTGCCGGGCATATGCATTCTGTAACAGTGACTTGTGCATAATTCGAAATAAGGTGTAGACTGGCTAAAATTAATGTGTATTTTTGTAGCATGATCAAGATTGTTATACTTGGTGCAGGCAATGTTGCTACGCATTTATTTAAAGCTTTTAATAAGTCTGACAAACTATCTGTAAATCAATGGTATAACAGAAATATTAAATCTCTTCAATCGTTTAAAAACGAAGTCGACATCTGCGATGATCTGGCCCTTTTAAAAGCCGCTGATATTTACATTTTAGCGGTGAGCGACGATGCTGTTCAAGAACTCTCCCAAGCGCTTCCTTTTGAAAATAAACTGGTGGCACATACATCGGGCAGCGTTAATATTCATGATCTTGATAAGAAACATCGACGCGCGGTTTTTTACCCGCTTCAAACCTTCTCCAAAAATGTAGAAATGGACTTTAAAAATGTTCCGTTTTGCATTGAAGCATTGGAGAAAAATGACCTTTCTTTGCTCAAGACCTTAGCCGATTCTATTGGCAGCCCAAGTCAGAAAATAAATACAGAGCAACGTCAAACCCTTCATCTGGCGGCGGTTTTCGTTAATAATTTTACCAATCAATTATATCGTATCGGACATGAGATTAGTGACGTAAAAAATGTTAATTTTGATATTTTAAAACCTCTTATCTTAGAAACCGCAAAGAAGGTGCAAACCGTTTCCCCGTTTAATGCGCAAACAGGACCCGCTAAACGTCGTGATAAGAAGACGATAAAAAAGCATTTAAAGCTACTGGAATCAGATCTGCATAAAGACATCTACAAATTGTTAACGGAATCCATTCAAAAGACACATGGAAGAAAAAAGTTATAAGGAATATCTTAATGATGTTAGCACATTCATTTTTGATGTGGATGGTGTGCTCACCGATGGCAACGTCATTGTAACCACTAAGGGTGAAATGCTGCGCCGCATGAATATTAAAGATGGCTATGCATTAAAAACAGCAATTGACCATGGCTACAATGTTTGTATTATTTCCGGCGGAAGCAATGAAGGCGTGCGATCGCGATTGCGCGGATTGGGCGTAACCGATATTTTCCTGGGCGTGAGCAACAAAATTGAAAAGTTGAACGACTATTTGGACATGTATAATATCGATTCTAAAAAAGCAATGTACATGGGCGATGATATTCCAGATCTTGAAGTGATGCAAATGGTAGCCCTGCCCTGTTGTCCCCAAGATGCAGCTCCTGAAATTAAATCAATTTGTAAATATGTTTCCCATAAAAATGGTGGAAAAGGCGCTGTTCGTGATGTGATCGAACAGGTTCTTAAGGTTCAGGGGAAATGGGTTAAAAATTTTGACGCTAAATATGATTAGTTTCCTTAAGATCATTCGCTGGAAAAACCTTCTTATTATTGCTTTAGTTCAATACCTGATTAAATATGCGTTGTTCGAGCCATTTCAGGTGGAGACGGCTTTAGACGATTTGTCATTCTCTTTATTTGTTTTAGCCACCCTTTGTACTGCTGCAGCCGGTTATATAATCAATGATATTTACGATGTAGAAACCGATTTGATCAATGATCAAAAGAAGGTCATTGTTGGAAAACATATTTCGAAAAAGTCTGCCAATACACTATTTATTGTCTTGACTGTAGTGGGTGTCGGCCTGGGGTTTTATCTGGCCAATCTCATCAGTAATAGTGGTTTTGCCGCTTTATTTGTTGTGGTTTCTGCCCTGCTGTATGTCTATTCCTCCTATTTAAAAAAAATGACACTGGTTGGAAATATCGTGATCTCACTTATTGTGGGTATGACCATTATAATGGTTGGAATTTTCGACCTGATACCAACGATCAATGAAACCAATCAGGAAACACAGTTGACCTATTTCAAGATCCTGATAGATTATGCGTTATTTGCTTTTGTAATCACATTTATAAGAGAAATGGCCAAGGATATTGAAGATATAGATGGCGACTTCAATGTCGGTATGAAAACACTACCCATCCTAATTGGTCGCGAACGTGCGGGAAAGGTCGTCTTTTTCTTATTATTTATCCCAATTGCCGGTTTGATTTATTATGTGTCGACCTATTTATACCGACATCAAATTGCCGTTGGTTATTTCCTAATCTTTATTACAGGGCCACTTATCTATTGTTGTGTTAAAAGTTTTACAGCGACCTCAAAAAAAGAATGGCATCATATTTCACAGGTCCTTAAACTCGATATGCTACTCGGCATACTCTCCCTGTTGCTTTATAAATTTATTCTGCTTCCTTGATGCTCATTGATCGTCTAAAAAATTACAATATCATTTTGGCATCGTCTTCGCCGCGAAGGCAGGAAATTTTTAGCGAATTGGGCATAGAATTTGAAATTCGGTTGAAACCGGTTAAAGAGGAATATCCTGACCGACTTAATTATGCCGAAATCTCTGATTATTTAGCCCAGCTTAAATCGCTGCCGTTTGAAGAGGAATTGAAACCAAATGACATTTTGATCACTAGCGACACTATTGTATGGCACGAAAACGAGGCCATCGGGAAACCAAAAGATGAAGCAGATGCTTTTCAAATGATCCAATCTTTAAGTGGTAAAACCCATGAAGTGATTAGTTCGGTCTGTATCAGATCGGGCGATTTTCAAAAAACGGTGAATGCCGTTACAAAAGTGAGTTTCCGAGAAATTGAAGACGAAGAAATTTGGTATTATATCAAAAATTACAAGGTTCTTGATAAAGCCGGCGCTTACGGCATACAAGACTGGATTGGAAAAACAGCCGTGACCTCTATTGAAGGCTCCTATTTTAATGTAATGGGTTTGCCGATGCATCTTGTTTATAAAACGTTAAATGAACTCGTGAATCGTTGATCCCTTTGTAATTTTGTCGTCTAAAAGCTGTGATAAATGAAAACCTTCAAAATAGTTTGTTATCTATCTCTAATAGCCCTATTTGTATTGGCATGTAAAATGGATGCTTCGGAAGAGCAGTCCGAATCTCAAATGCTGCCGAATGAAGTATCCGATGATACAAAAAAACCAATGAGGCTGAGCCAGGATTTTAAAGATTACTGGTATTCGGGTGAAGCAGAGATTACGTCCTATACTTTAGAGCAGGCACGCTATGGCGAAATTAGAAACGGTCACGCTGTATTGATCTATGTGACTGAAGATTTTCTACCTGAAAAACAAGTTAAGGCCGACCGATCAAATCCCGATAACATTTCCGTCTTGAAATTAAATGCGACCAAAAAGTTCAATACGGGCATTTATCCCTATTCGGTGATGCAGAGTATTTTTTATCCGGTAAGCAATAACCAACATGCCATCAAAGTTTCGGCCTCGATGCAAGAATGGTGCGGTCATGTTTATGCACAACTCAATAATCGCGAACAATTTGAGCTTAGTTCACACTCTTATTTTGAAACCGAAGCAGATCAGAATTTAAAACTGGATAAGTCAGTCCTTGAAAATGAACTTTGGACCCAATTGCGTTTAGACCCATCAAGCTTACCACAGGGTGACCTTATGATCGTGCCTTCTTTTGAATTTATACGCCTCAAACATGTGGAAGCAAAAGCATATTTGGCAACAGCTACTATTGCTGAAGGAAACTATACGCTTGATTATCCCGACCTCAATCGATCCTTAAGTATTGATTTTAATCCTGACTTCCCCTATGAAATTCATGGCTGGGAAGAAACCTTTAAAAGCGGATTCGGTCCCAATGCCAAAATGCTTACGACAAAAGCGACTCATTTAAAAAGTATAAAATCGGCCTATTGGGGAA
>JABDLA010000115.1 GCA_013001965.1 Flavobacteriaceae bacterium | reverse complement strand
ATAAAGGGGTCGAACTCTTAGGTTCTGAAATGTACTGGTTGCTTAGACCAAATGATGAAAACAGGATGAAGGATAAAAATGTTGAAGTGGCCAAAGATCAGGCGAAGGCCTTTGGAAAACAAATTGGACAGATTTTAGTTTCTAATGATTGATAGGGCCAAGTGTTTAGGAGATAGGGCTTAGTGATAAGGAGATAGTGCCTAGTAATTAGGAGATAGTGTCTAGTGTTTAGGAGATAGTGACTAGTGTTTAGGAGATAGTGCCTAGTGTTTAGGAGATAGTGCTTAGTGATCAGTAGATAGTTCCTAGTAAATAGAAGACAGTGCTTAGTGATCAGGAGATAGTGCCTAGTGCTCAGGAGATAGTGACTAGTGGCCAGGAGTTAGTGACTAGTAAATAGTAGACAGTGCGAAGTGTCCAATATATAATACCTAGTACCTAGTATCTAATTCCTAAACTCGTTCAATTTTAGCTCCAATAGCACGCAAGCGCTCATCGATACGTTCATATCCGCGATCGATCTGTTCAATATTATGAATTATTGAAGTGCCTTTGGCTGATAAGGCGGCAATCAACAATGAAATTCCTGCCCTGATATCGGGCGAGGTCATCGTCGTGGCCTTAAGCGTAGATTGGAAATCATGACCGATAACAGTCGCTCTATGGGGGTCACACAATATGATCTTTGCACCCATGTCAATGAGTTTATCGACGAAGAACAATCGGCTTTCAAACATTTTCTGGTGAATCAAAACACTACCACGTGCCTGTGTGGCAATAACCAAAACAATACTTAAGAGGTCAGGTGTAAATCCTGGCCAGGGCGCATCAGAAATGGTTAAGATGGAACCATCGATAAAACTTTGAATTTCATAACCGTCTTTATGTTCGGGAATATGGATATCATCACCCTGACGCTCGACTGTTATTCCGAGTTTTCGAAATACATTAGGTATTTGTCCGAGATCATCCCAGCTTACATCCTTTATGGTCAATTCGCTTTTGGTCATGGCGGCAAGTCCGATCCAACTGCCTATCTCGATCATATCCGGAAGCATCGTATGTTCTGTGCCGTTTAAAGAATCAACACCTTCAATTGTTAAGCGGTTAGAACCAATTCCTGAGATCTTTGCTCCCATCCTGTTCAGCATTTTACAGAGCTGTTGTAAATAGGGTTCGCAAGCGGCATTATAGATGGTTGTTGTCCCATTGGCCAAAACGGCAGCCATGACAATATTCGCAGTTCCGGTGACCGAAGCTTCATCGAGTAACATATAGGTACCTGTCAGTTCATCTGCCTCCACGCCATAGAAATAATCTTCACGATTATATCTGAAAGTGGCTCCTAATTTTATAAAGCCTTCAAAGTGCGTATCAAGTCGTCTGCGACCAATTTTATCCCCACCGGGTTTTGGAATATACCCACGCCCGAATCGGCCAAGCAATGGCCCAACGATCATAATAGAACCACGTAAACCGCGGCCGTCTTCTTTAAATTCTTCCGATTCCAGATAGGACATTCTGACCTCATCGGCCTGAAAGCTGAAAGATCCTGATCCTAAATTTTCAATTTTTACACCTAATTTTCCAAGGAGTTTGATGAGTTTATTGATATCGACGATATCGGGAACATTATGCAAGGTCACTTTTCCGGACGTTAAAAGAACGGCACATAAAATTTGAAGCGCTTCATTTTTTGCACCTTGAGGTTTGATTTCGCCTTTCAGCTTATGACCTCCCTCAATTTTGAATGTCTTCATTAAGATTTAAAGTATTATCAATTAGTAGCGCTTGCGGCCTCCGCGATTGCTTTTCTTACTTTTTTTACCTGTATGCTGTCTTTTCTTAACTCGCATCAAACTGGTAGCATCGGTTAGATCCTCAACACTTCCTTTCAGATTCAATTCGCCGTCTGAAAGTTCGAATAAATGATCAAAGATCACAGCATCTTCGACCGTATCCTTATTCCAATTCAAGAAACATTTTTTCATGTGGTTCGCAATGGTATAGGTAAGCGCCTCTTTCATTTCACCTTCTTCCCAGGTTCTTGCCACATCGATCATGGTTTTGATATTGTTTCCGTAGAAACGGTATTTTGGATGATTTTGAGGGTATTTTAATGGCCCTGGTTTTGCTTGAAGTTCTTCCTTTGAAGGCATTGGATAAGGTGATTCGGCATCCAATTTGAAATCAGACATTATAAAAAGCTGATCCCAGAGTTTGTGCTGAAAATCAGGCACATCGCGTAAATGCGGCTGCAAATTACCCATGACATCAATGATGGCCTTGGCTATTTTATTTCGTTCCTCTTTGGTCTCGCGTGAGGTGGCATAATTAATCATCTTTTGAAGATGTCTCCCATATTCAGGAATAATTAAATGCTCGCGTTCTGTATTATATTCTAGATTATCTATCAAAATAAATTGTTATGAAGTATTACTATTAGAAGTATGCTATAGGCTGCAAAGTACGAAATTTATATATAATCTTATAACGAAATAACGCCTTCAACTTTATCTGTTACTTCTATATACTTAGAAATGACGGCATCCGGATCTTTCATGACCACATTTATAGTAACACTGGTATACGTTCCTTTCTTTGATTCGTTCGTACTTATGACCGCTCCCGCATGATTAAAAATAGCTTCTATGGTCTCTATTTTACTGGTCTCGCTCCTTACAATGAATTTATACAAATAAGTCGATGGCCATGAGGTTGACTCCTCTAATTGTTCTTTCAATTTTTTATAAAACTCCTCCTCGTTTTTCTTATCGCTCATGTATATTTATTTAGGAACAGCAAAGATACAGTTATCTGTTATTTTTTATTTGCTTTTTTATTACGAATTTTACAGCTAAAATTATACCAAATTTGAATACGAAACGTATTGTGATAACCGGAGGGCCCGGAACTGGAAAAACTTCCATTATCAATGACCTCATAAAACGTGACTATAACTGCCTGGAAGAAATATCAAGGCAGATCACTCTTGAGGCCCAACAAAAAGGAATATCGCAATTATTTCTCACTGACCCCTTGCTTTTTAGTGATCTGCTTTTGGATGGCCGAAGCAAACAATTTGAAGAAGCTGAAACTTTAAGTAGTGAGCAGGTTTTTCTGGACAGAGGCATTCCAGACGTTGTTGCCTATTTGGAGTATATGAAGCACGATTATCCAGACAGATATAATGAGCGCTGCCAACAATTGCGATATGATCATATTTTTATACTGGCGCCATGGCAGGAGATCTATAAAAGTGATAACGAACGTTACGAGAGTTTCGATCAGGCTTTAGACATACATCATTATCTTCTTAAAACCTACAACCGTTTTAATTACGAGCTGCATGATGTACCTTTCGGATCGGTTGGAAGCAGAACGGATTACATCCTGAACATCACCGCGCATTTATAATGGAACATCCCGTTGAGATATTAGAACGCTATTGGAACTACAAAAGTTTCAAACCACTTCAGGAAGACATCATTGAAGCTGTTTTAAACAATGAAGACACCTTTGCATTACTGCCTACCGGAGGTGGAAAATCCATCTGTTTTCAAATCCCCGCGCTCATAAAAGAAGGCATTTGCATCGTGGTTTCACCTTTGATTGCCTTAATGAAGGACCAGGTTCAAAGTTTGAAAGAGAAAGACATAAAGGCCATGGCCCTTACAAGTGAATACAAATACAACGAGATTGATACCATGCTCGATAACTGTATCTACGGAAATTACAAATTCCTGTACTTGTCGCCCGAGCGTTTGCAACAAGAGATCGTTCAGGAACGCATTCGTCAAATGAACGTCAATCTTATAGCGGTAGACGAGGCCCATTGTATAAGTCAGTGGGGCAATGATTTTCGTCCGGCTTATAAAAATATCAGGCTGTTAAGAACCCTTCAACCCTCAGTCAATGTACTCGCCCTGACAGCAACGGCAACATTAGAAGTGGTCGACGATATCGTAATAGAATTGGACTTGATCGATACAAAAATTTTCAGGCAGTCCTTCAAGAGAGACAATCTGGCCTATATGGTATTTGACGAGGAAGATAAAAATTACCGCTTAACACAATTACTAAAGGCTGATCAAAAATCGGCCATCGTTTATGTTAGAAACAGGAAGAGCACGGTTCAGATAAGTAAATTTATTGAAGACCATGGCCTTTCGAGCACCTATTATCATGGCGGATTGACCCCAAATGAAAAGGCCGATCATTTTGAAGATTGGAAATACGATCGCAAGCAGATCATGGTCGCAACCAATGCCTTCGGAATGGGTATCGATAAGGGCGATGTCACCAATGTTATTCATATGAACTTGCCTGAAAGTATTGAAAGTTATTTTCAGGAGGCAGGACGTGCCGGACGAAATGGACAAGAAGCTTTTGCCATAATTTTGAAGAACAAAGGTGATGAAACTCATGTCAAAAATCAGTTTTTGAGCGTTTTACCCACTGTCGATTTCATCAAAGACTTGTATCGTAAATTATGCAACTACTTTCAGATATCTTATGGTGAAGGTGAATTTTCAACTCATGACTTTAATTTTGCTCATTTCTGCAAGACCTATCAATTCAATACTTTAATCGCATATAATGCATTCCAGGTACTTGACAGAACCAGTGTAATAAAACTGTCGCAGCAATTTCGTAAAGGGTCCTCAGCTCAATTTGTTGTTAGTAATAAAGAATTATTCTCATATCTGGAGAAGGCCCAAATCGCCCAAATCATTGTTAAATCCATATTAAGGACCTATGGTGGCATTTTTGATTATCAGACCAAGTTGAATACACTTTTGATCGCTGGAAAGGCTGAGGCTTCAGAAGAAGAGGTTATCGACACACTCATACAGTTGGAAAAAGATGGTATTATTACCCTCCAATTGTCCACAACCGATGCTCAAATTACATTTTTAGAGCCAAGGGAAGATGATAAAACCATCAATCGGATTGCAGATGTCATAAATCAACAAAACCAGTTAAAACAAAAACAGGTCATGGCGGTCATTGCCTATGTAAATAATGATGATGCTTGTAAAAGTGTACAGCTTTTAAAGTATTTTGGTGAGACCAAGATCGAAAATTGCGGCATTTGTTCTGTATGCCGAAAAGACAAAGGCCGTCCATCAGGAAACCTATTAAAACAACATATTGACCAGATCCTGGAATTGCTGTCGGAAAATGAATTATCTTCAAGACAAATAGGCCAACAGTTATCCTTGAAGGACAATGAATTACTGGAAGTTTTAAAATTGATGCTGGAACAACAAATGATTGAGATCACCTTGCAAAATTCATATAAATTGAAATCCGCATGAATAGAGATTTGAGAATCGTTTTTATGGGTACGCCCGAATTCGCAGTTCATAGCCTTATGGCATTGCTTGACCATGAATTTAATGTTGTAGGCGTGGTCACCAGTCCGGACAGACCGTCAGGTCGCGGACAAAAACTGAAAAGTTCTGCCGTTAAACAATTCGCTATGACGAATGGCCTTACTGTCTTGCAACCCACGAATCTGAAGAATGACAGATTTAATGAAGCTTTAAAGGCCTTAGAACCCAATCTTCAGATCGTAGTGGCCTTCAGAATGTTACCAAAAATAGTTTGGAATTTACCTGAGTTTGGAACTTTTAATTTACATGCATCACTGCTACCTAATTACCGCGGAGCCGCTCCAATTAACTGGGCCATTATAAATGGAGAAACCAGAACAGGGGTAACCACCTTTTTTATTGACGAAAAGATCGATACTGGTGAATTGATTTTACAACAAGAGGTTGCCATAGATAAGGACGATACTGCAGGGATACTGCATGACAAACTCATGATAACTGGGGCCGAGCTGGTCATTCAAACCGTCAAATTAATAGAACAGGGAACACCCGAAACAACCAGGCAAAAGGACGAATTGAGTTTAAAACCTGCACCTAAACTGAACAAGGACAATTGTAAAATCAACTGGACTGATACACCATATAATATATATAATAAAATAAGAGGCTTAGCGCCATATCCCGCGGCATGGTGTTATTTGAAAAACGGCGATGAGGAAATAACGGCAAAAATTTATAAAGCCCGTCCTGTTGAAGTTTCCCATGACCACAAAACATCGGCATTGATCATAACAAAAAATGAGCTTAAGGTTGCTGTAAAAAATGGTTACATAATCATTGATGAAATTCAGTTAGCAGGAAAGCGAAGAATGCCTGTAAAATCCTTACTAAATGGTTATCGTTTTCAAACCAATGCCAAAATGCTCTAATCCCTTATCATCAGTAGTATTTTTAAAATTTTACAAAATTCCCTTTTCGTTATTAACAATTGATTCAAGTTATCAACAAAAACGCCCATTTCCCTTGCTATTACTTGCCTGAACGGATATATCCTATAAATTTGTATAGGAATTAACGAAGAAATTAAGTTAACCCAAATTAATAATCATTAAAATTTAAATTTATGAACAAAACAGATTTAATCAATGGAATGGCAGAGAATGCTGGAATTACAAAAGCAGCTGCGAAAAAAGCATTGGACTCTTTATTAATTGATATCGAGGGAGCATTACAAAAAGGAAATAGAGTTTCTTTAGTAGGATTTGGATCTTTTTCAGTTTCTAGAAGAGCTGCAAGAGACGGAAGAAACCCACAAACCGGGAAAACTATAAGAATAAATGCTAAGAACGTAGTTAAGTTTAAAGCAGGTTCTGACCTTAGTGGTGCAGTAAACTAAATTTATTTAAATTTTATAAGAAGGCCCGTTGATCCAACGGGCCTTTTTTATTTGCCTGAGATTCAAAACTTGCATATTCCATAAATATGTTTTAGATTTAGTTGAAAATCATGGGTGTATGATTAACGTTATTCCAAAAAAAGGCAATCTCTTAATTGCCGAGCCGTCAATCTTAGGCGATTTTTCATTTAACAGGTCGGTTATTTTACTTGCAGATCATACTGAAGAAGGATCGATTGGTTTTATTTTGAACAAACCACTGGAGTATACCTTGAATGATTTAATTCCCGAGGTATCTGCAGAATTTGGCGTTTATAACGGCGGCCCGGTAGAACAGGACAATCTGTATTTTATTCATACAGCTCCTGAAATCATCCCAAATAGTATAGAAATATCAGAAGGTATCTATTGGGGAGGTGACTTTAATACCGTAATCAATGCGATAAATACAACCGAGATCACCGAAAATGATGTTCGATTCTTTCTAGGGTATTCGGGCTGGGATGCCGATCAATTGAATGATGAATTATCATCTAACTCCTGGATCTTATCTGAAAATATCTATAAATCTTCTATTATAAAAAAGATCAATACGACCTTTTGGAAGGAAAAAATGCTTGAATTGGGTGGTGAATACAGCATCTGGTCCAACGCACCTGAAGACCCATCATTTAATTAGAAAACAACTTTTTATTTAATTGCTCAACAAGTTCTTCAGCAACTGAGTTAACATAGGTTTTTTTGCGGTATTGTGTTATGGGTTGAATACCCTGTATGACATTGGTAAGAAAAAGTTCATCAGCCTTCTGAAGCTCGAATGGAGAAATTGAGGCTTCGATCAGGGTAAAATTCGGGTCGTCATTTATTATATCAATGAGCTGTTTACGCATTATCCCCTTAATGCAACCATCATCTAATGGAGCCGTTTTAATGGTATTCCCGTTGACCATGAAAATATTCGCATTTAAGCCCTCAACAACAGCTTTATCCGTATTGAGTAGCAGGCAATTATCAAAGTCATTTTCAGCTGCAAATATGCTGCCAACCACATTGAGAATGCGATTATTGGTTTTTAAATTCGACA
>JABDLA010000093.1 GCA_013001965.1 Flavobacteriaceae bacterium | reverse complement strand
AATCCCGAACATTAAGCCCATCGCCATAGATTGGGATATTCTCCCCGTTTAGTGCCTTTTGAATGATGGTTGGAATTAGTTTTTCGTCATGCTGCTTCGGCCCATAATTATTGCTGCAATTCGTGGTGACGACGTTCATGCCATAGGTGTGAAAATAACTTCTTACAATAAAATCTGCTGAGGCCTTTGAGGCGCTGTATGGACTATTTGGGGCATAACAGGTCTTTTCGGTGAACAATCCGTGCTCACCCAAACTGCCATAAACCTCATCAGTGGAAATATGAAGAAAACGGTTATCCTTATAGGCTGGTTTTACCTTGAAAGGTGCTTCCATCCACTTGTTTCTGGCCACGTCCAACAAATTAAATGTACCGAACACATTGGTCCTGATAAACTCGTCCGGGCTTTCAATAGAATTGTCGACATGTGACTCCGCGGCAAAGTGAATCACGCCGTGAAAATCATAAGTTTCGAACAACTTTTCGATGAGGTTCCTGTCACAAATGTCTCCTTTTACAAACGTATAATTTTCATTAGAGGCGACTTCTGATAAATTAGAAAGCTCACCGGCATAAGTGAGCTTGTCTATATTTACAATTTTGGTGGACGGGAATGTGTCCAATAGATATTCAATATGGTTTGACCCAATAAAACCCGCGCCACCTGTTATAAGTAATACCTTATCTTTCATAGTTCTTTACAAACCTGATATAATTCTTGGTAAGGAACCCAAGGCTCAACAAAATGAAGGCCAGTGCAGGGAAAACCAATGAGTATTTTGAACTAATCTTATTGACTTTGTTTCCTACTTCCTGGAAGGTGGACATCACCTTAAAGAATTCATCTTCCTCTACTTTTTCTTCATCCATTTGTCTAAGCTCATCTCGCAATTCAATTTCTTTATTCAATAATTGATATTCTTTTGTATTTGATTTTTCCTGTTGCAAAGGGAAGCCTTCACCCAGGCTAATCTTAGCCCTAGTCGCTTGAGATTCTTCTTCAAGCACATTGATATAGACATTTTGAAGTGAATCCATTTCAGCGATCGAGCGTAATATATTATTTCGGCGAATGGTGATCATAGAATCCCGTTGCTGCATTTTTTTAACCGAATACAAATTATTAAAGGAATTGTTAACCCCTTCTTCAAGGCTTTTGAAGATGTCTTTTCTTGTAGCCTCAACCCGTATCTCAAAAATATCCCCAGAAAAAATGCCTCTGTTATTAATAAAGTCTTGGTAGTCGATATCCTGCGCCCTAGAGCTGTCCAGCGATCTCACAAAAGCGTCATATTGCTGCATTTTATCATTTTCGGATTCAGGACCTTTACCCATCTCAAATTCCTTGACCTCCATCATTGTTCCTTCATCAACATTAAAAATTGCGGCCAAGGTGGCATAATTTTCATCTTTGATAAGGGCATTATAATATTTGAGGTTGGTATACAGTTGATATTTGGCATCGAAATAAGTTCTGACCAACATTGTGGAATCGTATCTTTCCGGCATTATTTTTTCCATTCCAAAGCCTAATGCTCCCGCAACAATAACTACGATGAGGATTGTTTTGAAATTTTCAATAATGGCCTTCGACCCGAATATTACTATAGAGAAGAGGAATTCGAATATGGATATGATAAAATTGAAAAATCGCTCAAAGAGTTTCCCTATGGCGTTAAACAATTGTCCTAAGTCCTCTTCTTCCGGTTGAGATTGTTGAGGTAATGAATCTTGACTCATGTTGTGTTTTATTGGTTAAATATTTGCTCTAAAATTTTCCGTGTTACCAGATAGGTGGGTTTTACACCGCTAGTACCAAGGCCGCCTGAAGCCAATGTGCTCCCTGTTTCCAATGGATTGTCACTGGCATAATAAGCATACCTTACCTTCACCTTCGGATTTATACTTTTTCTCACCTTTGAGGCCGCTTGAATCGCCTTTTGATAATGTGCTCCTTCCATTTCCAGTCCGATGACATTCCAGGTCGAATCATGAAAAAACCTCAAAAGCTCTTTATTCTGAAGCGAGGTTCCCAAAACCGTAATCATCGAGCCCTCATAAACAGCTATACCATGGCCCTCCAGGTCTTCCTTTTTGAGTTCATTTTCAAAAGGGTAATTATCCGCAGTCCCTTCAAATATATGTGCCGACGGAATCATAATATCACCCTTTCCTCCTTCTAAGATCCCTGCTTTGCCCATAACTGAAACAGAATCAACATTCAAATGCACCTTAGCTGCATTTTTCCCAAATGGTTTTAAAAATTCATCAATTGTTTCGTATGCTTGTTCGCCAAATGCATAATCCATGACGAATATAACAGGATTTTCTGAATCTCTCTTCTTTTTGCTTAGGTTTAAATTGGTTTTGCTAAGGTCGATTTTAGCACTATCAAAAATCTGAACATCGATGTTGGTCCCTGACGTATCCTTGATATAAATCATTCCCTCATTTAACGCCAATTGACTCACTTTATTACGTAATGAAACATTGGTGTCATTGCTCAACTCTTCATAAACTTCAAAAATGTCTTTTTTACCTGCACGATTTCCTAATGCTTTTGACGCATATAGTGTATTCATGACACTGTGTAAATTCGCGCTTATAATATGAATGGGACGATTTAAAAGATCGTGCTTCTTAAGTACCTTTTTAATGGTTTCTGCCCAGGCTTCTCCATGAATATGATGGCCTAGCCGTTCTCTCAAAACCGGACTAAATGTAACCGTCCGTTTTGTGTTCTTAACCACCTCTTCAATGGCAAGCAGGCCAAGCCAGTAAATGACGTGCAAAAAACGGTCGGGACTCGTTTTTGATGCAAATTTTGGATAAACCTGGCTTAATTCCTCAAAGGTTCTTCCAAGAATATTGCCCGCATGAGTGATTGCGATTTCCCGGTCTTTCTGAGTTAGTTTTTTTCCTGATAAAACCGCTTTTTCAAGCTTAACCCAATCGCGTGTTGTGTCTCCTTTATCATTGATCAATACGCGTTTACTTATTTTATGCGATTCAATAAATAAGAAGGTCAAATGCGTAAGTATGTCATAGATCTCTGAACGGCCCCTGGTGATCTCAATATTCATTTGTTCCTCGTCGATACGGTAACAATTTCGTCTTCTTTTTGCCGGAATAATGACCTCAAAATGAGAGGTGCCATAACCTTCATCACTTGTTAAATTAATGAAGCGGCACTCCTCGATACCAATCGGAAGACGATCCATCACATAAAGCAAACCACTAAGCTCGGCTTTTTCTTCTGCAATGGAGCCGTAAATTTCAGGGCGTAAAACAAGAAGGCTTTCACGAAGAGTTTCGCCTGAAACACCCATGGGTTTATAAAACCCCCTGTTAAATAAATGGCGCATAGTAATGTACATGCGTTCTATGGCATTTGTACTTTCCTGTGCGCGATTTCGACCTAAATGTTTTTTGCTCATCTGCGGTATTTAACGTGCAAAGATACACTAATTCACTAAATTCAACTCATAAAGCTTATCTGCAATACCTCTGTCGTTGGATAGCCTCGGAACTTTATTTTGTCCCCCGAGTTTCCCAATAGACTTCATGTAATCATTAAATCCTTCCTTCTTTATTTGTGTGATCTTTAAAGGCTGAAGAATTTTACCTTCGATCAGGTCGAAATAGTAACTGTTTTGTTTTTGAAGTGATTGGTCAATGATTTCAGCCAGTTTCGTCAATGATGGGGGTTGTTGCTCAAATTCAACCAGCCATTCATGATAAGGCAGTTCATTCTCGGGATTGATTTGAGGCGCTACCGAAAACTCAGAGACCGAAGCATTGATTTCAGCCAATCCATCTTGCATGGCCTGCTCAACCTCCTTCCCAATAACATGTTCGCCAAAAGCCGAAATAAAATGCTTAATGCGTCCCGTTACAATAACCTTAAAGGGGTGCGTTGAGGTAAACTCCACTGTATCACCCAGGTTGTATGCCCAAAGTCCGGCATTGGAGGAAATGATCATAACATAGTTGACCGCTGTCTCGACCATCTCTATTGTAATCCGCTTTGGGTATTCTTCAAAAAATTCATCCGCCTTGATAAACTCGTAAAAAATCCCGGAGTCCAACTGGAGAAGCATGCCCTTTTCATTTTGTTTATCCTGAAATGCAAAGAAGCCTTCACTTGCAGGATACAATTCAATACTGGCTACCTTCCGACCGATAAGATTTTCAAATTTAGCCCTGTAAGGTTCGTAGTTAACGCCACCAAATATGAAGAGCTGAAAATTTTTAAATAGTTCACCTATTTTCTGACCTGAACGTGATTGAAGTTTTTCAAAATACATTTGTACCCAGGAAGGAATACCTCCAATGATGGTCATGTTCTCGTCTATAGTCTCATCGACTATTGCATTTACTTTTTCTTCCCAATCCTCTATGCAATTTGTCTCCCAGCTCGGAAGGCGATTCTTCTGTAAATACCTGGGAATATAATGGGCAACAATTCCGGACAAGCGGCCAATTTTTATACCGTTTTTTTCATTCAAAACCGGGCTTCCTTGCAAGAAGATCATTTTCCCGTTAACGAAACTACTGTTGCCGGTTTCGGCCACGTACATGAGTATGGCGTTTCTGGCAGCCTCAATATGATTGGGCATGCTTTCTTTGGTTATGGGAATGTATTTGGTGCCTGAAGTCGTACCTGAGGTTTTGGCAAAATAAATGGGGGATCCTTTCCATAATACATCTTGTTCTCCGTCTACAACTCGATCGATATATGCACGTAATTTTTCATAATCCCTTACAGGAACCCGATTTATAAAATCCTCATGGGTTTGAATGTTTTCGAAATCATGATCCTGGCCAAATTGTGTAAATTCAGCTTCGTTAATCAAATTCTTGAACACTTTATTTTGTGCAGAAATCGGGTTATTGGACCAGGTTTTGATCCTTTGCTGAATAAATTTGGCATAGGGCTTGGCCAAGAGCGCTTTTAATGATGTGATCCTGGATGAATTCATTTATTCGAAATCAATAAAGGTGGTTGGGTCAATTGGATAGCCATTGCTCCAAAGTTCAAAATGCAAATGTGGCCCTGTTGTTAGCTCGCCTGAATTACCCGATATCGCAACTACCTCACCCGCTTTAACGAGATCACCTTGTTCTTTTGTTAGTGAAGCATTGTGCTTGTACACCGAAATCAGGCCTTCGCTATGCTCGATCAAAATAACATATCCGGTTTGGGAGGTCCATTCTGCAAAAATTACGGTGCCGTCTGCCGTAGCCTTAACAGGTGTGTCCTTCGCTACAACGAGATCAACAGCAAAGTGCTTTGTTTGAGCATTATAAGACTCACTTATGGTTCCGTTTACCGGTGGGAACAAGACGAAATTGACTTTCGAAGTTGCCGATTCAAATAAACTGTATTTATCTTCCTTGTCTACCTTGGCGCGTAAGATCGAGTCTTCCTTTGAAGGGCTTAAATTGATTTCGCTTAAGTCCTTTTCAGCGGCTTCTATAATTGAATCTTTGTTGAATTCGACTGTTTTCACATCTCCGGTCAATACTTTTTTTATGGATTCATAATAGCGTTCATTCATGGCAATGACTTCCTGCAAAGAATCGGTTTTATCATTTAAATCATTCGCCTGTCGTTTTAAGGCGGTTGATGAATAACCCGGAATATATTCCTTTAGTGGAGTAAAGGCAATTAGAATTATAGTTCCCGAAATCAACAAAATGGTTGAGAGGGAAGCGATCACAAAAACATTCAGTCGTGTTAATTTTATAGCAAAGCGTTCTTCAAAAGTATCTTCATTCAATATCTCTAATCGATATTTATGCAGTAACTTTTTAGTGAATTTCTTTTTTTCTGATTGTTGTCCGCTCATAATGAGGCAAAATTAAATAAAATCAATGCTCTTTTTTGCAAATACTAAAGTTTTCTGTTAAACGCTATTATTAAAGTTTA
>JABDLA010000068.1 GCA_013001965.1 Flavobacteriaceae bacterium | reverse complement strand
TCAATGCCAAAAAATATTTTGAAATGGCGCGGGCTGGCATTGAAGAAAAACCAATATATGCTTATTATGTCGCCAAAAAATTTGAAGATCATGCTTTGATCGATTATGCGGCCCAGGTGTATGAAAGAGCCATGGAAATGCGTCCTGAAAGTAATTATAATATGCAATTGGCCCGCATCTATGGTGAACAAGGTAAGGTCTCCAAAATGTTCAGAAGTTATATCGATTTTATAGAGATCAATAATTCATATATCAATTTTACCAAGCGTTCATTTAGTGAATATATTACCGAGAATGGTGAACATGAGAATAACAAAATATTGCAACAGGTTTTGCTTAAAAAAATTCAGGAAGAACCTAATGTCCTATGGAATGAATTATTAAGCTGGCTTTTTATTCAACAACGGGATTATAAAAAGGCCTTTGCCCAGGAAAAAGCAATTTATAACCGTCAGCAGGAAAGTTTACGTGGCATCACCGATCTCGCTATGATCGCCATTGAAGAAAATGAAGTTGAAGTGGCATCCGATATCCTGACTTATATCATTGAAAATGCCTTCGATTTACCTACCGTATTAGAGGCACATAAAAATTTGTTGGAATTAAGAACAAAATTTGCCTCTAAAAAGGAGATCAATGAGATCGATAAATCATACACTACGCTTTTAGAGAGCTACGGGCGAGATGCCCTTACAGCCGATCTTCAATTGTCATACGGACATTTTATGGCATTTAACAAAGATCAACCTGAAGAGGCTTCAGAATTTTTGAAAGCAACCCTTAAGAATAATCTGAGTAAATTTCATGAGGCCAAGATCAAACTTAAGCTGGGTGATATATTGGTATACCAGGAAAAATTCAATGAAGCTCTTATTTATTATTCTCAGATCCAACAGAGCATAAAAAACAGCACCTTGGCACAGGAAGCTCGATTTAAAGTCGCTAAAGCGAGTTATTATAAAGGCGATTTTAAATGGGCGGAGTCCCAACTAAAAGTCCTGAAATCATCAACTTCCCAACTCATCGCCAATGATGCCCTGGACTTGAAATTGCTGATCTCCGACAATAAATACGAAGATTCAACGCAAACGGCATTGAAATTATTTGCCAAGGCAGATCTCATGGCCTATCAAAATAAAACTAATGATGCTATTGCATTGTTGAGTCAGATTCTTGAGAATCACAAAACAGAAACCATTGTTGATCAGGCCTTGCTTAAACAGGCGCAATTGTTTGAACAGAAGAAAGATTATCAAAGTGCCGAAACAAATTATTTGAGGATCATCGACGATTTTAAAGAAGATATTCTCGCAGACGATGCCTATTACGCGCTTGCTGAGATCTATGTGAATCATCTTGAAAAACCAGAAAAGGCTCAGGAACTTTATGAGCAAATTATTTTTAATCATGCCGATAGTATTTTCTTCGTGGAAGCCCGAAAAAAATATCGTGCGTTGCGTGGCGATGTGATCAATTAAATCAAAACCCTCATGGTCGTAGCGGAAACTGAAAGACTTCTTCTAGTGAAAGTTACATTAGATGACGCACCCTTTTTTGTGAAGCTTATGAATAGCCCGAAATGGATCAGATATATTGGCGATAGAAATATTAGAACTACTGAAGATGCCAAGGCGCATTTAAAACGGACAATTTTAAAAAGTTACAAAGAAAGCGGTTATGGATTCTATAAGGTTCTTCTTAAACAGGAGAAAAACAAGGTCATTGGGATATCCGGAATTGTAAAGCGAGAGCAACTGAATGATCCGGATATTGGTTTTGGATTTTTACCAAAGTATGAAGGAAAAGGTTTTGGATATGAATCCTCTCAGGCCATTTTAAAGCTGGCAAGGGATACATTCAAATTAGAGAAGATTTCGGCCATTACGGTAGCGGAAAATACCAATTCTATAAAATTAATCGAAAAATTAGGGCTGGTCTATCAAAAAAAGGTAAAACCCTTTGAGGAGGACGAAGAACTTCTGTTATTTGCAAAAAACCTGTAATCATGTATATCTATAATGTAACGGTCAATGTTGATGATTCTATTCATGATGATTGGCTGCGATGGATTAAAGAACATATTCCACAAGTCCTGTCAACTGGACGTTTTAAGGAGGCCAAACTCACAAAGGTATTGGTCGAGGAAGAAATGGGAGGAACCACTTATTCGGTGCAGTATAGGGCAAATTCCCGCCAGGATCTGGACGATTATTATAAATATGATGCCGAACGAATGCGTAATGACGGCCAGGCAAGATTCGCCGATAAGATGCTAGCCTTTCGAACAGAGCTGGAAGTAATCGATGAATACACAGTGACAATACGATAGGATGGGAGTACGCGCAAAGAAATATCTGGGGCAGCATTTTTTAAATGACGAAAACATCGCTTTAAAAATTGCAGAAACACTGTCTTATCAAAACTATGATTCCATTCTGGAAATTGGTCCCGGAATGGGCGTGCTGACCAAATACTTGATTGAAAAGGATGTACAAACCTATGTAATTGAAATCGACTCGGAGTCTGTTGATTATTTAAAATCGAATTTCCCAGACATTTCAGATCGTATTATTGAAGCAGATTTTTTAAAGGTCGATCTACTCAGTATTTTTCCTGAAAAACAATTCGCGATCATTGGCAACTTCCCTTATAATATTTCATCACAGATCGTTTTTAAAACGCTCGAATATCGTGATCGGATTCCAGAATTTTCAGGGATGTTCCAAAAAGAGGTTGCACAACGCATCTGTGAAAAGGAAGGCTCTAAAACCTACGGGATTCTTTCGGTTTTAACTCAGGCATTTTATGATGCTGACTATTTATTTACAGTCCCGCCTTCGGTTTTTAATCCACCACCAAAAGTGAATTCAGG
>JABDLA010000062.1 GCA_013001965.1 Flavobacteriaceae bacterium | reverse complement strand
GCCAAGGCCTTTACTGCACCAATCCCCAAACGTCCGGCAAGGGAAACTCCGGGAAATGCTTCTAAAGGTGCAAAAGCAACACCTACTCCTATTCTCCCAATAAGGTCGGTAACAATGGAGTTGGTATTGTTGGCAAATGCCATGGCTTTAGTCTTGCAGTGGCAAGGCCCATAATCGATTAAATAATCACGGTATAGTCGTTTAAATATAAAGATCTGCGCCTGAAATTTTAATTGATCATCACTTGGATCAATAGGATCATCTAATATGGGTGCCGGCGTGGGCTGGTTTCTTTTTTCTTCTTCGCGCGCTCTCGCTTCAGCATCGCGTTTGCGCTGCCTGGCGTCTTCCAATTCCTGTGCTCTTTTTTTACGCAATCGCTCGGCTTCGGCATATTCGCGATCCTGCTGTTCTTTTAGTTTCTTCTTTTGCTCCTCGGCAGTGCTTATGTCGTTTTCGATATCGTCAATGGTATCCTGATCAGCCTCGGCAGCATCACTATAGCTTTCTTCCTGCTCTTTCTTGGCCTTTACAATATCATCAAAATCGTCCCAGAAGTCCTCCACAGCAGCTTGATCTTTTGGACATTCGCCAAGCAACTTCCTTAGCTTCTCCTTAAAACTGCAATCACCGGGATTTTTCACGCACCATCTCCAAATTGGTCCTAATAAACTCTTTATTTGTCGGCAAATATCTTCGGCCTCGACCTCAGCAGCTAAATATTGATCTCCCTTTTCGGCAGCTTCTTTTGCTTTTTCAAGCGCCTTCTCCAGTTCATCGCATTCTTTTTCTGCATCGGCAATTTCCTGTGGTAATTTTTCCAGGCGCCTTAAGGCTTTTTTATAGGGCTTTTTTAATTTCCTTAATTTATTCTTTAACTCCCAGCGCTGGTCAAGATCGGTGTTGGCATTCTCATCTCCAACATAACCAAACCAGGGGGTTCCATCTGAATGATAGCCATAACCGCCAGTCCAGCCATTGCTGGTGAACAATTCATCGATCTCTTCCAAAGTGTCATCAATTTCCTGCTTTAAGCGATCGCGTTCGGCTTCGAGATCGGCCTGTTCTTTTTTGAGTTCAGCGAGCCTTTTCTTGCAATCGTCTAAGCGTTTTTGGGCATCATCAACGGCTTTTTGCAGGGCAGCCTTATCAATTTTTGCAGGCAATTGTTTACGAAGGCTTGAGAGTGAATCTACGATAGCCTTCAAAGAATCTTTATAAGCCTTCGGAATTTCATCCAATATTTTGTCAATACCGACAAGCTCATTCTTGGCGTCTTCATTTTCGTCCTTACTTTCTACGGCATCCCAGTATTTCCGTCTCAATTCAGCTATAATAGAATCCTGCTTTTTTATATTATCTCCGGTTGCTCTTGCCCGATCAAGGGCTCTTTTTATAGCATCTTCAGAAACCGAATACGACACGTTGAGATTCGCATCATTTAAATGGGCCGGTGTCACATTCAAATACACATATTGTGTTTGATCTGAAATCACATCATTTTTATTAACTACCTGAACGAGAATCTCATTGGTACCGTCATAACCCAAAGGCGGGTTCCAGTTAAAATTGAGTCCGTCTTCAGGCGTATTGTCCTGCCCTAAGGTTTCCCATTCCTCCTCATCAAAAGGTCGAATAGAGAAATTCACAGCGACGCAGTCGTCCAGGTGAAAATCATCAATTTGTAGCAGAACATAATCATCATTCTCGCTAACTTCTTCCGGCAATTCACAATCAAATGAGGATGGTGATTCATCCTCAGTATCGACGGTATCATCATCAGTCGTATCTTCAGAACAATTTCCACCGAGTTCGGTACATGCCTCAGGAGAAATCAAATGAGATTCGCCATTAAGATAGCAGTTGCATAAAAGTTCATCCTGAGAACTTGTAGTTGTGTATTCAGGTGGGACAATGTTTACGCTTATCTCAAAACCACCACTTCTAATGGCCTGTATGGTTCGTGATGTTTGATAAGTTCCTCCAGCAGCATCTGTGGAAGGATTGATCATAATTTCCTGAAAATTACCGCCGCTAAGCGTAATGTTTGACGGACTATTATTAGAGATCGTCATAGGAACATTGTCTTCAAGGCCTTGTAATCCGGTAACGCCAATTGACAGATTAGTAGATTGTCCCTTCATAAGATTTAGATTGCCGGCCGATAGTTGCAAGCCTAATACATGAACTCCTGTAGTTATAGTTTCGGTTGCATTTGTAAAATGAAAATCGGAAGAGCCACTTAAATTATTTGGAACCCTAAAAAACAATTCTGATTCTGATTCCGCCAGGAGTTGAGCCTCCTGATCATTTATTTGAACGGCATTATCAGACATATTTCCATCACAGTTTGACAAGATGCTAGCCGATTCACCTGACACGAAATATGTGGGAATAACCGTGGATTCAGGTTTTGCTGGTTTATCCCTCATTTTAATTGTGTAGGAGTCCATTACCGAACGACCCTTATCGTTTAAAAGTTTTATCGGATTATTAACTAAACCCGAAGATTGCATTGCGAAAACTGAAGAGCTGGCAGAAATCGTATTAATACCAAATACAAGTTTATGATTTTTTAGTTTCGATAAGTTCCTTTCTTGTTGGATGGCCGATTTTCCGCCTGGTTCTAGTTTTATTGAGCCGGCAATACGCTCTCCATCACTATGCATGGGAAGGTAAATGGTAATTTTACCTGAATTTGTGTTGAAAATATTGGTCGAAAGCCCGTTGGCATTGTATTGTTCGACATCGTTCTGACTCTGAAGATTAAAAAATGAAAATATTACTAGAAGTGAAACTACTTTAAATGTGGCATGTGTTTTCATGACGGTTAGAATTATTAACCACAACAATTAGTAGAAAAATGCTCTTCTAAATATACTGAATAAAATAAAACGAAAAACTGAGGATCAATTAACTTATCGGCAGGCCATTAACAAGTTTGCTATGCTCATCAGGGTTTACAAACACCAATTTTCCAGCCTCGTCTTCAGCCATTAAGATCATGCCCTGGCTTTCAATACCTCTGAGCTCTCTTGGTGCAAGATTGACCAAAACTGTTACTTTTTTACCAACTACTTCATCTGCACTAAACGATTCTGCTATGCCAGAAACAATGGTGCGTACATCAATACCAGTATCAACTTTTAAAGCCAAAAGCTTCTTGGTTTTTGGTATTTTTTTTGCGTCTAATATTGTTCCAACCCGGATATCTAATTTTGAAAAATCGTTCCAGCTGATCTCCTCCTTCTGCGGATCAACTTTAGAATTGGCGGCTTCATTTGCTTTTTTACTGGCTTCTAATTTTGCCAATTGTTGGTCAACTTCAGCATTTTCAATTTTAGAAAATAAAAGCTCCCCCTTTTCTATCACATGACCTACTGATAACAATTCTCTTCCTTCTGTTATTCCTTGCCAACTCCAGTCCGAATCAAGCTTAGATTCTCCTAAAATAGATTTTAATTTATTTGATGTGAAAGGCAGAAAGGGTTCACTTAAAATAGCTAAGGCAGCTGCAATTTGAAGCGCGATATACATTATGGTCTGTACTCGTGATTCATCTTCTTTGATGACCTTCCAGGGCTCTTCATCAGCCAAATATTTATTCCCCAGCCTGGCCAAATTCATAAGCTCCTGGCTGGCCTCTCTAAATCGAAATCGTTCAATGGATTTTGAAATGATCTTCGGATAGTGCTTCACATTTTCCAAAGTCTCTTTATCGACATTTAAAAGGTCCTGTGGTTTTGGAACGCGTCCATCAAAATACTTATGAGTAAGCACAACAACACGGTTGATAAAATTTCCAAAAATGGCCACCAATTCGTTATTGTTACGTGCCTGGAAGTCTTTCCATGTAAAATCGTTGTCCTTGGTTTCAGGAGCATTGGCCGTTAGAACATAACGCAATACATCTTGTTTTTGAGGAAATTCATTTAAATATTCATGCAACCAAACCGCCCAGTTTCGAGAAGTTGAAAGTTTGTTGCCCTCAAGATTTAGAAATTCATTGGCCGGTACATTTTCAGGCAGGATATAACTGCCTTCAGCTTTCAACATGGCTGGAAAGATAATACAGTGAAAAACGATATTGTCCTTACCAATGAAATGATACAATTTGGTGTCTTTGTCTTTCCAGTATGGCTCCCAATCTATGCCTTCGCGCTCTGCCCATTCTTTTGTAGACGAAATATAGCCGATAGGCGCATCAAACCATACGTATAAAACCTTTCCTTCAGCACCTTCAACGGGTACTTTTATTCCCCAATCCAGATCACGTGTTACTGCTCGTGGACGAAGGCCGTCATCGATCCAGGATTTTACCTGGCCATAAACGTTGGGTTTCCAGTCTTTTTTATGGCCTTCAAGGATCCATTCACGAAGAAAGGCTTCATGCTTATCTAAAGGTAAAAACCAATGTCGGGTCTCTTTTAAAGAGGGCGTTGCCCCTGTAATGGCCGATTTCGGATTGATAAGATCGGTCGCATTATGGCTTGTTCCGCAATTCTCACATTGATCACCATAGCTTTCCTCATAACCACATTTTGGGCAGGTTCCAATAATAAATCGATCGGCCAAAAACTGATTGGCCTCTGCATCATATAATTGCTCAGTGACTTCTTCAATAAATTCACCTTTGTCATATAAGGTCTTAAAAAAATCGGCCGCCGTTTTATGATGGATTGGAGCCGAAGTCCGCGAATAATTATCGAAGGAAATACCAAAATCTACGAATGATTTTTCAATAATCGCATGATACTTATCTACAATATCCTGTGGAGAAACACCTTCTTTTTTAGCTTTGATGGTAATGGGAACTCCATGCTCATCACTTCCGCAGATAAAGGCAACATCATGTCCCTGCAATCGCAGAAAACGCGCATAGATATCGGCAGGTACATAAACACCGGCAAGATGCCCAATATGAATTGGCCCATTGGTATACGGTAAAGCTGCGGTAATCGTTATGCGTGACATTCCATTTATTTTGAAGTCTCAAAATTAACGAATTTGAAGTAAGAAATAATAAAAGAAAAGCCTTTATTAAAATAAAGGCTTTATTATAGATTTATTAATTGATCTATCTTAAAATTAATGACTTGCTGTAATTCTTATTGCCAGCCGATATTCTGTAAATATACTGACCGTTGCTAAGCCCCCGGTTTGATCCGTTCCTTACAAGAATACTGTGCTCCCCGGCAAGTAACATTTCATTCTTTAGTGTTGAAATTTCTCTTCCCAGAATGTCATACAATTTGACCACCGTATGTTGGGTTGAAGGGTTATTTATTCGAATAACCGTTGAATTTGAATTGTATAAAACGAAATGACTGAAGTTTTCGACAGGTGGATCGCCCGGATCGATAATTGTTTCGCAATTAAATCCGAGATCGATAGTGTTCAAATTTTGTCCGAGTAAAGTTTGACTCACTATTGTCGGGTCAATACACAGCCATTCCTGCAAAATCGTAGCATAGACTTCCCTGAAGTCGGTGCTGTGTTGTAAGTTGCTGAAATTATCCAAATCAGTCAAACTTGGGTGCTCTCCAACAAATCCATTGCCTTCAAGACAAGGTCCGAATAAAAACAAAGGGGCAGCTGCACCATGATCGGTACCATTGGATCCATTCTCGTCAGGGCGTCTTCCAAATTCACTTATGGTCATGGCCATCACATTTTGTGCGTGACCTGAAACTTCAAGGTCATCAAAAAACAATTTTACCGAGTTCGAAAGGTCGGTCAATAATTGCTGATGTGCTTCAAACTGATTGGCATGAGTATCAAAACCTCCCAAAGTGACCATATAGACCTTTGTTCCCAGGTTTCCTTTGATCATGCGGGCAACAATAGCCAATTGCCTTGCCAGGTTGTCTTCGGAATATTCAACACTATTCTCCGAATTGGAAAATGCTTCATGAATAGTACCAGCATAGGTATAGGTGGTATTGGTTGTCCCCCTCATGAATTGTAATTGTTCACCATAGGTACAATCAGGAAGATTAAGCATGTCATGAATGGTCCCATTTTCGGCAATGGCTTCCAGCTGATTCGGATTTGCAACCGAAAACGCATAATTATTACTATTACCATCAAAGATCAGATTCCCAATACTTCCAATTTGTACTGCAGCAGGAATTTCGGGAGGATTCACAATATAATCCGGGTAAAGCCCTTCGAAATAACGGCCAAACCATCCTGTTTGTTCATTATTTTCAATATCGGTTGATGCCCAAATATCAGATCCTGCAAAATGAGAAAGGCTTGAATTATCATAACCTACGCCATGAACAACTTTCATTGCCCCTTCTCCCCACATCGACTGGAGGTCGCTCATGAAATTCGGAATAGCGAAATCGGGTGTTAAATTGTACAAATTAGACATTTGATGCCTGATCGTTGGTCGTAAATTTGAATAGGTATCAAAGTCATAAACGGGAACGATAGTATTTAATCCGTCATTACCTCCTTTAAGCCGAATCAATACAATGATTCTATCTGTTGGACTATCACTTATGGCAGCTGCCAAAGGTGATGGTCTTGAGGCCGATAAGGTCATTCCGTTAAGCATCATAGTTCCTCCTCCAACGAGGCCCAAGGCCTGTAAAAAGGAGCGTCTATTCCATTTTTTATGTTCCTGATCATGCAGATCAGTATTTAGAAATCTAGGTTTTATATGATGAGAATCGCACATGTTTTTTTATTTTAATTGAAATTCGGGCATTTTAATGATATGGAGCAATAGTAGGCCCACTTGAATTGGAACGACATCCCAGCTTAAATTCCAGCTGCCGTCATCAAAGTAATTTGAAGGAACGTCATACTTAAATACATCGGTTGCGGCTTCATAATCTTCAAGGGTGTGTAATGCTTTCGGAACAAATCTTTCAATAATGCTTTTCGTAACTAAATAAGGATCATTACTGTTATTTGAGCTTTCAATAGCGAAAGTCCTAAATACTTCAGGATCGATATTGTAAGCGGTGACAATGATATAATTTAATATTTCCCAACGCGCCGTCAATGTACTCGAATTGATCCAATCGTGATTTCCCTGCCAGCCGGCAACATCGACCGGATTATAAAGTGACTGTCCGGCAATCCCATTGAGATAGATCACACCCAATTTAATGTTATCATCAAATGAAAAATTAAGCGTCTTTATCACATTGTTCGTGAGATCATAGGGGCTTTTTATCAATGTCCCGATGGCCAGACTATCGAAGAAATGTTCGCTTTTGAATAAGATTCTTAGAACATTGGCAATATCAAAATCAACCACAAAAATACTGGCCAATTCAGAAACAATTGTCTCATTGACATTCGGACTCACAAAATAGGTGTATAATTTTCGACAGATAAAATTGGCGATGAGATCAGATTTCTCCTGAAACAAAATATCGATGACATCATCATAGTCCCAATTGCCTGTCTGACCAAAAATGGTTTTGTCTGATGTATTAAAAGAACTTTGATCAAAATAGATATAATCGCAGAAGTCATTCCAGTGGTTATATCCTGTTAAGGCTTTTGAAGTCTCCACGATATCGGCTTGTGTATAGCCATTATTCTCACCTAAGGTGAATAATTCATACAATTCACGTGCATAGTTTTCATTCGCATTGTACAAACTGTTTTCAAATCCATTGAGATATAAGAGCATGGCCTCGCTTTTTCCAATGGCGCGAACAAATTCACTAAAATTCCCAAGCGCATAAGTTTGAAGCACATTATAGTAACGATACATATAGTTGGAGCAATAATAAACATCCAGTTCGGTCACGAAATGATTGTGCCAAAACATGGTCAATCGGCCTTTAAGTCCGTGATCCAACATATCATTATAAGTCTGAAGCCCCCATTCAAGATGATTGTTTTGTGTTTCTTCATCAAAGTCCAACCCGGCATTTATATAATCCTGATAGGTCCAACTGTTCCATGAAGGTTCAGCTGAAGGTGGAATAGCCAGCGCCTGGTCCACCAACGAGTCAATAAATTGCTCCGGACTGAGATTGAGTGCTGCTGTAATATCGCTGGTCGTTCCACCGAAACTTAGCCGTCGAAGTACATGATTAACACGTTCAGCATTCCATGGGCGTTCTGCGGAAGGAATAAAAATTGATAAGGAACTTACATTACACGAAGTCATAATTTCCATAGGCAGTAGATTTAAGATAAATTAAATATAATCAATAACTTGCTATTCTTCAAATTATTATGTTAAATCAATAGCCTAATTAAAACATAGTTAATATACGCTGTGGCTATCATAATTGGATCATTTGAACACTGTATTTGACTAAAAATAATGATTGTTGGTTACGCACTTTTTATTAAAAAAAGAAGTTGATTATATTTACATAAAGCACAATCATGTTTTTTAGACGCATTTTTTTTATTGTTTTTATATGTTTTGCAGGTACATTTCAAGCTTGTTATGCCCAAAATTATAATTCAACTAATACTGAGGTCATTATGCCAAACAAATTAATTCAACCCCCTTATTTAAAACCGGGTGATACCATAGCTATTGTTGCACCTTCAGGAATACTTAATAACAGAACTGATGAAATTGCCCAGGCTGAGGCCTTACTAAAAAGCTGGCGGTTAAATGTGGTTATTGGCGACCATGTATTTGCGCGAGCCGGACATTTCGCTGGAAGTGATGAACAGCGTACCAATGACCTTCAAAAAGCAATCGACGACAAGAGTATAAAGGCCATTTGGTGTGCTCGTGGTGGTTATGGAACGGTAAGGGTTATTGACCAATTGGATTATTCGGCATTAAAAGAAAATCCAAAATGGATCATAGGTTATTCCGATATCACAGCCTTGCACAACGATTTGAATAATGAAGGCATAGAAAGTATTCATGCGTTGATGTGTACCAGTTTAACTGAAGATCTTTCTGAGATCGAAACCTCAGTGACCACCTTTAAAAATGCCCTATTTGGTACGCCATTGAACTATGAAATAAAGGGTTCAAAATATAATAAAATTGGAAGAGCCACCGGGCAATTGGTTGGAGGAAATCTTACTCTCTTGCATACCATGCTTGGCTCAAGGACGAGCATTGATACAGATAACAAGATCATTTTTTTTGAAGAAATTGGCGAATACGCCTATCATATTGACCGTATGCTCATCAGTATGAAACGCGCCGGATATTTTGAGAACTGCAATGGGATTATAGTAGGCGATATTTCAAAAGTTCGAAAAAATACAACGCCCTGGGGCAAGCCTGTAAAGCAACTTATACTGGATGTATTTGAAGAATACGATTTCCCTATTATGTTTGATTTTCCCGCGGGTCATGAGAAGGATAATCGGGCACTGATTCTTGGAAGAACAATTAACATAGCGGTAAGCAAGGATAATGCTTCGATTTCATATCCTGAATAAAATCCCAAGATACGTATTGCTGAAAAGATGGCAACTCATAATGAATTAGGTAAAAAAGGAGAACAGTTGGCTGTTGATCATTTAATTGAAAACGGTTACAAAATTCTTGATCGCAATTACCGATTTCAAAAGGCCGAAGTTGATATCATCGCCAGAAAAGGGAACATACTTTCAATTGTTGAAGTGAAAACCCGTTCGTCGGTTGATTTCGGGTTGCCACAGGATTTCGTAAAACCCAAACAAATCAGGAATCTGGTGAAAGCCGTTGATGAGTACGTGAATTCGAATGATTTAAATGTTGATGTCCGCTTCGATATTATTGCCATCTCCAAGCGCGATAAAGAATATGCCATTGAACATCTGGAAGATGCTTTTTTCTATTTTTGAGCTGAAACAAAATCTTTCAGATCATCGATGGCCTTAGGTTTGGCAATGATCTTTTTGTCTCTATCCAAAATAAAATAAGTAGGTGTAGACGTAATATTATACTTGTTTCCAATCTCATTATCCCATTTTCCCAAACCAATGACATGAATGAATTCAGGATATTCATAAGTTTCGGTTTTCCAACGATATTCGTCGTCCTCCAGGCCTACGGCAATGACTTTGAGTTTTTGGTCCTTCACAGACTTTATGAAATCACGAAGTTGGGGCAATTCCTCTAAACAATGTGAACAACCACTGCTCCAGAATACAACAATATAATTATCGGCAATATCCAATTCGCTTAATTTCTTTTTCTCCTTTGTTTCACCATCATCCCAATCTATATCGAAGTCGGGCGCAATCTCACCTCGAGATATATTTTTAAAAGAAGTGATCTCATTGATCAGTTCGGAGTCATTTAATTCCTTAGCAATTGATAACAGATATTGGTCTGTTATAAAATTCGCGACCTCCTCATAATTGGCCTCCGATAGTTGTCGCCAAACAATATGCAATAGCATTTTCCTGGTTTGAAGACTTGCCTTCTCCATGGCTGAAGCGACATCGACAATGTTCTGTTTATACATTTCGGCATCACTTTGTCCACCGGCAACCAAACCAAAAACAAAATTCAAGGTACGCTCTACCAGAAAATTTGAGCTTTGAAGGACTTCATTATTAAAATCTACATGATCAAAAAAATGTGTTCTTATATTGGAAATATAACGCTGAATGTCCTGAAAGCTCTCAGGAATATAAGGCCTGTTTGCCTTAATAAAATGTGAAGCAATAGTACCCTCTGAAATATTCTCAAACTCCTTCTGAGTCTCTT
This sequence comes from Flavobacteriaceae bacterium, assembly GCA_013001965.1. Lineage (GTDB taxonomy): Bacteria > Bacteroidota > Bacteroidia > Flavobacteriales > Flavobacteriaceae > JABDLA01. The sequence goes on along the minus strand of JABDLA010000062.1, from coordinate 16,385 downwards.
TTTGTGTTTGAAAAATGGACATCAGTGCAGTTGAGTCGGTACTTTTTTGATTGTAAAAATTGCCAATGCTTTGGCTCACCATGGCCATGCTATTTGTATAAGAGGACATCAATTTATTCTCGTTGGATTCCTGATACTCAAGTCCGGTTTCGCTATTGAAGGTAAATTCAATATTTTCCCGGGCATTGTAAATGATATCAAAATTATATTCTTCCTGAGGTACGGCATATACAATTCTGTACATACCTGCCATTTGGGTTGAATCCAATTCGAACTCAAATATACCTTTCTCATCAACCCTTGCATCACCAACATAATTGGAATGGGTGGGCGTTACTTTATAGATCAGAATCCAGTCATATTCGAAAGCAGGAGAAAAGGTGCCTTTGATCTTTTGCTGGCTCAATGACAGCAATGGAATAAATAAGAGAACGGTTAATAATTTCCTGATCATGTATATGTTTTTTATTAGGACACCACTTTTAATTAATTGTCACTTAAATAAGACAAGAATCAAGCCAAAATTTGCCTTAGGGCATCCAGAGCATTCTCAACAGTTTTAATATTTTCAAAAGTAAGCAATAATCGCAATCCGCTGCGTGTTTGTTTCTCTTTCATTTTACATTCCTTCGGATGATGCTGAACATAATTCAGCACCTTGGTAAAATTAGCGCTTTGATAGTAGCTACTTTGCTGATCGCTAATGAAATAAGCTCGTAATTTATCTTGTTTTAAAATGATCTTTTCAAAGCCTATTTCAATGGCCAGCCACTTCAGTTTAATACTGTCAAACAAATCTGAAACCTGAACCGGCAATTCTCCAAACCGATCGATGATCTGGCCTCGGAATGCGTCAAGTTCAGCTTCATTTTTAACCGCATTAAGTTGGGTATATAAATTCAGCCGCTCAGAGATATTGTTCACATAATCATCAGGGAAGAGCAATTCAAAATTGGTATCAATGGTAAAATCTTTGACGTAAGTTTTTTGATCATCCGAATCCTTATACAACTCTTTGAACTCATTTTCCTTTAATTCATCTATAGCTTCGTTCAAAATCTTCTGATAGGTTTCAAAACCAATTTCATTGATAAAACCGCTTTGCTCTCCACCAAGAAGATCTCCGGCGCCTCTTATTTCAAGATCTTTCATGGCAATATGAAATCCGCTGCCCAATTCGGTATGTTGTTCTAAAGCAATTATTCGTTTTCTGGCATCATCGGTCATGGCCGAATATTCAGGCGTGATGAAATAACAAAAAGCCTTCTTATTACTGCGTCCCACTCGGCCACGCATTTGGTGAAGATCACTAAGCCCGAAATTATTGGCATTGTTTATAAAAATGGTATTTGCATTAGGGACATCAAGTCCGCTTTCAATAATAGTTGTACTCACCAAGACATCAAATTCACCATTCATAAAGGCCAACATCAATTGCTCTAATTTTTTACCTTCGATCTTACCGTGTCCTATCCCTATTTTAGCATCGGGTACCAATCGTTGTATCATACCCGCGACCTCCTTTATATTTTCAATGCGATTATGAACAAAAAACACCTGTCCGCCTCGCTGTATCTCATAACTAATGGCATCTCTTATGATCTCTTCACTAAAACGAATGACCCGGCTCTCTATAGGATAACGATTTGGTGGTGGCGTATTGATGACCGACAGGTCGCGTGCAGCCATTAAACTGAACTGAAGTGTTCTCGGAATAGGAGTTGCCGTTAAGGTCAACACATCAACATTTTCCTTAATGGTCTTCAGTTTTTCCTTTACCGCTACTCCGAACTTTTGTTCTTCATCAACAATCAAAAGTCCGAGGTCCTTAAAGATGATATTCTTGTTCACCAGTTGGTGGGTTCCTATGACGATATCCAGAGCTCCGCTTTCCAGGTTTTCAATGATCTCTCGTTTTTGTTTGGCTGAACGAAATCGGTTAAGATAATTGACGGTCACCGGAAAGTCTTTCAAACGTTCGCTAAAGGTTTTAAAATGCTGAAAGGCCAAAATGGTCGTAGGGACCAGTATAGCCACCTGTTTTCCATTGTCAACGGCTTTGAAGGCCGCGCGAATCGCGACTTCTGTTTTCCCAAAGCCAACATCACCGCACACCAGGCGATCCATAGGGCGTTCGCTTTCCATATCGGCCTTAATATCGTCTGTTGCCGAAGTCTGATCGGGTGTGTCCTCATATAAAAAAGAGGCTTCCAGCTCATGCTGCATATAACTATCAGGACTGTATTGATGTCCTGTTTTCATTTTTCGTTTGGCATATAACTTTATAAGGTTAAAGGCAATTTCCTTAACCCTGGACTTGGTTTTTTGTTTGAGGTTTTTCCAGGCTTTACTTCCAAGTTTATAAATTTTAGGTGGCCTGCCGTCCTTCCCATTGAACTTGGTTATTTTATGAAGGGAATGAATACTTAAATAAAGCACATCACGATCGCCATAGATCAATTTAATCGCCTCCTGTTTCCTGCCCTCAACGTCAATTTTCTGTAATCCGCCAAATCTGCCAATCCCATGATCGATATGTGTTACATAATCTCCAATTGTTAGATTGGTCAATTCCTTTAAGGTAATGGCCTGTTTTTTCGCATAGCCATTTTTTAAATGAAATTTATGATAGCGTTCGAAGATCTGATGATCGGTATAGCAAATTAGTTTTTGATCATGATCAATAAAACCCTGATACAATGGCAACACCATAGTTTTATAATGCACTTCCTGTTCAACATCTTCAAAAATATCATGAAATCGCTTGGCTTGCTGATCACTAACGCAAGCAAGATAATTAGCATAGCCATTGGCGTGGTTCTTATTCAGGTCGGAGATCAACAGCTCGAATTGTTTATTAAAAGAGGGTTGAGGACTAACATTCAATGTGATTGTTTCTTTGGGATCGAAGCGTGATACAGAACCGAATTCGACCACATTAAAATCCCTGATTTGACTGTCTAGCAACTGACTATCACAGAATAGATCCCTGGGTTTTGAATGCTTTAATTCTGAAGAAAGATTCTCGAAGGCTTCACTGGCCTTTAGGAATAATCCATCTATGCGCGAGAACATTTGTTCGCTGTTCTTTAAAAAAATGACGGTTTTTGAGGCTACATATTTTAAGAAACTTTGTCGGCTTTCCTCCAACATTTTATTGGCCACATTTGGAATGATGTTGATCTTTTTGATCTGTTCGGTTGACAATTGAGTTTCAACATCGAAAGTTCTTATACTGTCGACTTCATCACCAAAAAACTCAATACGATAAGGTTCATCATGAGAAAATGAAAAGACATCGACAATACCTCCTCTTACGGAAAATTCGCCGGGTTCTGTAACAAAATCGACCCGTTTGAATTGGTATTCGAACAAAACCTCGTTGACAAAATCGATGGACAATTCATCTTTTAGTGAAATCTTCAGGGTGTGGCGTTCAAGTTCACGTCTTGTGACCACCTTTTCAAAAAGCGCATCGGGATAGGTGACAATGAGTGCCGGTTTCTTTCTTGAATTGATCCGGTTTAAAACTTCTGCTCGTAAAAGCACATTGGCATTGTCGGTTTCTTCAATTTGATATGGCCTGCGGTAACTTCCGGGATAGAATAGAACATCTTTTTCAGTGAGAAGCAGTTCCAGGTCATTCAGATAATACGCGGCTTCTTCCTTATCATTGAATACGACCAGAAACGGTTTATCTGCTTTCTTGAAGGCATTCGAAATCACAAAGGAAAAGGATGATCCAATACCGCCTGATAAGTGTGTTTTATTTTCGGAAAGGGCAATAGCATCCTGCAATTTTTGCTGTTGCAAAGATTGTTGATAGACTTGCGAGATTATAATTTTACTCAACTAAAAATAGTTCGACACCAGGCATTATATAACCGGTGTAATTAGCGCAAATATAAAATATTTTGATAAAATTTCTTTTTAAAAAAATGGAAGGGTTTCAGATCATATTTTATGATCGATTCATATAATAATAATGAAAAATATTATGTAATTTTGAACCACTAAAAAAAATACTACTTATGTCAATTTCCGACTTATACGATTCAGGTTTTCAAATAAGAAATCGCAACCATTTCGGAGCAATTGTAAGAATTGCCATGATCGATGGTATAATTTCAGAAGCTGAAAAAGAATTCATCGACAGATTAGGGCGAAACCTCAATATCACCAAGGATGAATACAAGCAGATTCTTAAAGATTACAAATCGCATCCTATCAATCCACCAGTGTCATATAATAACCGCATTGAACGCTTGTACGACCTTGCCAGAATGGTGGAAATCGATCCTTTGAATGAAGAGGAGGAAGTGAAATTATTGACGAGATTGGCTATAGGACTTGGGTTTACAACAGTCAATGTCGCCTATATCGTTGACAAAGCCCTGGCCCTGGTAAAAGAGAATGTTGATCTTGATGATTTCATTGATGGTATTAGGAATATGAATCGCTAATCCGTTTTTGGATTTAGGTTTTGTCCCCCTTCATAAATTCCTCTACTTTCCCAACCATATTTTTGCTACCAACAAAAAACGGCACGCGTTCGTGTAATGTTTTTGGTTGAATTTCCATGATCCGGTTAAAGCCGTCACTCGCCCAGCCATTGGCTTGTTCGGCCAGGAAGGCCATAGGGTTACATTCGTAAAGTAAACGGAGTTTTCCATTAGGATTTTTGGAACTTTTAGGATACATATAAATGCCGCCTTTGATCATGTTTCTGTGAAAATCGGAAACCAAAGACCCAATATATCTGGAGGTATATGGACGGTCGCCTTCCTCCATCTGGCAATATTTAATGTAATCCTTAATCCCTTGCGGAAAATGGACATAGTTCCCTTCATTCACTGAATAGATCACCCCATCTTCAGGGAATTCCATCGAAGGATGCGATAAATAAAAGGTCCCAATTGCCGGATTCAGTGTAAACCCATTAACCCCATCCCCGGTTGTATACACCAACATTGTCGAAGTCCCGTAAATAATATATCCTGCGGCAACTTGATGATCCCCCTTCTGAAGAAAATCTTCAATGGTCACCGGTGTTCCAACCGGAGTCACTCTTCTGAATACAGAAAATATGGTTCCCACAGAAACATTAACGTCTATATTTGAAGAACCGTCTAAGGGATCGATCAGAACAATGTACTTATTCTGATTATTCTCATCCTGGCTGTTTATGGTCACAAAATAATCCTCTTCTTCACTGGCAATACCACAAACAATATTCCTATTGGTCATGGCATTTATGAACTTCTCGTTGGCATAGACATCTAATTTCTGTTGGTCTTCACCCTGAATATTGGTGTCGCCAGCCGATCCAAAGATATCAACCAATCCAGCTTTATTCACCTCATGATTGACGACTTTGGCCGCCAACCTAATGGAATTGATTAATCTTGAAAGTTCTCCCGAAGAGTATTTGAATGAGGACTGATTTTCTATTATAAATTCACCTAAAGTTTGGTTCTTTTGAGACATAGAATGCGATGCTTAGATATTTGCAAATATCGTATTTTTAATGAAACTACAACGTTTTCGTAATATAATTCTATTCTAAAAGTTTAGTTTAAGTTATATTTGAAATTCTTTTCATTATCATGGATCAAATCATAAGAACAGCAAGCCGGGAAGATATGCCAAAAGTACTTGAGCTTATCAAGGAACTTGCGCATTTTGAACGTGAACCTGACCAGGTTGAAGTTACCGTAGACCAGCTCATCAAGGACGGCTTTGATGGCCATCCTGATTTCAGATGTTTCATTGGAGAAATCAATAATAAAATTGAAGGTATGGCTCTGGTTTATATGCGTTATTCAACATGGAAAGGCAAGGTGCTTCACCTTGAAGATCTAATTGTTAGCAAAGCCATGCGAGGTGTTGGATTAGGCACTAAATTGTTGGACCATGTCATCAAGTATGGCTATGATTTGGGCGTAAAACGCATTGGGTGGGAAGTCCTGGACTGGAACGAGGATGCCATTAAATTCTATGAAAAAAAAGGAGCAAAAATAATGCGGGACTGGGATGTTGTACAACTGGATGAAGCCGGTATTAAAACTTATATTTCAAACTTATAAATGCGCATATTTAAATTTGGTGGAGCATCGGTAAAAGATGCCGAGGGAATTAAAAATTTAGTTGAAGTCCTCAATAAGGTAGGTTATGACGATACGTTAATTGTGGTCTCAGCTATGGGAAAGACAACTAATGCCCTCGAAAAAGTACTTTATAATTATTTTAAGGAGACCATGGCCTTAAAAAGTTCTGTTCAGGAAGTCAAAACATTTCATAATAACGTACTGATCGATCTTTTTAAGAACGACCAGCATCCCATCTTTAAAAAAATTGCTGATCTGTTTGCCGATCTTGATGAATTTTTGAGCAGAAATAAATCCCCCGACTATAATTATGTCTATGACCAGGTTGTTGGCTATGGTGAACTTATATCAACATCGATCATAAGTTCCTATTTAAACGATATTGGCCTTGCAAATACATGGATAGATGTACGCGACTACATTAAAACCGACAGCTATCATAGAAATGCCAAGGTCGATTGGAAACGCACTCAAGATCAGATCACAAAAAACATCGACAGGAATAAACTCAATATTACCCAGGGATTTTTAGGAAGTGATATAAATAATTTCACAACCACCTTAGGCCGAGAAGGTAGTGATTACACTGCAGCCATATTTGCCTATGTCCTAAATGCGAACAGCGTTACTATCTGGAAAGATGTGCCTGGTGTTCTGAATGCCGATCCGAGACATTTTGATCACGCTCAATTGATCAATAAAATCTCTTATCGCGAGGCCATTGAATTGGCTTTTTACGGGGCGTCAGTTATACATCCAAAAACCTTACAACCACTACAGCGAAAAGAAATCCCATTGTTTGTTAAATCCTTTAATAATCCTGAAAATGATGGCACACGCGTAGGTAAAGGCATAAAGATCGATCCGGAAATTCCATGTTATATTGTAAAAAAAGATCAGGTTTTGATCTCGCTGTCCTCCTTGGATTTTTCGTATATCGTCGAAGGAAATATCAGTCATATCTTTAGCTTGCTGCATCAGTATAAAATGAAAGTGGATGTCATTCAAAATTCAGCGATCAGTTTCTCGGTTTGTGTTGACAACATATATAATAATCTCGATAAATTACTACAACATTTAAAAGCCAAATTCAAAGTAAGCTGCCATGAAAATGTGTCCCTGTATACGATCAGGCATTATAATTTGAACTCAATCAAACAATTAGAACAGGATAAAACAGTTCTATTAAAGCAGTTAACCCCTGAAACCGTTCAAATTGTGACTAAATAAACATTTACTAACTTTATCTTTCTCAAAAAAAAACAACAATGGGTCTCGTAACAGCCAAAGAAGTCGCTAAAGTAATTCATGTAAATAAATATGGATTTATAGGCACTTTTTTTGGGTGGATACTCATGAAGGTTTTGAATATTTCCACCTTAAATAAAATTTATAATCGTAATAAGCATCTTGAAGACCTCGAGTTTCTGAACGGTATTCTTGATGAATTCCAGATCAAGTTTGAAATTCCTGAAAAAGATTTTCAACGATTGCCTAAAGACGGTGCTTATATCACGGTCTCAAATCATCCGCTAGGTGGCATTGATGGTATTCTACTGCTCAAATTAATGATGGAGCAGCGACAGGATTTCAAGATCATCGCAAATTTTTTGTTGCATCGGATCGAGCCTTTAAAACCCTATATCATGCCGGTCAATCCGTTTGAGGAACGAAAAGATGTCAAATCCAGTATCAGCGGATTTAAAAATGCGATCCTTCATTTAAGAGAAGGCCATCCGTTGGGCATCTTTCCTGCAGGTGAAGTGTCCACCTATAAGGACGGAAAGTTGGTCGTTGATAAACCCTGGGAGGAAGCGGCGATGAAATTGATCAAAAAAGCCGAGGTCCCTGTTGTACCTATTTATTTTCATGCAAAAAACAGCCGACTGTTCTACTGGCTTTCCAAAATAAGCGATACGCTGAGAACGGCTAAGCTCCCTTCGGAACTATTGACCCAGAAGCACCGTACAATAAGGGTGCGTATTGGGCGGCCAATTTCGGTTAAGGATCAGTTGGAGCAGGAATCACTTCAGGAATTTTCTGAATTCATCAGAAAAAAAACCTATATGCTTTCCAACGCCTATGAGCCCAAAGAGAAGATCTTAAAAAATATTTCATCCAGTTTAAAAGTTCACAAACTACCCAAACGGATCGTCACTCCTGTTAAAACCGATGAAATGATCAAGGAGATTGAAGCCATAAGAGCACTTGATTTCCGTCTGCTGAAAAGTAAGAATTATGAGGTTTACTTGAGCCCGGCCAAAGAAATTCCCAGCATATTACGAGAGATCGGCCGATTGCGTGAAATTACCTTCCGTGAGGTTGGAGAAGGCACCAATGAGGCCATTGACCTGGATAAATTCGATCTGTACTATCACCATATGTTCTTATGGGATGATGATAAGAAGATCATTGCCGGTGCTTACAGAATGGGGCTTGGATCAAAGATCTATGAAGCACATGGCATCGATGGGTTTTATCTGCAGGATCTGTTCAGGTTTGAACCTGAATTACATAAAATGATGAGTCAGTCTATTGAGATGGGCAGGGCCTTCATTATTAATGAATATCAACAGAAACCCATGCCTTTGTTCCTTTTATGGAAAGGTATTGTCCATACTACTTTACGTTTTCCTGAACATAAATACCTCATCGGTGGTGTAAGTATAAGTAACCAGTTTTCTAATTTCTCAAAATCCCTCATGATCGAATTCATGAAATCCCATTATTACGATCCATATGTCGCCCAGTATGTACATCCGAAAAAGGAATTCAAGGTTAAATTAAAGGATGCCGACAAGGACTTTGTTTTTGATGAAACCGAAGCTGACCTGAACAAGTTTGACAAGATCATTGACGAGGTCGAACCCGGGGCATTACGCCTTCCGGTACTTCTTAAGAAATATATCAAGCAGAATGCGAAACTCGTTGCCTTTAATGTTGACCCTCTATTCAATAATGCGGTTGACGGTTTAATGTACATCAAAATTGCCGACTTACCCGAAAGCACGGTCCGTCCGGTTATGGAAGAATTCCAGGCCGAATTGGAACGGAAATTCTCTGGAAATGGAGAAGCACAACAGCAAAATACTTCTGAAAATTTGTAATATATAGAATATTTTCTATATTTGTCTTGTTCAAGCTTGGTTTTTGAACTATTAATAGCTCAATTGGTTAATAGGACCAATTACTATAACTAGCGCTAGTTTTAAATATCATTTTCAAACCACAATGAGATTTGCGAAAGTCGCATATCAGTACACTTTAATGAATTCGTAATTCAAAGGGTACAATTTAATATTTAAAACACACAATTATGAAAACCATCAAAATAGTATCTGCCCTATGCATTATTTTGCTTTCGTTTGCTTCCTGCATCAAAGAAGATCAGGAGCATGTACAAACTCAGATCAACGTCGACAGACAGGCTGAGATCGAGATCGAGACCATTAATCAACTTTTGGAAGGCATAAAGCCATCACTTCAAGCCTGGTCGTCTAAATTAAAAGAATTCGAATTCATCACTTTTGAAGTTGTAAAAAACATGAATTCGAATGAAATTTTCTTAGGAAATTTTAAGGAGGTTGAAATTTTCCCAATTACAACTTCTGACGCCTATTATAAATCTGCAAGATCATCCTATATAGTAAGTTGTGATAATGAGGGTGATGACGACGATTGGGAAGAAGAATGCGATGGTGTATACTCCTGTGGCGCACTTGTAAAAAAATGTTTCAAAGAAGGTGGGTGTGCACAGATATGTGAAAATAGAAGTACAGCTGAAATTCAATATGCCTCAGTTAAATTGATGTTTCTTCCTGTAAAACATTTGTAACCACTAAATTTTAATGCAAGAAAAAGGTAGAATTGAACTCGCACTAATGCGATTAAATCCTACCTTTTTTATTAATTGAGTTAGAATTTTTCTCTAGGCGATTAATTGCCTTTCTGATATGAAATTTTGAATATAGCTTTTAATCTCATTCCTCGCTTTTAAAAATGCTTTATGCTTTTCTGCTTCGGTCCCATCCACCTTAGAAGGGTCAAAAAAGTTATGATGCAATCGTTTAGCATTCTTACTCGGGATAAAAGGGCAATTTTCATTGGCATGATCACAGACAGTAATAATATAGTCAAAATCGACTTCCGAGTATTCATCAACATGATTTGAGGTGTTTCTGGAAATATCGATCCCATCTTCTTTCATAATGGCTACGGCACCCGGATTTAAGCCATGGGTTTCAATCCCTGCACTAAAGACTTTTATTTTTCGATTATCTAAAAAATGATCTAAATAACCATGGGCCATTTGACTTCGGCAGGAATTGCCGGTGCATAATACAAGTATGTTTATCATTTAATTTCCTACTGTTTTACTTCGTCGTTCAAGAAAATGATTATTATACCATTTACCATCCAACTGTCCAATTCTTTCTTTAATGCCAATATTACGAAAGCCGCATTTTTTATGCAATTCAATACTGGCTTTATTTTCTGAAAAGATCCCGGCCTGCAAAGACCAGAAGCCATTGGCTTCGCTTTCGGTAATGAGCTTTTTCAACAATGATTCTCCTATGCCCTGGCCTCTGAAAGATTCTGAAACATATACACTCACCTCTGCTACGCCTCTATAAACAAATCGGTCTGAGACCTTGGAAAGAACCGCAAAACCTACAACCTGATCATCCAATTGGGCGACCAAGCGACACGAGTCAATATATTTTTTATCCCATTCTTCCCATGATGGAACTTCGGTCTCGAAAGTTGCCATTTTTGTAGCAATTCCTTCCTTATAAATTCTTGAGACCGCTTCCCAATCTGATGGAACCAGGGCCTGCAGATTAATCATCTTAACAGCAGTTACCTTCGGGAGAACAGCATGGTTCTCCATTCAAAACCATTTCTTTAACTTCTTCAACCACACCACATTCAGTCTTCGCCTTGCAATCGGTTTTCTCAACAGCCAATTTCATGATCAACTTTTGATCACTGATCTCAAAATCATTCACGAATAATTGGGCTGTATGAAACTGGCTATTACCATATTCAAATTTAACTTCAGCCTCGAGATCATATGGCTTTATCGATGCCACCTTTTTTAATATTCCCAAAGCCTTTAAGGTGGTCATGAATTTTGTTTTTCCAATCTCAGACGGACTTTCCCATAGCTGGATTATGGTTTCATTCCAGGCGTCGGAGGCAGCGCCACAGTCGACCGAGTCTACAGAAGTATGTTTCACTTCGGTAATATGATAATTGGCGCGCACGATCATATTTGGCGCATATTCAAAAATTAAGGACTTGTCTTTATGTGCTTCGAGTAGTTCGAATAATTCCTTTGTTTTCATTGTATATGGTTTAAATTAATATATAGAGTTTTATGATTAACAACAATTTGATTTGGTTCTGTTCATATAGGAATTCAATAATTCCTGAAATTCCTGAAAGCGATCAACATTTAAACAGTAGCAGATACTTTTTCCTTCATAGTTACCTTTTAGCAAACCGGCTTCATTGATTACTTTCAAATGCTGTGAAATGGTAGGTTGTGCTAATTGTATTTCATCTACAATATCATTGCAGATGCAGGAGTCACGACTGCTGATATATTGAAGAATAGCCACTCGGGCAGGATGAGAAAAGACCTTGGCAATTGCCGCAATCTGATTGATCTCATCGGTATAAATATCTAATTTTGAAGCTCCCATAGGTATTTAATTTATCAAATATGAGGTCAAATATATGTATTATATTGTATTATTGCAATATTACGATGTTAAATTTCGACAAAAAGGTCAAAAACATAAGCCTCTGACCTTTTCGCTATCTTGGTTGGTTAATGTCTAATTTTAGAACCAGGCCTTTTTTCCTGCCTGATACGTATTGTAAAATTCTTCATCCGATTTTGTCAGATAGATGATACCTTCAATAAGGCCGATCAATCCAACAACTGCAGTTCCAATACCACAGGTAAAGAAGTACAGGACCACCGAAGCAATCAGCATAATGGCACCTTCGGTGTTGTATCCCAATACAAACTTATGGACACCTGCCCAGCCCAGGAGTATTCCCAATACACCTGCTAACACTTTTTTATTATCACCTGAGGTCTTATCAAAGGCTTCTTTGGCTTCATCGACAAATTCCTTAGCCGATTCTTTGGCCTCTTCAGCAAACTCCGAAGCTTTTTCTTTAGCTTCTTTTGCAAATTCTTCAGCTTTACCGGCTGCCTTTTTTGCTCCTTCTTTTGCGCTACCTAGCATATCCTCAAGGTCGTCGCGTAGATCTTTATTATCTTCTGACATTTTAAATAATTTTTTTGGTTAGGAGATTAAAGGTACTAAAAAATTGGAGTTTTTATTGGAAGGCTGCATCCACAGGTTCCCAGAGCTCAATCTTGTTCCCTTCAGGATCAAGTATCCAGCCGAATTTTCCGTAGCTGTATTCCTCGACTTCACCAACTATAGTAACACCCTCTTCCTTTAGAGCTTCTAACAGCTCCTTCAAATTTTCCACCCGGAAATTCATCATAAACTGCTTTTCACTCGGTTGGAAATACGAAGTATCTTCGCTAAATGGCGACCATTGCGTTGAACAATCTTTGCCTTCTTTATCCTTCCACCAAAAGGTGCAGCCATAATCGTCGACTGCTAATCCAAGATGTTTTCCATACCAATCTTTAACCTTTTTTGGATCTTTCGTTTTAAAGAAAAATCCGCCTAACCCGGTTACTCTTTTTTTCATAATGTTCAGTTTATAAGTATATGATGCCGTAAAAATGTTACATCAATGATTAGTTTTTAACGTTTGCCTCATAGAGGTCGATCCATTCCTGAACCGTCATTTTCGAGGCCAATTCGCCAATAAGATCGTAGGGAATCTCGTCTATTTTTTTAAATCGGACGCAGCTCTTGCCCATATCCAACTTGCGTTGGTTATGTTTAGGATACTCGGTAGTGAACCACTCCAACATTTTCGGATCGGCATATACGCCACTGTGGTATACCGCAATAAAATTCTTTTGAGAGGCAATGTTCATAAAGGGGAGTGGCAATTCGGGCGTGCAATGATATCCACCGGGATAAATAGAATGTGGTACAACATAACCGATCATGCCATAACTCATGGTTTCCTCAAAACCTTCAGGTAAATTATCCAATATGACCTTTCTTAATTTTTTCATGGCCTCCTGGCGATCTTCAGGGATTTGGCTGATATAATCTTCTGGTGAAACTGCTTTATATTGCATATCTAAAAGTTTTAATTATAATTTTATTTACGTTGTAAAATCAATGCTGAAATTAATGAAATAATAAATCCGAGAACAAAAACGGTCATAAACATGACGATAAAGCTCATGAACCTATTTGTAAACATTTCCTTTTGTGCTTCCATTTCCTTTAGTTTTTCCTGTAATTCGGCACCCGAAAGATTGAGCTTCAATTGTTCAATTGAATAAGCGTAATATTCATTGACAAAATCGGGATTAATGTACTTGATATAAATTATGTCTAGAATTCCAAAAGCCAGTGACGCAATTAATGATATCATTAGTCCGATGACAAGGCCTTTTGCAAATGAAACGACGCCGTTGTTTACCTGATCTCTATAATGTTTTATCCCTGCAAAAACGAAAAGTAAAGAGATCAAAATACTTGCATATCCAAAAACTTCGCTGGCCGAATAACCAAAATATTTTCCTATAAATTGTCCTACAATAAATAAAATGAGCAAGCTAATTGCACTATAAACTCCATAGCGTAAAACCGTATTTTTCATAATTTGAAAGTTTTAATTAATCATGCTCCAAATGTAGTTCTGATTCGAATTTTAAGACTCATACTAAAGTACTAATGTCGTCATACTTTAGTATAAAAATAGCCTTTTTAAATGATTTGAAGAGCCTTTGCTTTCTGGATGGCCTGGGTGCGGCGTTTGGCATTCAGTTTGACAAATAAACTTGAAGCATGCGATTTAATAGTACTTTCGGAAAGAAATAATTGATTGGCAATCTCCTTATTGGATAAGCCACTAGTCATTAATTTTAAAACCTCGTATTCTCGCTTACTGATCTCAAGCGATTCAATCTTTTTATGATCGATCTCATATGGCAATTCCTTGTTCTTTTGAAGTGATTGTTTATTGATATAAACACCTATAAAAAAGAAAATAATGGCAATAACCGCAATGACGAATTCAGTATTTAAATCTCCCGATATAATTGAATATTTGCTCAATTGGAAAAGTACGAGCAAAGCTACAATCAAGGCTGAAAAAATAAGAATGGTCTTTTTCATCGAAGAAAGTTAACAAAATTTCGCCTTAATTTTATTCACGATCGTTTGTGCCAGCTTCACTTTGCTCTCTTTGGTCCATCCCGCCACATGAGGTGTTAAAATAACATGCTTCGCATTTATAAGATATTGAAATGCTTCCGGAATGTCTTCAGACGAAAATAGATCTTCAAAAGATCCGCTCTCATATTCAAGTACGTCCAACCCGGCTCCTAATATCTTCCCCGATTTCATTGCTGATACAAGATCGGAAGTCACTACATTTTTCCCTCGCGAACTGTTTAATAGCCAAAATGGTTTCTGAAACGCATTGATAAACGCAGTATCAACCATATTTAGAGTTAATTCTGTTAGTGGCACATGCAAGCTTAGCACATCGGCATGTTTTTGCAAATGATCTAAGGAGACGTGTCGGGCATTTTGGTCCTCAAGGCCTTCAAGGACATCATGAAACATGACATCGACCTCAAATCCTTTTAACTTTTTTGCAAAGGCTTTTCCTGTATTTCCATATCCGACAAGGCCAACAGTTTTTCCATCCAGTTCAATACCTCGATTCTCTTCCCTTAGCCATTGTCCGAACCCAATGTCCTCATCAGCTTTTTTTAAATTATTGAACAGTGCCAGAAGCATTCCCAGGCAATGCTCAGCAACCGCATTCCGATTGCCTTCAGGCGCAGCGATCAGGGCAATTCCTTTTTGCTCGGCATAGGACCGATCGATATTTTCAAGTCCGGCACCTACTCTTCCAATAAATTTTAAGTTTTTGGCCTTATCTAAAAATGCACGATCTAAATTGAAGCGGCTTCTGATGATAATGCCATCATAAGCATCGATCTTAGATTCGATCTCATTTTTTGAAGATGAGTAGTCCTCATGATTAATAAAGCCTAATTCATTTAACTGCTGGATCAACAAGGGATGATTAACGTCAAGGTGAAGAATTTTCATATTCAGATCCTCGGATAATGGGTTTGTGTTTTTTCATGCTTCACTTCTCCTGTATGAGCTGTAGCGATCTTTTCAAAGAGTAGTACGTGGACCTCTTCATCATTTTTGGTCATTGGATTATGTTCAACTCCTTTAGGAACCACGATCAGCTCACCTTCCTCAACAACTTCAGTACGATCTCTGAACTGCATGTACATGGTACCTTTGATGACCTGAAATAATTCGTCTTCATCTTTATGGCTATGCCAGATAAATTCACCTTTTAATTTAGCGAGAATGACCTGCATATCATCTACGACCGCGATTTGATGAGGGTGCCAGTTCTTATTGAATTTCGAAAATTTATGTGTAATGTTTATTACCTCCATGCAATAAAGGTACAAAAGCTTCGCCTTTATATTTGAAGAATCATTTTGGCAATCCAGAAATAGATGAGGATACCAAAAATATCATTTGAGGTTGTAATGAATGGTCCGGTGGCAATCGCCGGATCTATCCCTCGTTTATCTAAAAATAAGGGGACGAATGTGCCTATGATTCCGGCAACAATAATGACTATAATAAGGGAGAGGGATATAGCCAGGGCAGTATACACATCTTTTTCCCACGCCCATACAAATAATAGCAAAAACATCGAAAGAATAATGCCGTTCAATGTTGCCAGGAGCATCTCCTTGATCAAACGGTTATTAATACTCCCTTTTACATCATCATTGGCTAAACCCTGTACAATGATCGCACTGGATTGGACACCAACATTTCCTGCCATTGCTGCGATCAATGGTGTAAAAAAGAACAACACTGCATGATCCTGAAGCATTTCTTCAAAATCGCCCATTATAAGTGCTGCACCAACGCCGCCAATAAGTCCGAGAAACAACCATGGCAAACGCGCCCGCGTCAATTCAATGATGCTGTCACTCGACTCCACGTCTTGTGTAATACCTGCAGCCAACTGATAATCTTTATCGGCTTCTTCCTTAATGACATCAACGATATCATCAATGGTAATTCGCCCCAGCAAAACATTGTT
>JABDLA010000006.1 GCA_013001965.1 Flavobacteriaceae bacterium | reverse complement strand
CTGCCGTCATAAATCCCATTGAGCTGGCCGGAAGTAAGGACATGGTCTTATATTGGCCAATTTCCTCATCAAATGCATAAAACTTACCGGTTCTGTCATGATAAATGGGTTTGGCATTAACAGGATTGTCGGTTCGCATGGCGATGGTCTCCTTATCAAAATAAGAAGTCTGAACTAATGCACCTTTGGCGTCATAGAGCGCCATAACTACATCTTTCGTAAAAAATTCTTCTGGCGAACTGATGACCAGTTCTTCAAATTCGTCATCATCATCCATAGTCATATTCGGATCGTAAGCTGTACTATCGTAGGTCACTTCTGCATTGGTTTCTATGCCTTTTTCTTTGGCCCGCTTCTTCAATTTTTCCATAAGCTGGGCCTCCATTTGAAATCCGGAAAGCAGAACAAGGCAGGTGAGGACAAGTCGCTTAGGATTTATTGTTACCATGCTTTTTATTTTTGGATTAATTAATTGATTAATAGCATATTAATACGTTCAAGATAAGTTAATCACCCTCTGATATCGGTTTAAATTATATACACGGGTCACAATAGTGTACGGATGAAGTGATTAAAGTTGTAAATTGAGAATTGGAAGACTATAAAGTAAAATGAGCAATCCATACGTAATAATGAACCATTCATATATAATTCGGAACAGATTATATGTTTTTGTAAAGGCCTGTTAAATAGGTGATTATATTTGAGTATTAACATATCCCAAAGCGAATGATTAAAGCGATAATAGTAGATGATGAACAAAATGCTATTAAAAACCTGAAATGGGAAATAGAAAATTTTTGTCAGGATGTTGAGGTTTGTGATGCATTTACAAATCCTGTTGAAGCCATATCCGCTATTAATTATTTAAAACCCGACTGCGTTTTTTTAGATATCGAAATGCCTGAAATGGACGGCTTTCAATTGCTGTCCAGTTTAAAATACCGCGGCTTCGATCTTATTATTACAACGGCTTTTGACAATTATGCCATAAAAGCATTTAAAGAGCATGCCATAGATTACTTACTAAAACCAATTGATTCTGACGATCTGTCGAAATCGGTGGAACGCGTTCGGGCCAATAAGTCGAAAAATGATCTTGGTTTCGAGATTAAAAAAGTCATTGAAAGCATCACGCCCAAAACCGAACGTCGACGAATTGCGATTCCTCTAAGCGGAAAAACTATTTTCGTAGAATCACATGAAATAAGGTATTGCAAGTCGAGCGGGAATTATTCAGAAATTTATTTCACCAATCATAAAACCGAAGTCCTTTCCAAAAAATTGAAAGAAGTAGAAGAGTTGATCAATGACACTACTTTTTTCAGAGTCCATAATTCGTATTTGGTTAATATAAATTATATTAAAGAATTTGTAAAAAGCGATGGACAATATATTGTTTTAGAGGATGGCAAAACAATCCCGGTATCAAGGTCAAAAAAACATACGCTTATGCAAGCCTTAAACGGTTAATATGTTTTTAATCACACTGTCATTTATCCAGATTCTCAACCAACCGAATGAAAATGGAATCACCATTTTTGTTATCGGAATTTTATTCATCCTGGGTATTTATCATTTTCTTCTGTATTTTCAACATAACGATAAGGCCTATCTGTATTATAGCCTCTATGTGTTTCTGATCTTTATCGGATTGCTCAATAGACCCAATAACGGCTTTATCCATAGCATGGTTCAGCCCCTTAAGGCTGTTTTGGATCACATCAGCATCAACTTTATTCTTAGCTATAATCTGGTTTACCTGGTTTTTGCCTATGTTCTACTCGATTTAAAAAAACGATTT
This sequence comes from Flavobacteriaceae bacterium, assembly GCA_013001965.1. Taxonomy (GTDB): domain Bacteria; phylum Bacteroidota; class Bacteroidia; order Flavobacteriales; family Flavobacteriaceae; genus JABDLA01. The sequence goes on along the minus strand of JABDLA010000006.1, from coordinate 783 downwards.
TATAAATGGTACAGATTTTATTATATAGCCGTTAGGCTATTATTTGGTTATGCGGTCTTATTGGAGATCCTGTACCTCATCACTGGTAATGAACAAATCGTAATACAAGGGCATCTTCCTTTTACGATTTCAATGTATATCATTTCGATATTGTTTTATATCCCTTTATTCAAATATAAAACGCCGCTGAGCAATTATATCATTGTTGGATCATTGTTTTTATTGGTATCATCTCTGGTCGTTTCAGTAATCAAAAGAATTGGCCTTTCCCCTGAAGAACAAGAAATTAGATATAGCATTTTCTATATTGGTTTGATCATAGAGAACATCTGTTTCGCCTTGGCACTTGGTTACAAGCAAAAGCAAATCCTCATGGAAAAGAACAATGCCAAGGAGGTTTTAATCAGACAATTGAAAGAAAATGAAAGATTGAAGTTAAAAGTGCAGGAGCAGCTGAAAAAGGACATTGAAGACCTGAATAAACAGGCTGAGGCAGATAAAATGGAAAAAGTAAAAACCAAATACGATAAGGAACTTGCCGAAATGAAAATATCTGCCCTCCGCAGCCAGATGAATCCGCACTTTATATTTAACTCCCTGAATTCCATCAAGCGTTATATCATCGATAATGAAAAGGAAAATGCAGTTTATTATCTCAATAAATTTTCAAAATTGATACGTAAGATATTATCGGCTTCCATGGAGAAAGAAATTTCGTTGGCCGAAGAATTGGAAACCATGGAATTGTATGTCAATATCGAGAATATAAGATTTGATAACAGC
>JABDLA010000003.1 GCA_013001965.1 Flavobacteriaceae bacterium | reverse complement strand
CGCATCCAGTACATTGGAAGGATCTCGGTCACAGTTTCAAGGAAGTTTCCATAGACCAATGTTCCATCCGGATTGAATTGTTTCCACATGGCCCATTGCGTAAATCCGGCCACATACATTGGAAGGGCGTAAAGAATGATACCTAATGTTCCAATCCAAAAATGCAGGTTGGCCATTCCTGTTGAATAAAGCCGTGTCTTGAACAGTTTAGGGATCAACCAATAAATCATACCAAAGGCAAGGAATCCGTTCCAGGCTAAGGCTCCAACGTGTACGTGGGCAATGATCCAATCTGTAAAATGCGCCATTCTGTTCATGGTCTTCAGAGACAGCATTGGGCCTTCAAATGTGGCCATACCATAACCCGTAATGGCAACAACCATGAATTTTAAAACAGGATCGGTTCGAACTTTGTCCCAGGCACCGCGCAGCGTCAATAAACCGTTGATCATACCACCCCATGACGGCATGATGAGCATAACCGAAAATGCAACACCTAAATTTTGTGCCCATTCGGGTAATGCCGTATATAGTAAATGGTGAGGCCCGGCCCAGATATAAATAAATATTAACGACCAGAAATGCACTATTGAAAGTCGGTACGAATAGATGGGTCGATTAGCAGCTTTAGGAACAAAATAATACATCAAGCCTAAGAATGGCGTGGTTAAAAAGAAGGCCACGGCATTATGGCCATACCACCATTGTACCAAAGCATCCTGTACGCCTGCATAAACCGAATAACTTTTTAAAGCACTGATCGGAATTTCCAAGCTGTTAAAAATATGGAGTACAGCTACGGTTACGAAGGTGGCAATATAAAACCAAATGGCCACATACAAGTGACGCTGTCTTCGTTTCAGAATAGTTCCTATAAGGTTCCAACCAAATACAACCCAAATCACAGCGATTGCAATATCAAATGGCCATTCCAATTCAGCGTATTCCTTTGATGTTGTATAGCCAAGAGGTAATGTTATTGCAGCACCAACAATGAGCAGTTGCCAGCCCCAGAAGTTGATTTTACTCAAAGCATCACTGAACATTCTTGTTTTAAGCAATCTTTGGGTTGAGTAATACACTCCTGCAAATATGGCATTCCCAACAAAGGCAAAAATGACGGCATTGGTATGCAAAGGCCTGATTCGTCCAAAACTCAACCAGGAGATTCCATCGGTCATATTTGGAAAAATAAACATAAAGGCGAGAAGCAAACCCACCAGCATACCTACAATTCCCCATAAAATTGTAGCATAAAGGAACTTTTTGACGATCTTATTATCGTAGTAAAATTGCTGCATTTCCATAATGTGTCTTATTCTTTTTTGGTTTTTATTGGTTTTTTAGTTGTCTTTTCAATGAGTTCGTCTTCAAAGAGCATACGAACCGAAGGCGTATAGCCATCGTCATATTGCCCTTTTTTTATGGCTATAATAAAGGCCACAAAAAAAACAACAGCAACGCAAATGCTGATGATCAATAAAACATAGATAACACTCATACCTGTTGGAAGTTATGCTTCAAAAGTAAACTTGTGAATGGACAGAAAATATGATTTTGGTCATGTTTCAAGGCGATTCTTTTTTTAATTTATTTCCTAAAATATTAGTGGCTACGGTTGTAAAAAACACGATGCTAATGGAGCTCAGTGGCATTAATATTGCGGCGATCACCGGTTCTAATTTTCCACTAACAGCAAAATAGAGCCCAATCAGGTTGTAGAGCAAGGATAAAACAAAGCTCCATTTGATAATCTTAATGGCCGATTTTGAGGCCTTTAAATACCGATACAATTGATTGAAATTCTTGGCATCAAGTATCCCATCACAGGCTGGTGAGAACACATTAATATTTTCGGAAATCGCAATACCTACATCACTTTGCGCCAGAGCGCCAGCATCATTGAGTCCGTCACCTACCATCAATACCTTGGCACCTTCTGATTGATGAAACTTGATATAATCCAATTTATCCTGTGGCTTTTGATTAAATAATATTTTGGTTTTAGACGGTAAAAGTTTCCTGAGGTTTTCCCGCTCTCCATCATTGTCGCCGGTAAGGATAACAAGGTCGTAAGTGCCTTTCAATTGGTTAAACAGCCTTGAAAGTCCTTTTCTATACTTATTATAAAAAGTGAATTTTCCTTTATAGTGATCATTAGAGCTAATATGAACATCGGTCTTCAGCGTTTCCTGTACATTCTGTCCTTTAACAAATCTAGCAGAACCAATTTTCATGTAATTTGAATCATGGGCAGCAGCAATTCCTTGGCCAACAAATTCTTCATAATGATCCAAACTGATAATATCATTATCTTCAAGAAGATCATAAAGCGTTCGACTCAAAGGATGGTTCGAGCCTCTCAAAGAGGTTTTAAGCAACTGCCGTTCTGAGGTATTTAATGTTTCACCTTCATAGGTGGCCTCATTTTGAGTATTGGAGGTCATTGTTCCGGTTTTATCAAAGACGATGGTATTTATTGAAGCCATTTGCTCGATGGACGAAGTGTTTTTTAAGAAGAATTTCAACCGCCCAAAAATTCGTAATAAATGTCCAAAAGTAAAGGGTGCCGACAAGGCTATGGCACAAGGACAGGCGATGATAAGAACGGCCGTAAATACATTCAATGCTTTTGAAGGATCATAGATCAACCAGAAGGCAGTGGAGACCACCGCTATTAGAAGAACTGCCAGGGTAAAGTGTTTGCTGATCCTGTTTGTAATGGTCGCAAAGCGATCTTCTTTATTCTTGTTAAAAATCTCATTACTCCAAAGTTGCGTCAAATAAGATTGGTTGACCGTTTTAACTGCTTCGATCTGGATGGCGGAAGAAGTTTGTTTGCCACCCGCATAGAGCATATCACCCGATGATTTTTTGATTTCGGCAGACTCGCCTGTAACGAAACTATAGTCAATGTTGGCATTACCGCGGATTAATATACTATCTACCGGAATGAGTTCCTGATTTCTTATCAATAGCCGATCACCCTTTTTGATATCACTTATTTGAATGGGTATTTCCTGACCATCAGTTTGGATTCGGGTAACAGCAATCGGGAAATAAGATTTATAATCGCGTTCGAATGACAAAAAAGCATAGGTTTTTTGCTGAAAAAATTTACCGATCAACAAAAAGAAGACCAAGCCGGTAAGGCTGTCAAAAAATCCTGAACCAAGATCAAAAGCAATATCGACCGTACTCCGAAGGAACAAAACTAAGATGCCTAAGGCTATAGGGACATCAATATTCATGAATCGCGCTCTTAGCCCATTAATGGCCGATTTGAAGTAGTCCTGAGCAGCATAAAAAACAACAGGAACTGAAAAGAAAAACATCAACCATCGAAAAAACGGTTTATATTTTTCGAGCCAGAATTCGTTCACTTCAAAATATTCAGGGAATGACAAGAACATGACATTACCGAAGGCAAATCCTGCAACACCAAGTTTGAATAATAGTTTACGATCAATTTGATGCTGTCCTTTTCTGAGGTCGTCCAGACTAATGTAAGGTTCATAGCCAATTGAATTCAAAAGGATCACCAACTCTTTCAAGGAGAGTCGCTCGGATTTATAACTTAAACGGACAGTTTTTTTTCCAAAATTGACCTGAGATGATAGGATTTCAGGGTTTAATTTGTGGAGGTGTTCGAGTACCCAAATGCAGGACGTACAATGAATATGGGGAATGTAAAATGTGACAACTTCTAATTGGTCGTCCTTAAATTCAAGAAACTTTTCTTTGATTAGATTATCATCTAAATAATCATACTTTCCTTTGATATCATTGGGAATGGCTCCCGGCGTCGATTGGAAATCATAATAACAATTGAGATCATTTTCTGAAAAAATTTCAAACACAGTCTTGCAGCCATTGCAACAAAATGCTTTATTTTGAAATTCAATAGATGACCCAAGACAATTATCACCACAATGGAAGCATGACTTTATTGTCATAAATATTTGCTCATATTAAACCTTGTACAAAGGTTTTTAATAAGACTTATATAAAATATGATTATTGTCAGGTTTTAATTACTTTTGATAAACACTAAAACAGGTATGGCTAAATGTGAGCAATGTATCGTCAGGCAATTCAATTCTTTAAAAGCTCTGACCAAGGAAGAATTATTGAGGGTTTCCGGATGTAAAACCATCAAGCAAATAAAGAAGGGTGAGATCATTTTTGAAGAAGGTGAAACACTTAATGGTGTTTATTGTGTGAAGGATGGCATTTGTAAACTATCAAAATTAAGTGCCAATGGCAAAGATCAAATAGTTAAACTGATTGTAAAGGGTGACCTCTTAGGCCAGCGCTCCTTGATAAACGATGAATCTTCAAATTTGAGCGCTACGGCACTCAACGATATGGAAATTTGCTTTATACCTAAGAGTGAGATCATTGGAGATCTTAAAAAAAACACCAACTTTTCAATGGAAGTGCTCAAAGACATGGCTCAGGACCTTAAAGAAGCCGATAATGTTATAGTTAATATGGCTCAAAAGTCTGTCAGGCAAAGATTGGCAGAAACCTTGCTCTATATCCATGATAATTTTGGATTGGATGAAGAAGGGTTTTTAAAGGTTATATTATCACGTGAAGATTACGCGAGCATTGTTGGTACGGCTACCGAGTCGGCGATACGCGTTTTATCTCAATTCAAGAAAGATGGTTTGATCTCAACTTCAGGAAAGCAAATCAAAATTTTAGATGCTAATAATCTGAAACGGATAGAATAAAAAAAACGCTCCGGAGAGCGTTTTTTTTCTTTAATCATTACTAAAGGTTTTTATCTCCTTAAATGGTGAAATATTGAGACTCTCAATTTGGTTTCGATAAGGCGTCCACTCATCATTAAAGAAGGCATTTGTTTTCCCTAGAGCATCATCAAGGGCATCACTTGCATGCTTCATCAAGGTACGTTCAGTTGTTGTAAGCCCATTTTGTCGTGACCCCACATAAAAGCCTGCCGTGCCTAATCGCTGGTTGACATTAGGATCAGGGTTTCTGGTAATCCCTTGCCTTTTATCAATTTTTCCTAAATATATCGCAATAACGTCATCGATCTTTTTAACGATATCTTTTGAAGATTTTATCTGATCTTTATATAGTTTCTTATCGATCTTACCCATGGTTTTGCTGTATTCCTGAGCAATCGTTTTACTTTCAACAAGCTGCTTAACCGCATCTGCAGCAGTTTGACGCATGTTTTCCAGTTCCTTGGAGGCATCATATAATTCATTGATCACCGATGTAGAAACATTTAATCTTGGATCGGAGGCAACGGTGATCATTTTCTCAGATGTTTGGTCACCAAAACTTAGAACCACCTTGTAATTCCCTGGTTTTACACCAACGCCACCGGGTTCCCTCGTTCTTTTCCGAATTGTCCTGGAAGGACGATCGGCGCCTTTTTCATCCATAAACCATCGCCACTTATATACACCTGATTCTTTAGGTGCTTTTCGTTTCAAGGTTCTTATAAGTCGTTCACCATCATAGATCTTCATTGTTAAGGAATCCCATTTCACCTTTGCTTCTGCTGTTTCCCCGTTTTCAGAATCCTTGCTTGCCCCATTCTTTTTGGAGGCCATATCGTCTTTTGATTTTTTATCAACAGACACCAGATAGGAAAGATGAGCACCAAATGCACGATTTTCACCATTATATAAGGCGTCACCACCGAAACGGCTTCCAGTTGGTTGCTGATAAGCAGCCTGGTAAGCTGTAGGAGGAGAGAACAATTCTAATTTTTTAGTCATTATTTGAGGGTTCCCGGCCATCGCACGCAATGGGCGAATGTCATCCAATACCCAGGCCGCACGGCCAAAGGTTCCAACGATAAGATCATGTTCCCGTGGTTGAATTACAAGGTCTTTAACCGAAACCGTCGGGAATCCTTCGGTCCATTTTGTCCAGAAATCGCCGGCATTCAATGACACATATAAACCGTCATCTGTCCCAAGGAACACTAAATTTGGTTCTTCAGGATCTTCCACTATAGACAACGTATAACTTTCTACATCTTTTTCGTCTACAATGCGTTGCCAGGTTTTTCCATAGTCCTTAGTTCTATACGCATAAGGCGTATAGTTAAAGCGCCTGTAATCGTTGGCAATCAATAAGGCTTCACCTTTATTCGTTAGCGATGCTTTTATCTGCGGAATCCAACTACCCTTGGGTAATCCTTTTATATTTTGTGTGACCTCGGTCCAGCTTGAACCTCCATTTTGAGTATAATGAACACGGCCGTCATCGGTACCAACCCAAAGCATGTCTTTTTCAACCACAGATGGTTCAATGACTAAAATTGTGCAATGGTTTTCGGCGCCGGTCGCATCCATGGTAAGGCCGCCGCTTTCGCTTTGTTTTTGTTTTTCTTTGTCGTTCGTTGTTAAGTCATCTGAAATGATACTCCAGGTATCGCCCTTATCGGTTGATTTATGCACGAATTGACTTCCGAAGTATATGGTGCTATTATCGAATGGATCGATATTAATGGCAGAATTCCAGTTGAACCGAAGTAACATGTCCGGATCAGGATGTGTTGGCCTGACGATATAATTATTTCCGGTTTGCCAGTCATATCGGCTTACAAATCCTTGCTGGCTCATGGACCAGCCATAACGGGAATCATCGCGATCGGGAACAACATCAAAACCATCACCAAACGAAATTTCCTGCCAATATGAATTTCGAATGCCCTGAGCACGCCAGACATAGGCCGGGCCTCGCCAGGAGCCGTTATCCTGCATGCCGCCATATACGTTATACGGATATTCATTATCAACACTTATGTGGTAGAATTGCGCTACCGGTAGGTTTCCGATAAAGCGCCAGGTCTTACCACCATCTTTAGTAATGTTCATACCGCCATCGTTGCCATCGATCATAAATTGACCGTTTTCCGGATGCATCCACCAAGCATGATGATCGGGGTGAATTCCATTGCTTACGCCATAGGCCGGCATCAATTGCTTGAAACTTTTTCCGCCGTCCTCACTGGTATTGACATAGGTGAAAATGGAATGTATTCGATTTTCATTTTCAGGATCGACATAGATCTCGCCATAATAAAATGGTCGGTTCCCGATCTCATTCATTTTATCATTGACCTTTTTCCATTTGAATCCACCATCGGTACTTTTATAAAGAGCATTTTTCTTAGCTTCGACCAGCGCATAAACAATATTGGGTTTATTACGCGCTATTGCAACACCAATTCGGCCAAGATCGCCCTTTGGGAGTCCGTCTTCATCCGTAATTTTCTTCCAGCTTTCACCACCATCATGTGTGATATGCAGGCCTGAACCCGGCCCGCCCGATTTAAAGAACCATGGGTCTCGCTTATGTTCCCATAGGGCAGCAATAAGTTTGTTGGGGTTCGTTGGATCCATCACAAGATCTCCGGCCCCGGTTTTATTGTTGGCAGAAAGGATCTTTGTCCAGGTTGTACCGCCATCGGTTGTTTTGTAAATACCGCGTTCGGGATGTACTCCCCATGGTGAACCAATTGCTCCTACATAAACCACATCAGGATTTGTAGGGTCGATGATAACGCGATGGATATGACGGGTTTTCTCAAGGCCCATTGATATCCAGGTTTTCCCGGCATCTAATGACTTGAATATCCCATAACCACCATTCAGACTGTTTCTCGGGTTTCCTTCACCAGTTCCAACCCAAATGACACTGGGGTTAGATTGTTGAATGGCAAGGGCACCAATTGAAGCGGTTACCTGATCATCAAAAATGGGGTCCCATTTTATACCGCCGGAAGTAGATTTCCATAGACCACCCGATGCGGTTCCAACGTACATAATGTCGGGGTTAGAAAGGACAACATCGATAGCCGTAACACGACCAGACATACCACCAGGACCGATATTCCGGGGTTTCATATTTTTGACTAAATCCATTGATAATTCCTGTGCAGGAAGCATAGCAATGCAGAATACCATTGCTAAAATGAAGTATTTTCTCATTCTATATTTATTTGATTAGTTAATGCAGGCCTTAAAGGTAATGAAATCTATAATTACTTATCTTAAAGCCGTGTTAAGGTGATTTTCAATAATAGAAAAAGTGTTATTTTTACGAGGCTATGACAGAAAAAAAATTACGATCCGGATTTGTCTTCAAGACCTACGAGGCACCAGATCAATCCCCTTTCGATAAACTCTTTGACATTTTCAAGGAACTTATCACACATACATCAGGCGATTTCGATGAGGCCATTGACTGGCTTAGAGAACTGGATCAGGAATACGAATTAACGACAGATGAATACACTATCGAAGACTTCATAGAAGATCTTAAGAAAAAAGGATATATCCGCGAAGAAATAGATCCCGATGGTGATTCCGGCTTGGCTATCACTGCCAAGACTGAAAGAGCTATCAGACAGCAAGCCCTGGATCAAATTTTCGGCCAGATCAAGAAAAGTGGAACAGGAAATCATAGAAGTAAGCATGTAGGACTAGGCGATGAGCATACCGGTGAATTTCGTGCTTATCAGTTTGGTGACGCTCTTGATAAGGTTTCCATGACCGAAAGTTTGAAAAATGCACAAATCAATCATGGGATTGGTAATTTCAACATCACTGAAGATGACCTGATTGTTGAGGAAACTCTGCATAAATCACAAATGAGTACCATACTGATGATCGATATCAGTCATAGTATGATTCTATATGGCGAAGATCGCATCACGCCAGCGAAGAAAGTGGCAATGGCCTTATCTGAACTCATAACAACACGTTATCCAAAAGACAGTTTAGATATTCTTGTTTTTGGTAATGATGCCTGGCCCATTGCGATAAAAGATCTTCCGTATTTAAAGGTTGGACCTTACCATACCAATACAGTTGCCGGACTGCAATTGGCTATGGATATGCTGAGACGAAAGCGCAACACCAATAAACAAATTTTTATGATCACCGATGGTAAACCGAGTTGTTTAAGACTTCCGGACGGACAATATTATAAGAACAGTTTTGGGTTGGATCCTCACATAGTCAATAGATGCTATGCCATGGCGCAACAGGCTCGAAAATTGCATATACCGATTACCACATTTATGATTGCTCAGGATGAATATCTGAGGGAGTTTGTTCGGGAATTTACTTACGCTAATCAAGGAAAAGCATTTTACACCGGACTTCGAGGACTTGGCGAAATGATTTTTGAGGATTATGAAAACAATAGAAAAAAAAGAATTAAAGGCTAATATGAAAATTGACTCCATTAACACATTAGGTGATCTCAAAAAAGCAGGTTACTCTACCAGAAGCATTAAAGATGAATTGCGTGAAAACCTGATTCACAATATCGAGAACAAAATTGAATCCTTCAAAGGGATTCATGGCTATGAGGACTCTGTCATACCCGAATTGGAACGTGCTATATTATCACGACATAATATCAATTTATTGGGTTTACGTGGTCAGGCTAAAACACGTTTAGCGCGATTAATGGTGAATCTTTTGGATGAATTCATACCATTTGTATCGGGTTCAGAGATCAATGATGATCCATTCAATCCAATTTCAAGATACGCTAAAGAACGTCTGAATGAGGAAGGTGATAACACAGCAATCAGTTGGTTGCATCGTGATCAACGGTTTGCAGAAAAATTAGCAACCCCCGATGTGACTATTGCCGATCTTATTGGTGATGTTGATCCTATTAAGGCCGCGAATTTAAAATTAAGTTATGCTGACGACCGTGTTATCCATTACGGTATGATTCCAAGAGCGAATCGCTGTATTTTTGTTATTAATGAATTACCCGATTTGCAGGCTCGAATCCAGGTTGCACTGTTCAATATTTTGCAGGAAGGCGATATTCAGATACGCGGATTTAAAGTGCGATTGCCCTTAGATATTCAGTTTTTATTTACTGCGAATCCTGAAGACTATACCAATAGAGGCAGTATAGTGACGCCACTTAAAGATCGAATTGGTTCTCAAATTTTAACGCATTATCCCGAGTCGATCGAAACTGCCAAAATCATCACTGCTCAAGAGGCTAATGTTCTTGAAAATCAAGTTGCCAATATTTATATTCCGGAATTGGCGAAAGAACTACTGGAGCAGATAAGCTTTGAGGCCCGACAGAATGAATTTGTAGACGCGAAGAGTGGGATAAGTGCCCGTATGAGCATTACCGGTTATGAAAATTTAATAAGTACTGCCGAACATAGGGCTTTAAAGTCCGGTGACAAAAAAACAACGGCTCGCTTAAGTGATTTCATCGGGATCATTCCGGCAATAACAGGTAAAGTTGAACTGGTTTATGAAGGTGAACAGGAAGGCGCCGATTTTGTGGCGAATAATTTAATTGAAAACGCCATTCAATCCCTGTTTCCGAATTACTTTCCGAAAATAGAGAAGCTTGAAAAACAAGATTCTGTAAGCCCTTATGAAGATCTTGTGAACTGGTTCTTTGAAAGCAGTGGTTTTGAATTACACGACGGATTGACCGATGCAGAGTATGAGGAAAAATTAAATGCCATCAAACCTTTAGAGGTACTGCTTCAGAACTATCAACAGGATATTAGCGAAAAGGATCGGCTATTTATGAAAGAATTTGTACTGTGGGGCCTGGTTCAATTCAATAAATTGAGTAAACGTCGCTTCACCAAAGGTATTCAGTTCAAAGATTTATACGGCAGCTATATTAGTGGCCTTTAATCCATATCTTTTGATCCTGTCCAAGGTGCGGTAAATGCTCTTCCGGGACAATAGGATATGCCATATATCTTTCCTTCCAGAATATAGCCTGAATGGTAATAAGAATTCGAACTATCTGAAGTAGAAAATGCAAAATACAGCCTTTTCCATTGGTTATTGATATAACCATCATTAATAGTGCTACCATAAAATGTGCCTTGAAAGGTTCTTCCATCAATCTGATCGACCTTAAACTTTTGATAATAGCCTTCAGACTCCGGGGTTGGCCTGAGGTCTATATTCCATTCACCAATTAAGACATTGAAAGATTTGGTAATGGTGTCCTCGGAAGATTGAGAGTGCAGCGGCCATGACATGACCAGGAAACTTACGATTATTAAATTTGTTATTCTCTTCATAGTTATTAATCAATTTGAATTATTACTGTATGGGTGTTTTCATATTTTTAATTCTCTATTCGTCCTTTTTCGTCTTCTAATCCTGTCTGACGATCTCTTGCTTTTTTGATTTCGTCCCTTCCGAAATTATAGGTCAGGTTAAATCGAACTTGCCGGCTGTCTCCGCCACCGCTTCCCACAATTGATAATGAACCGTATTGGGTATTTCCTTCCCATGGCGAAGTAAATAGGACATCATTGAACGCCAATCGAGCAGTGAGTTTATCATCGAAGAATCGTTTCTGGACCGCAAGATTCAGGCTTCCCAAACTTTTTGTTCTGTAGGTTCCACCCCAGACAGATGGCGAACTATACCAGCCTGAGATTTCTGCCCTGAATCCTTTAGGCAATTTAAAAGTGTTTTGAGCATACAGGCTTAAGGTGTTTTGTGATATGGGTATGAAATCATCATTAGTAGCCTCATAAATACTCCTGTACGCATTTAAACTGAAATAAATACTCCACCAATCATTAAATCGTGTAGGATAGGAAACACCTAAATTATAAATCTTCTGATTGGCCACATTACGAGTGGTTAAAAAATTCTGATCATCACCAACGGCTTCAGTAATTCGTGCAAAATAGTCGCGTATGAAGCTGTAACTTACCGAGGTGGTCAATCTGTAATTATAGGTATGTGATAATTTTAAATTATCAGTATACTGAGGCTGTAAGAAAGGGTTTCCTTTGCTAAATGAAAGTTCATCAATTTTATACTCAAACGGATTTAAACTCTGATAATTTGGACGCTGTACGCGTTTGCTATAGGTTAATGCCAGAGCGTTTTTTTGATTCATTTGATAGGTAATTCCTCCACTTGGGAACCAATCGGTATAGTTGCGAATGACACGGTCATTTTGTTCTTCCTGGAGGGCCGTCAAGACCCCATCGGAGCGCGTATTCTCTACACGAAGACCAAATTGAATGTTTACATCTTTAAACTTTTTATTATAATTAAAATAGGCTGCATTTATTTGTTCATCGTAGTTGAATTGATTGGTTCGTTCTTCATTGATAACGTCTTGTCCGTTAATCCGATCATAGAAATCGAATTCATTATCGGTGACAATTTTTGAATATTTAACTCCCAGCCCTAATTTTCCCTTTAAGAATGTGTGTTCAAAATCAGCCTTGGTTGTGAACAGATCGATTGCGATAGGTGTCACCATATAATTAATGTTTTCACTTGTCATTTGAGATTCATCTCCATTGAAATAGGTATTGGGTTGAAGATTATCACGGTCGCGATCATATCTGCCGTAATCAACATCAACATTAAAACTAGCGTCATCACCCGCTTTGAATTTATAGTTCACATTGGCATACAAATTGGATGTCTTGCTATCGGTAATACTGCTGGCAATCAATACTTCCTCTGGTGAATTACTATCAACAGGAATGATAGGTGTACGCGAATTACTTTCAGAATCAGAGTTGCTAAAATTGCCGGTGACAATTGCGCCAAATGTAGACTTTTCATTGGCATAGAAATCAAAGCCGAGTCGAATATTATTGTTGTTGGTATCATAAATGGACTCGGTCTGAGCATCGAAAATAGTATTACTTTGAGTCCTGTATAGGTTGATAAATCCATAACTTGCCCCAAATCGGTTACTGAAAGAGCCATAGAGACTTGTTTTTTTGTTTCTATTGTTAAACGAAACCGAGGTGTTATAACGCGCATAGTCACCATAAGTCAAGCCGCTGGTGACACTGCCATTGGTTCCCAAACTCTTGTCACGTTTAAATATAATATTGACTATTCCGGCATTGCCTTCCGCATCATACTTTGAAGATGGCTGGGTTATGATTTCTATAGATTCGATATCAGTAGCCTGTATGGTTTTTAAATAGTTGATGAGATCTTCACCCCTGAGAACCGAAGGCTTATCATCAATATAAATCAAAACACCGGTTTTTCCTTCCACAATAAGATTATCATTATTATCAATAATGACACCCGGTGCTTTTCTTAATAATTCGAAACCGGAATCACCAATAGCGTTTATGGTATTTTCAATATTGAAAACCGTCTTATCAGCGAGCACCTGTACCATGGGTTTTTCGGCAATAATAGTAACTTCGCCAAGAGATTCGGTTTCGGGTTGCATGACTAAATCTTTAAGACTAACATCGGCTTCAACTTCCAGGCCATCGAGTTTGAAGATTTTAAATCCGAGGCTTTGGGCTTCAAGCAAATAAATACCTAAAGGAATATTGTTCAAAAGGAAGCTTCCATCGATTTCCGTAACTGCGGCTTTTATAAAGCTGGATTTATCCGCTGAAAATAATGATACAACAACGGCTTCAATTGGATTTCCGGACTCATCTACTGTTTTCCCTCTTATTTCATTCTGAGAAATAAGTGTTGTTGAGAATAGAAAAGTTACCATTAGAAGTGCATTCAATTTCATAACATTAATTTTTGTTTAAGTCAAAGATGAGACTGATCGTCGGCTTTAGCAACTCTTAAATGATGAATTGGCCTATAACCCGATGAATGGGATGGGTCAATTTAACTGATTATAGGCCCATTCGACGTTGAGAATTTTATATATTAAAAAGATACCCATACTTTTATAAAAATGATCTGAATCGATGGAAACACCTTTTTTAAAACGACGAACCTTTGGAATTCTTAATGCCGAATTGCTTGTATTTTTTGGCATTTATGTTTTTTTTGCTGTATTCTATCATGTTACATTGTACGTTAACAGAATGGGATTTCAAGACCCGGAGGATGTCCTTTTAAGTCCAAGGACTTTTATGGATGATAGTGGTTTGGATTATCTACTGAAGATGTTATTCACTATTCCTATTTGGTATTTGATGTTTAGAAAGTTGCGCCATTGGACCTTAAGGAAAAGATTATTGCTACATGTTATTTTTCTTCCTGCTTTTGTGTTGCTATGGCAACAAGCTTATTATTTTATCTGTAAACAAATTGGATTCGGACATCTGGGAGGTTCCGGTAAGGTTTGGGATATCTATATTCCTGCTTTGTTCTATATCTTACAATTTGGAATTATTCATGCTTATAACTATTATCTCGACAATCGAAAAAAACTGAAACTGGAAGGTGAATTGCGGACTGCGGCATTAAAAAGTGAATTGTCGGCCTTGAAGGCACAGCTTAATCCACATTTTCTTTATAATATCTTTAATACAATTAGCGCTTCTGTTCCTGCAGAAAATGAAAAAACCAGGCTGCTTATCGCAGAGTTATCCGATTTATTCCGTTACCAGCTAAAAGCCTCTCAAGTCGAAAAAGTTAGTTTAAGGGAGGAACTGGAGTTCGTTAATAAATACCTTGATCTTGAGAAGGCCAGATTTCAGGACAGGCTCCAAATTGAGGTGAACGTCCCTGACGATATTCTCGATGAAATGATTCCACCCATGTTGCTGCAACCCCTCGTGGAAAACTCGGTGAAGCATGGATTATCTTCCTTAATAGAAGGTGGAACCATATCCATAACAATTAAGAAAAAAGGAGATAAACTGGCCTTTGAAATAGCAGATACAGGAATAGGTGTAAGCAATAAAGAAAGCCTTTTTGAAAAAGGGATCGGTCTCAATAATACACGTTTGAGACTGGAAAAAATGTATCAGAGTAAATTGATGCTTTCAGATAATGTGCCGCAGGGACTTAAAATTAATTTTGCAATATGAGGAAGGTCATTATCGTTGATGATGAAGAGGCAGGACGGATACTCATAAAGGAATATCTGGATGAATATCCAGATCTTGTCCTCTTGGGTGAAGCCAATAACGGTGTGGATGCTGTAAAAATTATAAATGAGTTTAAGCCTGACATTGTTTTTCTTGATGTTCAAATGCCAGGGATGAACGGTTTTGATGTGTTAACACATCTCGAAGAATTACCTCAAATCATATTTTCAACAGCTTTTGATAAATATGCTTTGAAGGCATTTGATGTTCACGCTGTTGATTATCTTCTCAAACCATATACCAAGGACCGGTTCCGAACGGCAATTGAGCGCTTGTCAAATAATCTTATCGATAATAAGGCAAGACCATTAACCGAAAGCTTGTTAATGGATAAAACAAAGTTTCCTGAGCGCATTCTAGTTCAAAGTCAGAACAAACTTATTACCGTGGCTACTCAGGACGTGCTTCGCGTTGAAGCGTATGGTGATTACTCGAAATTGGTCACTAAAGACAAGACTTTTGTTAGCAATTATGGAATTTCTACGCTCGAAAAGAAGTTAAATAATTCAATTTTTATTAGAGTTCACAGGTCTTCGATCATTAATCTCAACAAGGTCAAGGAATTAAATAAATACACTAAAAGTTATGACGTAACAATGGAAAATGGGGATGTGGTAAGAGTGAGTCGGGGGTATTTGGAAAATATAAAGAAACTGATGTTTTAAAATACGGTCCCGGGTGTTTTCATATTTTTTCCGCAAAATTCAATGATCTTTTTAATCCGATTTTGCCGTGTAGCTTCGCGCTTGGCTTGATTAAGCCAATATAAATAGGATTTGCGATAGCCAGCTGCGAAATTTTGATAATTCTCAAAAGCCAAAGGATGAGCATCAAAGGCCTTTTGAAGGTCGTCAGGAATAATACCTTTTTCCACCTCATCCAGTGCGGTCCAGGAACTATTTTTTTTGGCAATTTCAATCGCTTTGAATCCACTTTCATGCATAAGGTTGGCCTTGATCAATTCGGTAATATAGCTTTTGTTTAAGGCGGACCAAACACTCTTTGGTTTTCGCGGACAAAAATATTGTCGCCGTTTTCCATTGCCCAAACTCTTAACTGTTGAATCGATCCAACCAAAACACAATGCAACTTTAACCGCTTCTTCCCAGCGCATACTGGGAACTTTTAGTTCAATCTTATAAAATATTAAATAGACGCCATTGGATTGATCATGATTTTGAAGCAACCAGTCATACCATTCTACATCTCTGGGAAAAAATAATTCAGGCTTATCCATCATTTAAAATTTCCAGTAATCGTTTCCATGAAGCATCATGAGCGGCCTTGTTCGCTTCGTCAGAATCAGACTGTGAACCTCGCCTCATAAAGGCATGACCTGCATCGGGATAGATTACAGGCTCAAATCGTCTTCTGTATTTTTTCATATATTTTTCAGAATCCGGAATCGTAGAATTCACCCTATTGTCATTCCCACCGTAAAACCCATAGACATTGCATTCGATATTGCTATAAGCTTCTTCCTCTTTTGGCCCTGTTCCGTAAAAAACCAAAGCTTCTTCAATAGAATTATTGTTTGCTGCATATCTGAATGTTTGTGAACCACCCCAACAAAAACCAACTACAGACACTTTGCCGTTTGACGCCTTATCAGATTTAATATAATTAAAAGTAGCATTGAGATCTGCGGTAACATTATCCTGTTCTAAGGCATATATAGCCTCGCGGGCTTCGTCGGTATTTTCAAAATCTGTTGTTTTCTCTATACCTTCAACGGTATTTGAGATAAGATCTGGTGCAATGACCAAATACCCATGAGACGCCAATTCGTCAGCAAACTCTCTGGCCCAATCATTGAGTCCGCGGTTTTCGTGAATGACAATGACGCTTTTCGCAGGTTCACTGCTTTCGGGATAGACGACAAATGCTTTACAAACACTTCCATCAAAACGTTTCAGGTCGATCCATTCATGATGCCGTACCGATTCGGACAGTTTATCGACCTCGGTAATCGATTCATTTGTTTGCTGAGGTTGTTCTTTTTTTTCAGACTTACAGCTTAAGATAAGCAGAGCTACAAACAGGAGGGCATATTTATTAGCTGAATTCATTATAAAATATGATTAGTTTTTAAAAGTTTTATTCGGAAAAACGACCATACTTTCATAGCCATCTTGTCCTACGGAAGCGACGCCGAAGAAGAAATTATCAATAACGATTCCTTCCAAAGTATATTCGGAAACATCGCCTACATAACGGCTATGGTCCCAGGTAGGAGAGGTGGTATCGCGCCAGTAAATCTTATAGCCTTTGGCGTTTTCCACCTTATCCCATTTAAACTTAGCTGAGGGCTCGACTTTGCCACCAATGGCAAGATTTTGTGGTGGAGGAGGCGCTGATGCCAGGCTGGCCAGATTGATGGCGTTGACAGCCGTTAGTTTTTTGGCGTAGGGGAAGTTGACATGTTCAAAGGTATCACCATAATTAATGCCATTTTCGGTTCTAATATCCTGGTGCTGCTGCGTATAATTTTCATGCGCTTCCATAATTCTTATGCCAGCGTAACCTACATCATTAAAGGGCCTGTGATGGCCGCCACGATCGAAACGGTCCAGACGATAGATCATCATTGGGTTCATCTCGGGCATATAAGTTTTGGTTGTTTTGTAGACATAGCGTGCCAATTGACGCGAAATACCGTCCACTTCACCTCCATAAAATCGTCTTGAACGCCTTTCGCGTTCGGTTTCGGTAGGAGGGACGGGTTCAGAGAAGATCCTAAAGGTGCGGTTGTCAATGACCCCATCAACACCTTTGATGTTTCCAATCATGTCATTATTGAGAATACCAATGATCTCCCAGTTGTTTTCCAAGGCATAATTAGCCAGTCCTTTGCCACCATAAAGGCCCTGTTCCTCTCCTGATAGGCCAACATATATAATGCTGCTTTCAAATTGGTATTTACTCAAAACACGAGCCGCTTCTATGGCTCCTGCCATTCCTGAGGCATTATCGTTGGCGCCGGGTGAATCATCTGTATAATTTGTTGGGTCGGAGATTCTTGAATCGATATCGCCACTCATGATGACAAACCTATTTGGGAATTTTGTGCCTCGTTGTATTGCAACGACATTAACCACCCAAACATCTTTAACGATGCGCTTATGGTCGCCCTTGGGAACAAAATTTTTCTGATAAAAAACCTCAAGGCAGTTATTACAATTTTTAGAAATCCGGTCAAATTCTGCTTTTATCCAGCGACGTGCTGCTCCTATGCCTCGGGTTTGTGATACGGTATCACTTAGCGTATGGCGTGTACCGAAATCGGCTAAGGTTTTGACATCGTTTCTTAGGTTTTCTTCAGAAACCGCATCGATAATATTATAAAGTTTAGAATCGGTTTGAGCAGAAATTGGAGAATAAAAGAGCAGGAGGGTTAGAATGATAGTTATTCTCATAATGTTATTCTTTGGTATAATTGAATTTTAAGACTTCTGTTTTTCCATCGTCCTGTTTCATATCGACATAGACAGTCATTTCGTTGTCACTAATCCGTTCGAATGTCATGCCATGGAAAACAACCTTGTTCAAGGTGATCTCTTTCAAAGGAAATTCGACGGTCTCATCTTTGGTTTCCCAGCCTTTCAGGTCATTATTAAAGTGTTTGAGTTGAAGAATAAGTGTATCATCCACTTCTCGAATGATCTCGATCTCGTAGAAGACCACCTTATCATTTTGAATCAATCTGAAGGTGGCCATCATAGAATCACCGTTAGCAGCACTCCAGTTTTCTTCCACAATACCACCAAGGGCTTCACCTTTCCAATTACCCGTGATCCAGGCTATATTTTCGAGTTTGGCCTCAAGTTTTTTATTTGGATCAACTTCAGCAGCCTTTCCGCCTTCGCCTACCACAGCGAGCTTTGAACCATCTGGGCTAACCGCAAGACGTGTGATATTGGTAATCCCGAACTCTTCCAGAGATGCGACTTCATTCCAATCAACATCTTTATCTTTTTTGAAGGTATATAGGATGTTATCTTTTCCCATCAAAATCGTTCCATCAGGCAGCCAGCACATGTCTTCGGCCTCTGGAAGTGTTCCCATAATCGATTTTACGGAGCCCTTAAGCGGATGCAGAGATTTTATTTCCCAAAGGTCCTTATCGGCTTTGGAGATAAAACTTATGAGCTCAGAATTCGGTATTTTATGTAAAGACCTTCCTATATTCTTCTGAAACATATTGTTCATCTTTTCCTCAAAATGTGTGGAATACAGCGACA
The DNA here is from genome assembly GCA_013001965.1 of Flavobacteriaceae bacterium. Lineage (GTDB taxonomy): Bacteria > Bacteroidota > Bacteroidia > Flavobacteriales > Flavobacteriaceae > JABDLA01. The sequence continues at coordinate 3,790 of JABDLA010000003.1, read as the reverse complement.
ATCCACCATCTTCAAGGACCGAAGAAATCAAAACGTCCTGATTATACCATAGATGATAACCAATAATGATATCGTCGACCAAGACTTCCGATTCACCGTTAGATAGGTTGTATTTATAGAGTTTTTGAGTACCGTCTTTTTCAAGTCGGATGGACGAAACCGCATATTGACCAGGAATTTTTAAGGGCGAATATTCGCTGCCATCAGTATGGTTGATCCATATTTGAGAATCATAATTAATATTGTATTTGGCGATATCAGTTTGCCCTTTACGAGTGGATGCATATAGAATTGTATTGTCATCCAGGAAAGAAGGCTGATTATCATAACCTTCATTATTACTGATATTTTTAAAGTTGCTGAGTTTAAAATTGTTGTATTCCCGGTCAAGATCGAACAAAAATACATCAGTATTAGGTTGAGCATGTAAAATAGGGGATAAAATCAGACCAAGCAGAAGTAATTTATTTTTCATAATTAGCTATAAATTGGTCTTAAATATAAGCATTATTAAAATAGTTTAGATTCTTAGTTTTATTAAAAAAGCATCAAATGAATTGACATAATAAGCTGGTTTTTAATCGGATATTTTAGCAAAAAGTCGCTTTTTATCGAAAATTCTTACTTTTTACAGAATCTTTTCAACGTGGCTAACCGTTATACAATACTTTCACCGTCCCTTTAAATCTATTATTAAATTAAACTTAACCTCAAATGAAAACTTCAACATGGTTACTTTCTAGAGTATTATCATATTCTGTAGTCCTTGTTTTTACTGTATTTTTTTCAAACTCCTATGCTCAACAAATAGGTGTACTGGGAAATTCTCAATACATAGCAGATAATGACACTACACCAAGTACGACGGACTTTACGGATTTTAATTCACAGACCAGTAGAACTTTTTTTATAGATAATGTTCAAACAAGTGGTAACACTACCTTAACGGTTTCGAGTATTTCTTTATCTAATACAACTGATTTTTCAATTTCATCAGGGTTGGCAGATAATACAATTACCAAAAGTCAAGCACCTGAACCTTTTACTATATCTCTCTTAACAGCGAGTCCTGGAACTTACACCTCTACGGTAACAATTGCCAGTGATGCCAGTAACGATGGAGGTGATAACGTATGGATATATTCAATTACGGCGACTGTTGTACCTACCTACGGACAGCCTCAATATACATTATACTATGAAAATTTTGATGTCAACAATGGTGGATGGACCGTAGTGACATCGACCAATGACAGTTGGACCTGGACCAATACTTTCCCAACTACCGAATTAGGTGAAGGAAGTTTTTGGCGAAATACCAATTTTAATAATTACACGAATAATACTGATATTGTTATTCAAAGTCCGCAGTTGGACTTTACTGGATTACAAAATATTCAATTAAGTCTCGATGTTAAATATAAAACAGAAAATAATGTTGATGGTATGATCATCCAGTATTCCGTAGCCGGAGGCGCATATGTTACATTAGGCGCTAGCGGTTCAGGAACCAACTGGTATGAAGATAATGCTTCAGTATTTGGTACTGATGCGTGGAATGGTGATGGACATACGTCTACGCCATCGTTTAATCCCCATAACCAATTTTCCAATGCTAGAATTACGCTTACTGACGCAATCTTTGCGAATCAAAACAATGTACGTTTTAGAATTCAGTTCCGTTCAAGTAGCTCGGGTACTAATGACGGTGTGGCCTTTGATAATTTCAGAATAGAAGCCGATCCATCAACTGCTTTGAATAGTGCTTCAATAGCCCCAGCAAATATTACGGGCGATTTAAGATTATGGCTAAAAACAAACGCAGGTGTATCGGTATCAGATGGTGCCGCTCTTACAAATTGGGAAGATCAGGCTTATGATACGGCGCTTGATAAAGAAGATGCTTCTGCGTCCTCTGCGCTTGCACCTACTTATAGAGATAATGGGAACCGAAATATTAACTACAATCCGGTTGTTGATTTCGATCACAATAACACCGAATATATGAACGGTAAAGGAGGATTTTACTCAAGAGATTATTTTGTTGTTGTACGTAGTGATGATGATGTTGATACTTCAACAGGTTCATTCGTCCCCGGACGTCAATTCGCCATAGGCGGACGATTTGCTTCTATTGCATTTCATGAAGATCCAACAGGATTAGGACTTGGAAGTACTACAGGACGTTATTCTAATGAAGTGATTTCACATAATATTGATTCCTATCCTTTATCCGGACCACCAGATGCCGATTCCTATGGTCGTGCCAGCGCTTCAACGTCAGAAGTGTATAATCATGTATTGATTATCAATGTAAAGACAAACTCAGGAGGAACGGTTTCAGAAATTTATAAGAACGGAAAGAGAATCGATAATGTAACAGGTCGTGCCGGAAATGGCGATGATTTAAACTTTGTCGAGTTTGAAAACCTGCCATTTTTGATCGGAATGGGTCGAAGTGGTATTGCGGGTCGAACGACATCGCAATTAAATGGAATGCTTGGTGAAGTCATTTCTTATAGTTCGCCAAATTCAGCTATAAACCAGCAAAAGATACAATCGTATTTAGGAATTAAATATGGAACTACTTTACAAGCGAGTTCAAGTACTTTGACTGATTATCGCTTGAATGACATAGACTACATTGATTCTAGCGGAAATGTGATTTGGGATACGAGTGCCAACTCAGGTTACAATTATGACGTTGCCGGTATTGGACGTGACGATGCCTCACAATTGAACCAAAAACAATCTAAAAGTCAAAACACTGAGGTTGATGGTACTGGTCCAACCAGCGGATTTTTAACCATGGCATTGACCGATACCTATAGTACAAATAATGAAAATATTACAAACAATGGCACAACTCTAAATGACCAACAATTTTTAATTTGGGGAAATAACGATGCCAGTTTGAACGGAGCGGCAACAAACGTTACCGTAGATATGAGTGAAGACATTGGCGATGCAAGTTTGGTTACTAACGTTTCTTTTACTGCTATTCCAAGAGTTTGGAAAGTAAATGAAATTGGAGGCGATGTACCCACGGTTGAGGTTTCTATTCCAACCTCTGTAGTTCGTACGGCAGCGCCACCAGATGGCCGATATCTAATGTTTATTTCGGCAACAGGAGTATTTGATCCTACAGCCGATTATCGTGTTATGACTGAAACAGGTGGAATGCTTTATGCCGATCACGATTTTGATGGTACTGAGTATATCACTTTTGGCTGGGCACCGGAAGAGACCTTTGAACGCTCGGTATACTTTGATCCTGCGAATGCCGATTATATCGATGTTGAAGATCATCTGGATCTTGACCCAACCGGATTTACTATTTCGGCATGGATCAAGCCTCAAGCTGATAATACGACGATTATATCAAAACGAAATGTAGCATTTAATCAGGGTTATGACCTTAGAATTCGATCGAATGGACATTTATGGTTTCGCCATTATAATGCAGGTATAAGACAAGTATCTTCCTCAGTTGCTATTCCGAAAAATGAATGGCACCATGTGGCCGTAATCTATGATGGAACAACGACAACCTTATATATTGATGGTGTTGCCGATGCCTCTGCCAATTTACCGGCTCCACTGGATAATTCATTAAGCTTCTTTATCGGTGCTGCAGGTAAAACTGCTCCAACCGATTTCTTCGACGGAAATATTGATGAAGTGCGTGTTTGGAATACCGATTTAACGGCTGATCAATTGCGTTACATAATGAATCAGGAAATTGAGAATAATGCAAGTTTTGTTGGTGGAACTTATTTTAATTCCAGAG